>JAEXYH010000029.1 GCA_023451735.1 Pseudomonadota bacterium | reverse complement strand
GTCTACAAGGATACCGGTGGCGAGCCTGAACTCGTTCAGCTCCTGCCGTCGGGCATTTCGCCGGAAGGCGCCGTCGCCATTCCGAGCCGCAACCTGCTTGCCTCCGCCAACGAAGCCGATCTCGGCGAAGATGGCGGCGCCCGCTCGCACGTGATGCTCTATGAACTGGCCGAAGGTGAAAAGGCCTATCCGACGCTCGTCTCCAAGGATGTAGATGGTAAGGTCATCGGCTGGGGCGCTCTTTCCGGTCTCGTCGGCGATGCGGAGAAGGATGGCACGTTCTACGCCGTGTCCGACTCGGTCTACGCCATGCAGCCGTCGATCTTCACCATCGACGCGACGAAGAAGCCTGCCGAAATCACCAATGTCCTGCGCATCACCCGCAACGGCCAGTCGGCCCAGAAGCTTGATATCGAGGGCATCGCTCTGGATGGCAAGGGCGGTTTCTGGCTCGCGTCGGAAGGCGACAGCTCCAAGCTCGTCGGCCACGGTATCTACAACGTCAATGCCAAGGGCGAGATCAAGACCGAGATCGGCTTTCCGGCAGAACTTCTCGCCGGCGAAACCCGCTTCGGCCTCGAAGGCATCACCACGACGGGCGAGGGCGACGATCTGACGCTCTGGATGGCCGTCCAGCGCGAATGGAAGGACGACCCGAAGGGCCAGACGAAGCTGCTCTCCTACAAGCCCAAGTCGAAGGAATGGGCAGCCGTCCGTTACCCGCTCGAAAAGGCTGAAAAGGGCTGGGTTGGCCTGTCTGAAATCACCGCCAACGGCGACTACCTCTACATCGTCGAGCGCGACAACCTGATCGGCGACGCCGCCAAGCTGAAGAAGCTCTACCGCGTCTCGCTCAAGGACCTGAAGCCGGCCAAGCTCGGTGGCGAACTGCCGGTCGTCACCAAGGAAGAAGTCCATGATTTCCTTCCCGACCTGAAGAACGCCACCAACGGCTATGTTGTCGACAAGCTGGAAGGTTTCGCCTTCGACAAATCCGGTAAGGCTTTCATGGTCACCGACAATGATGGCGTTGACGATAGCTCAGGCGAGACCCTGTTCCTGCCGGTCAGCCTGAAGGTCACCAACTGATCTTTCGCAAATGAATGGGGAAAGGCCGGGTGTTTTTACACCCGGCCTTTTTTATTTCGGGCGCCTGCCTTAAGTCTGGCGTTCCCGATGTGTTCGCATGAGACGATTCGATGACTTCCTTCCGCTTCATCCATGCCGCCGACCTGCATCTCGGCAGCCCCTTTCAGGGGCTGGCCTTGAAGGATGCCGATCTCGCCGAGCTTTTTGTCGAAGCAAGCCGCAAGGCGTTTGCCGCGCTGGTGGACGAGGCCGTTGAGCGCAAGGTCGATTTCTTCATCGTTGCCGGCGATGTTTATGATGGTGACTGGAAGGACAACAAGATCGGCCTGTTTTTCAACCGCGAGGTGGCGCGGCTGGAGCGCGCCGGCATCCCGGTCTTCCTGCTGAAGGGTAATCACGACGCCGAAAGCGTGATTACCCGAACCATCACGCTGCCGAAGAACGTCAGCGAATTCCCGACCGCAAAACCCGGCACATTTCGGCTGGAGCATCTGAAGGTCGCGCTGCACGGGCAGGGCTTTGCCGAACGCTCGGCAAATGAAAACCTTGCGCTTGCCTATCCGAAGCCGGAATCCGGTTGGTTCAATATCGGCGTTCTGCACACTTCGCTCACCGGCCGCGAGCCGCATGCGCCCTACGCTCCATGCTCGGTCGAGGATTTGCGCTCGCGCGGTTACGACTATTGGGCGCTCGGTCACGTCCATGATTTCGAAATCGTGGCGAAAGACCCGCTGGTGGTCTTTCCGGGTAACCTGCAGGGCCGTTCGATCCGCGAGACCGGCGCCAAGGGCGCGGTGCTGGTGACGGTCGAGGACGGCCGCATCGACTATGAACGCCTGATCACCGACAGCGCCCGTTTTGCCGAGCTGAACGTCGTTGTAGAGAGCGAGGATACACCGACCGCCGTGCTGCGTCGTGTCGAACACGCGCTCGAGCCGCTGGTCGAGGCCATGGAAGGACGACCGCTCGCATTGCGGGTCCGCATGACCGGCAAGAGCCGCGTCCGTAATCAAATCCTGTCAAAGGCGGCGGATTTCCGTGACGAAGTTCAGGCCGCCTGCCATCGCGGCCATGCGGATATCTGGCTCGAAAAGCTCGATCTGCGGATCGCGCCCGACGATGGGCCGGCGGAGCGCGGCACCGGCACGCTTGGTCTCGACGGTCTGCTGGCCATGAAAGGGTTCCCGCCGGAACTGCTGGAAGATGCCGCTGCTCGTATCGCTGAAATCGCCGCCAGACTGCCGGGTGGCAGCGGGGCAGGGGATTTGCCGCTTGGTGACGACCTCGATGTGCTTCTGGCCGAAGCCCGCGACCTTCTCATCTCCCGTGCGGCGGAGGCCGGCTGATCATGCGTTTCGATCGTCTCGACATTCTTCGCTATGGCGCACTCACCGATCGCCAGCTCGTCTTCCGGCCGGACGCCAAATTGCATATCGTTTACGGGCCGAATGAAGCCGGAAAATCCTCTGCGCTGTCCGCAATCTCGGATCTGCTGTTCGGCTTTCCCGAGCGCTCCGCCTATGGTTTCCTGCATGATGTCGGCATTCTGCGCATCGGCGCGGAGCTGACGGCCCGCGATGGGCAGACACTCTCTTTCCGTCGTCGCAAGGGTCGCAAGAACACGCTGCTCGGACATTCCGATGCGGAAGAGAGCCTGGCCGACGACGCCCTCGCGCCATATCTGGGAAACCTCTCGCGCGACGTGTTCGAACGTGCCTTCGGTCTGAACTCGGATTCGCTCCGTGCCGGTGGTGAAACCATGCTGAAAAGCGGCGGCGAGATCGGCAGCTTGCTGTTTTCCGCCGCATCCGGTCTGACCGGCTTGTCCAATCTGCGCAAGTCGCTGGATGCGGATGCCGACGCCATATATTCCCAGCGCCGCTCAAAGGACCGTAGTTTTTATCAGGTTCTCGATGCGCATGACGCAGCGCGCAAGGCTGAGCGTGACAACGAGCTGAAGGCCGGCGACTGGAAGGCGCTGCTGAAGGAAGAGGCCGAGCTCGGCTCGGAGATCCGCACCCTTCAGCAAGGACGTGAAGAGACCAGGCGAGCGCTCGATCGTTTGCGTAGGCATATGGCTCTCGAACCTCTGCTTCGCGAACTGGACCGTGAACGCACGTTGCTTGCCCAACATGAGGTCCTGGCCAACCTGCCTGATGGCTTCGAGACGACGCTTGCAGCGACGCTTGAGGCTTGCCGCGAAAATACCGAGGCGCTTGCCGCATCCGAACACGAGGTCGCAAGGCTGCGCGAGGAGATTGCCACCGTTCACGTGAATGACGCTCTGCTCGCGGCGGCACCGGATATTCTGGCGGCCTATGGCCGTAGCGGTGTCTACCTCAAGGCGAGGGAAGATATTGCACGTGTTCGTGCGGAGGTGGACGATTTTGATCAGAAGCTGCTTCAGGCTTCCCGCCGTCTTGGCTTCACGGAGTTCTCCGATCTCCAGCGCATGCAGCCGGCGGATGCGGATTTGGTACGCCTTCGTCAGTTGGTGGATGAGGGCAGCGAACTTGACCGCGAGATGCGGCAGCTTCGCAAGCGGATTGATGAAGAGGCCAATGAGCTGAGGAAACTCGAAGCCGATGTTCCGCTGACGCGGGTGGTCGACCCCAAGCCATTGAGCGATCAGCTTGCCGCTTTGCGGCCCGACATAGAGGAACTGACCAACCTCGAAACGCTGAAAATCCGTGCTGCCCGTGCGAGAAGCGATCTTGATACCGCTTTGGCACGCCTCAATCCTTCGGTGAGGGATATAGGCCATCTTCTCTCCGTCCCGCTGCCGGACATGGAGACGCTTGCCCATCATCGCCGTCTGATCGAAGCTGCCCGACAGGAGCATGCACAGACATCGCAGAAGGCCGTTGCCCTGAAGAGCGATGCGGATGAACTCCAAGGTCAGCTGGCGCTTCTGGAAGGCGAGGGTAATATTGTCTCGCGGGAGACGATCGCACTTGCCCGGCAGGAGCGAGACGGCCTCATCGAAGCTCTGGCCTCGGGACAGTCCGACGTGACGTTGCAGGCTGCAAGCTCTTCCGTGCAGGAGGCGGATCGGCTGGCTGATATGGCGCTTGTCGATGCTGAACGCGTTTCACGCCATGCACAGCTGAGATTGCAGCAGCGCAAGACGGCCGACGCAATCGCCACGGCTGAACACGCGGCCAAGGAAGCCGCGATCGCGGCATCCGATGCTGTGACGGAATTCGAGGATCTCTTCCATGCCGTCCCGGTGGCACCCGGCACGCCTGAGCGCATGATCGAGTGGCGCCGCGCCGTCGACGGATTGGTGTCGCTTTCCTCCGCTCTGAACGCCGCCGAGGATGAATACGAGGTGCTACGTTCCCGGGAGAAAGCGCTGCGGCCGGCGCTGGCAGCACTTGCAGAGGCTACGGGCGCATCCTCCGGTATCCTGCCGCCGAGAAGCCTGGCACGGGAGATCTCTACTCGCCTGGAGGAAGTCGGCCGCCAGTGGAGCGAAGGACGCACGATCGAGCGGATGCGAGACACGGCAAGTCGGACGCTTGAACGGCTGGAAAAGGATGAGGCCGATCTGCGCA
Organism: Pseudomonadota bacterium; assembly: GCA_023451735.1. Classification (GTDB taxonomy): domain Bacteria; phylum Pseudomonadota; class Alphaproteobacteria; order Rhizobiales; family Rhizobiaceae; genus Neorhizobium. The sequence goes on along the minus strand of JAEXYH010000029.1, from coordinate 51,068 downwards.
AGAAGGTTGATCTGTGGCGGTCGGGCTTCGGTGCTGCCGCGTTATCGGCTGGGCTGGCCGAGGATGCGACGATCGAGATGGCAAATGCCGCGCTGGATATCTGGCGCACGCTCCCGGATCTTCTGTCCGAGCGGGAGAACCGAGACCGGCGGGTGCGTGGCATGGCCCGCGACATGGAAGCGTTCGAGACGGAAATCATCACGCTATGCCGTTCACTGGCACCTGATCTCGTGTCGATCCCGGCAGATGTTGCAGGTGGTTTGCTGAATGACAGGGTTACCAAGGCGCGTGCTGCGGATAACCAGCGGATGACGCTAGCAACAGCCTTGGAGCGCAATGAGCTTGCCAATGCCCGGCACCTCGCCGAAGCCGCACGACTTGATACTGAACGGAACGAACTGGCCGCAACCGTTGCCGTTCATTCGGACCGGCTCGGCACCGTCCTTGCGGACCTTGTGGAGCGCCGAAGGCTGCTCGCGAATGAGGAACAGTGCCGCAATCGCTTCATCGAGCAGGCGGATGGTCTTGAGGAGGACGTGGTAAGGGCCGCACTGGTCGATTTCGACAGGATTACAGCCGGCTTTGAAATCGACCGCCTGGAAGCCGAAGATAGCCGTCAGGTCAATCACCTTGCCGATCTGCGCGCCGCCGAAACGGATAATCTGCGGCGCAGGCAGGAACTGGAAAAAGGCACCGGCGCCGAGCGTGCAGTGTTCGAGAAGCTTGCCGCCGAGGAAGAGGCAAAGGAACTTGCCCGCCGCTGGGTGGTGCTGAAACTTGCTGGATCTCTTCTGGCGCATTCGATGGAATCATATCGCCAGCGGCAGGCGGACCCGGTCATGACGCGCGCCGGCGAGGTGTTTTCCGATCTGACGGGGGGGCGCTTCGCGCGCCTCATTCAGGTCTATGACGATAACGACGACCTGCAACTGGCTGTTGAACGGAAGACAGGCGAGCAGGTGCCGCTTCCCGGATTGAGCGAAGGAACCGGAGATCAGCTGTATCTGGCGTTGCGGCTGGCGTTCCTGGAGGATTATTGCCGCCGCAATGAGCCCGCGCCCCTGGTGCTGGACGATATCTTCCAGACATTCGATGACGAGCGTACCGCGGCAGGCCTGCGTACGCTGAGCTCATCGAGCGGCGCGTTCCAGTCGATCCTCTTCACCCATCAGACGAGCCTGCTGGATGCTGCGCAACGTGAGCTCGGAAATGATGTTGACCTAATCCGGCTGGATCGGGCGTGACGCAGGAGAGTGCGCCAGCGGCATGCATTCAATCGCAAAAGGCGCGGTCGAGGACTGCATGGATGCTCCCCGTGATGCCAGTATCGGCTGTTGGCAGGCTGAGATTTGAGGCAGTTGCGTGATCAGCAGGTTGGAGCGACGATCGTCGTCCCTCTCCTTTTCGTAACTGACACGATAACCCTCCAGTCTCGACGAGAAGGCATTGCCTGCGCGGATCCTGCTGTTCAGATAGCGTCGGTTTTCTTGCGTCAACTCAAATCCGAAACGATCGATGGCTCTCGACACAAGCCGGAACATTTCGTCATCCTGCCCCGGATCGAGCAGGCTGAGTTTGAGGCGAAACGTACGGAACGTGCTGGACGACGTTCCCTTGATCTGGATGAAGAGCACTGACGGTTCAGGCGTTGTGCCGAGTTCCGTGGAAAGCATGCATTCCCATTCTCCACCGGCAGCCTGGAAGCTCGCTGCCGGCCCGTCTCCGCCGAGCCGCTCGCAACGCTCATGGGCAGTCAGGCGAGGGGACAAACGGAACCTATCATATGTGCCGACCGCGGGCCGGATGAGTCGTGGTGGAGCGTCGACGATGAGTGACGCGCGGCGTGCGGGCAGAGCCGGCGGTGGCGAAGCGGCAAAAGGCCGCGTCAGATATTCCTCCATTCCGAGCCATGTCACGAGCCGCCTGTAATTGCGTCCGTCATTGACGGCAAGAACGATACTAACAAGCAACATCATGCCGATGAGCAGCAGTGTGCCGAACGCCTTTGCTGCCCGCCGCCGTCTTTGGAGGCGCACCAGAGGCGTCAAGAGTTCCGCCTTGTCCGCCAAGGAAATAGCTCCGTTTCAGGTTCAAATGCCCATAAGTTTTGGCATATCGAAGAGGTTCGTGTCCAAGCGTGATTCGCAACGATGGTGAATGGGAGGAGACCATTTGAGCATCTCTTGCGCGATTTCGGGCCGGTCGTTAACCACGTTGATTAGTAGGCATTTAAGTTAAATTTTTTAGTTTCGCTTCTGAGTATCAGTTCGCTGGTGACTATGGCCTTAAAACCGCACCTGATTTTATTTTCCGGGGAGCCCAAGCCATGACGCTTGTCGTTCGTCCTCCGGTGTGCTTTCAAGGGCGTCAAATTCCGGATTACGTGGGTGCAACCAGCGCTCGTACGGTCCTGACTTGGAGTATCGAGATTTGGTTCGAGTGACTGCGATCGTGATCTGTGCTGCTTTGGCCGGATGTCAAGCGGTGCCGGGTGAGGGGCCTCTGGCGTCCGCGATCAACGAAGACGCTGGTCGGTCTCCCGCCGAGGTCGGCCGTGTAAATGCCGCAGTTTTCGATATTGTCGATGTCGACAATCACACCGCCAGACTGGTCTCCGACTATGTTTCCACCGCATTGAAGCGCCGTTTCGGTATCGGAGGCGGCCCGGGCAGGGCGGTGATTGGTATCGGTGACCAGCTGAAGGTCACGATCTTCGAAGCCGGTGCCGATGGGCTGTTCTCGACCACCGACAGCAAACAGGCCACGATCGATGTGGTGGTGCAGCCCGACGGTACCGCCGCAATCCCCTATGTCGGCACCGTCCGATTCGCCGGCCGCACCCTGGAGCAGGCGCGCCAGGAAATCCTGTCTTCTCTCAAGAGCAAGGCAGTCGAGCCGGATGTCATCATTGCCATGGGCGATACGCCATCCCGTTCGGTCACCGTTGCTGGTGCCGTTGGCAAGTCTGCACAGATCCCGCTCAATCTGAACGGCGAGCAGATTTCCGATGTAATCGCCAAGGCAGGTGGTCCGACGGCTCAGCCGTACGAGACCTATGTCACGCTCGTTCGCGGCAAGCGTACGGGCACGGCACTGATGAAGTCGATCATCGAGAACCCGTCGGAAAACATCTATGTCCAGCCCGGCGACCAGATTTTCGTAACCCAGGATCCGCGGACCTTCACGCTGCTGGGAGCCGTCAAGAGCAATTCGCGGATCGAGTTCGGCGCCAACGATCTGAACCTTCTGGAAGCGGTGGCACTCGGACGCGGCGGCAACGACGAGGCGGTCAACGCCAAGGGGTATTTCCTGTTCCGCTACGAGGACCCGGAAGTGGTTCTCGGACTTCTCGGGCAGCGTCGGTTTGACGAACTCACGAGAAAGGGCATGCAGCCGGACAAGAACGGCCGCTATCCGATTGTCTACAGGTTTGACATGAGCCATGCCGACAGCATGCTTGTCGGTCAGACCTTCCCTGTCAAAAGCCGCGACGTCATCTACGCCTCGCGCCATCCGGCTGTCGATCTGACAAAATTCCTGCGTGTCATTGGCGCCCCTGTCGGGATTGCCGTGCAAGGGGCGGCAATTTCCAATAATTTGAGTGATTGACCGCACAACCCTTCGTATGTGCATACTTTTTGAAAGTTGTATTTTTCTCGTGTCGTCACGTTGAAGTAGTGGGTTATTCTGCTTTTCTCGTGACAACCAGAGGCAAGTGTGTTGTTAAAGTCGGTGCCGACTTTAATCAGCATTAGCTACTATGGCTTTGACAAACGTAGAGTAACAATGACGATAGAAGTAATTGGCCGAGCCTGCGTTGCGCCCGGCGCCAACTCGATCGAAGAGTTGCAGCAGGTTCTCAGAACCGGTCGTTGCACCGTCACGCAAATCCCTGCTGATCGGTGGGAACTGGCTCGTTTCTGGCATCCGACCCAGGGAACTCCGGGCAAGACCTATACGTTTGCAGCCGGCGTCATTGATGCAGTCTATGATTTCGACCCTGCCGTCTTCGGTCTTTCGCAGCGGGAAGCCATGCAGATGGACCCGCAGCAGCGCATATTGCTGACACTGGTCTGGAAAGCTCTCGAAGATGCCAATCTGCCGGTAAGCACACTCGCGAACGAGCGGGTCGGCGTTTATATCGGCGCTTCGAGCCTCGACAGCGGCAACCTGTCGGCTGAAGATCCGGCCTCCGGCAGCCCTTACTTCATGACGGGCAATACGCTCTCGATCGTCTCCAACCGGATCTCGCATGTCTTTGGCCTCAATGGTCCAAGCATGACGATCGATACGGCCTGTTCGTCCTCCCTGGTCGCTCTGGACCAGGCGGCGCGCGCACTGGAGCGTGGCGATATCGACACCGCGATCGTCGGCGGCGTCAATCTTCTCATTCACCCGTTGTCCTTCGTTGGTTTCGCCCAGGCGCGCATGTTGTCGCCGGAAGGCCTTTGCCGGGCCTATGATACCAATGGCCAGGGTTATGTGCGCGCCGAAGGCGGTGCGGCAATCATCCTGCGCCGCAGCGACGTGGCGCGCCAGAGCCATGACCGCAGTTATGCTCGCATTCATGCAACCGGCGTCAATTCCTCCGGTCGCACCAACGGTATCAGTCTCCCCTCGCGCGAGGCGCAGGCCGATCTGCTGAACTCCATCTACAAGGGTCACGGTATCGATGTGAACCGCGTTGCCTTCATCGAAGGCCACGGAACCGGCACTCGTGTCGGCGATCCGGCCGAGGTGTGGGCAATCGGCAGCGTTATTGGCCAGAAGCGCCGTGCCCCGCTTCCGATCGGCTCGATCAAGTCGAACATCGGCCACACGGAGCCTGTCTCCGGCCTGTTTGGCCTTTTCAAGGCCATGCTGGCGCTTGAGAACGACTATCTTCCTGCAACGCTGCATATCGAAACGGCGAATGAGGACATCGATTTCGATGCACTCAATGTAAGGGTTACGACGTCTGCCATCAAACTACTGCCGGCGAAGGAAGCCCGGCTTGTGGGCATCAACTCCTTCGGTTTCGGCGGCACCAACGCACATGTCGTCATCGGCGATCCGGAACCGGCTACCCAGGCTGCTTCGCCCGCAAAGGGCGACAACCTTCTGTTCCTGGCCAGCGCCCACAGTGCCAGCGCGCTGGAAGGCCTGCTGAAGGATTATCAAGCCCGTCTTTCCGTCGCGGCACCTGAAAAGGCCAGACGCGTCATCGCCGCCACGACGACGAACAGGGACGCGCTTAAACATCGGTTCGCCGTTGATGCCCGGAGCGAGCGCGGAGTTCTTGATGCCATAAAGACACATCTTGCGGGCGAGCCTTCCGACGGCGAGCGCGGCGAGGCGCCATCTTCGCTTGGCAAGATCGCCTTCGTCTTTTCCGGAAACGGCGCGCAATGGGCCGGGATGGGCGTCGAAGCCTATCGCGAGAACCCGCATTTCCGCCAGTATTTCCAATCCTTCAGCGCGCTATTCGAATATCACCTTGGTGAAAAGCTGACGGACCTTATCGTGGCGGACGATCTGGGATCGCGACTGGCTGATGCGACGATTGCCCAGCCGCTGCTGTTTGCTGTGCAGGCATCGCTTTCGGACAGTCTGAGTGCCTACGGCATCAGGCCGGATGTCGTTTTCGGTCACTCCGTTGGTGAGATCGCTGCCGCCTATGCCTCGAAAGCGCTGACGGCGGCCGAAGCCGTCGCCATCGTCGCCAAGCGCTCGCATTCCCAGCATCTGTTTGCAGGGCAGGGCAAGATGGCCGCGGCCGTGATGGGCGAAGAGGCGGCCGTGGCATTTGCCGCGGCGCACGGGCTGGATGGTATCCACGTTGCGGCCGTTAACGCGCCGAACTCCGTGACGATTTCCGGACCGGTTGCGGAAATCCAGGCATTCCGGGATGCCGCTCGCAAGTCCCAGACGGTCGTACATATCCTGGACATCAACTATCCGTTCCACCACCCGATCATCGACAGCGCTCGCGAAGGCTTCCTCGCGGAACTGCCGGCAATCGAGCCACAGGCGGCCGCCTGCACATTTATCTCCACTGTCACCGGCGGAATCTACGGCGGAAGCGGTCTGGATGCCGAATATTGGTGGCACAACGTGCGCGAACCCGTGCTCTTCCGCTCAGCCACCGAAGCGGCGCTCGATCTCGGCTGCAATTTGTTCATCGAGATTTCGCCCCGCACGATCCTGTCGAACTACGTCTCCGAAATTGCCAAGAGCAGGGCGCAGCCGGCCACTGTAATTGGTTCGCTTCAGCGCGAAACGCTTGTCGATGGTCGCGATCCAGTGGCCCGCTCATTCTCGCGTGCCATTGCGCACGGGGCGGTTCCCGCACCGTCCAGGCATTCGGGAAAACGCAGCCCGGTTGTCGACCTGCCGCCTCTGCCGTTCGAGCCGACCGCGCTGAAAGTCCCGGCCACGACCGATGAGATCGATATCTTCGGTCGGGATTTCAAGAACAGCTACACGCTGCTCGGCTGGCGAAACGACCCGAACGGCTCGCACTGGAAGAATCATATCGACGCGCTGCTTTTCCCGGATCTGGCGGAACATGTGGTCGATGGACGCGCGATCCTGCCTGGAGCCGGCTTCCTGGAAATCGCAGTCACTGCCGCCCAGGCGCATTTCGGCGCCGACGAAGTCGAGGTCTCCAACATGGAGATCGTTCGGCCGCTGGAATTGCGCCCCGACCGGATGCTGGAGCTGTCTACGCTCCTTTCCCCGGAAACCGGCAATATCGAAATCCGCTCACGCGAGCGTTTGAGCAGCGACGACTGGACTGTTCACGCCGTCGGCCGTTGTCGGCGCCCGGTGGATGAGGAAAGCCACCGGATTGAAGTCAAGGAACCCGCTGAAGGCGGCGCTAGCCTCTCGTCTGCTGAAGTGTATGAGACGGCGGAGCGTTTCGGTCTGCAATACGGCCCGCGCTTCCAGCTTCTGTCAGAGGCTGTGCCTTACGGCGAAAACATCGTTGAGGTCGAGCTGAAGGAAGCGGCATCTCCCGCTCACCCCTATATCGGCTACAACCTCAATCCTTTCTCCGTCGATGCAGCCTTCCATGGTCTGGTTGCTATGTTCGACCGGCTTTCCGGAACTGAGGCCGGATCTCCCTATATTCCGGTCCGCTTCGGCTCCATCCGGGTTGCGGGCAAAGGGCGCGCGATCGCCAGAGCGCGCATCGAGATCGAGCGATTCAGCAATTTCTCGATCAAGGTCAATTTCCGTCTGTTCGATGCGGACGGCGACCAGATTGCTACCCTTTCGGATTGCCGCTTCCGCCGCACGTCGCTGCGCCGTCACCACACGCTTGATACTGTCGCCTTCCACTTCGACGCTGTTCCAAGCGTGCTTGCGGCCGCTTCGGCCGAACATGGCGTCAAACTGCCAGCGCTGGGCGAAATTCCCCTGGCGGATGCGAAAGACAATGCATCCTTGATGATTGATGCCCTCGTCTATCGTGCCTGCCATGAGATCGCCCTGTCGCTTGCGGATGCCGAAGGACACCTGACTTCGGCAGCGCTGCCGGGAGACAATGATTTCCGCGCCTTCCTGACCTCGTGCCTGTTCACGCTCGAAGATGCCGGCATCGCCGTCGTATCCGAAAGCGGCTGGACCATCCCGCGGGATTTCTCGTTCCCGAGCGTCGATGAACTGATCCAGGAAATCTACCGCGAGGACTCCTCGCGTATTGCCGAAGCGGTTCTGGTCAACGACGTCTATCGCGATGCGCTCGAACACTTGTCGCTGTCCGGAAAACCTGTCGAAGCAGAGAGCGAACGCACGAGCAATGTCAGCGAAGCGACGCTGGACCATGTTCTGGTCCACTCTCCGCTTGGTCACCGCCGTGCCGAAAGCGGATTCGATCTGACCGAGCGCTTCTGCGGTGAAAACCCCGGAAAAGTCCGGTTTATTGTTGAGCTCGGTACGACAAGCCAATCTGTCAGCACACGGCTTGCCGATCTTGCGGCGTCGATCGGTGCCACGCTGGTGATCGCCGAACCAAAGGAAAATGCGCGACGTATGCTGGAACTCGCGTTCGAGCAGAATGTGCGTGTCTCCGTTTTTGAGCCCCGGGCTCTTGCCGGTCTGAAGCGCGTTGACCTTATCGTTGCCGGTGGCTTGACCAGCCGGTCGATGCTTGTCGGCGACGAGGATGTCCGTCAGGCGGTTCGTGCGGCTGCCGAAAATGGCGCCGCGATGGTCTTTGCCGATCGTGCCCCCTCGGCATTCAACGATTTCGCTTTTGGACTGTCTGAAGGGTGGTTCGCGGCAAGCCAGTCCGCCGAATTCCCGGTCGGCCAGTTGGCCACCTCGGCACAGGTGGAAACGCTTCTGTCCGACCTCGGCTTCGAGATCTCGTCTGTCGAGGATATGCAGGTGGAAGAGGGCGCTCTGGTGCTTGCCCTCTCGCATTCTCCTGCAAAAACGGAACAGGTTGCTGCCGCATCGGGCAGGGGCAGGCTCATCGTCGTTGCGGAACAGGTCTCCGAACAGACGCTCGCGTCTTTCTTCTTTGATGCATCGACCGTACAGGCGACAGAGGCCGAACGCGCGCTGGAGCTGGTCCCGGAGGGTAGCCAGTCCCCGGTCTGCTTGGCTTATCTTGCCGATCGCGGTGCCGGGCAGGCTGTTTCGGCGCTTGAGATTGCGAGATTGTCTCGCTTCAAGGCTCTTGCTGAAGGAATGACCCGTCAGGCAGGTTCGACAGCGAGGCCGCGTTTGATCGTGCTTGCGCCGGGTGGTTCTCCGCTTGCCGGCGAAAACAGCGATGCCGCCAATGGCGGATTGTGGACATTCGCCCGCGTTCTGCAGAACGAATATGACGCAATCGACATCCACCTGATCGATGCCGAAGGTGAAGAGGCTGTTGCCCTCGTCGACCGGATTGCGACGGTTGAAGGCGCCAATCGCGAGTGGTTGTCCGGCGAAAATGGTCTTGTCGAAATTCGCGCTGCTTCCGGCCCGTCTGCGGGCCGGGATGGTACCACGTCCGACTTCGAGGCTGCGACGATCCATCAGATGACCAGCGGTCGTGTCGACAGCATCGTTTGGGAAAGCTGCACGCTTCAGCAGCCGGGTGATGACGAGGTCATCATCGCGGTCGAGGCGGCTGGCCTGAACTTCCGCGATGTCATGTGGTCGATGGGCCTTCTGCCGGAAGAAGCATTGGAAGACGGCTTTGCCGGCGCGACGATCGGCATGGAAATGGCCGGTCGTATCGAGCGTGTCGGTTCGGCCGTCACCGATCTTGTCCCGGGCGATCGCGTCATGGGCATCGGCCCTGCAGCCTTCTCCACTCATGTTCGTGTCCGTCGCGATGGCGTGACTAAATTTCCCGATCGGTTGGATTTTTCTGCCGCGGCAACCGTGCCGGTCGCCTTCCTGACCGCCTATTATGCGATGGTCCAGCTCGGCCATATCGAACCGGGTGAAACGATCCTCATTCATGGCGCCGCCGGCGGCGTCGGTCTTGCTGCCCTTCAGATCGCCAAGCTCAAGGGTGCCAAGGTCATCGCCACGGCGGGTACTGTCGAGAAGCGCCGCTTCCTCGAAGCGCTTGGGGCGGATCATATCTTCGACAGCCGCTCTCTCGATTTCGTCTCGCGCGTCCGTGAGGTCACGAATGGCGAGGGTGTCGATCTCGTGCTGAACTCGCTTTTCTCCGAAGCGATGGAGCGAAGCCTGGAGCTGGTAAAACCTTTCGGCCGGTTCCTCGAACTCGGCAAGCGTGACTATTATTCCGACCGCAAGATCGGCCTGCGCCCGTTCCGCCGCAACATCAGTTATTTCGGCATCGACGCCGACCAGTTGCTGGTTAATATGCCGAAGGTCACCAAGAGGATTTTCGCCGAGATCGGCGAACTCTTCCAGAGCGGCGACCTGGTGCCTCTGCCTTATCGCGCCTTCGGTTATGACGAGATCGGCAGCGCCTTCCGGCTGATGCAGAATGCCGGTCAGATCGGCAAGATCGTTATCCGTCCACCGGTTCGAGGCAGGGATCGGGTGGTTATCGCCACTGACCGGACCGTGCGCTTCAGTGACGAGGGAACCTTCCTCGTCGCGGGTGGCATCGGTGGTTTTGGCCTCGTTGCCGCTGACTGGCTGGTCGCCAAGGGTGCGCGCCGTATCGCACTCTGCTCGCGCCGCGGCATTGCTGATGAAGCGACCATCAAGGCTCTGGAAAAGTGGGCCGCTATCGGCGTCGCCGCGACGCTTCACGCCTGCGATATCACCAATGAACAGGCTCTGTCCGCTCTTCTGACAGAATTGCGTGCCGCAGCTCCGATCAAGGGCATCATCCATGCCGCCATGGTGCTGGACGATGCTTTGCTGTCGAACCTGACCGACGACCGCAATCGTCCCGTCGTGGACGTCAAGGTTCGTGGTGCGGAACTGCTCGACAAGCTGACCCGTGACGACGCGCTGGAGCTTTTCCTGCTCTTCTCGTCCGCGACCACCATGCTCGGCAACCCCGGCCAGGCAAACTATGTCATCGCCAACGGCTACCTCGAAGGACTTGCCCGCATGCGTCGCGCTGCCGGCCGTCCGGCGCTGGCCGTCGGGTTCGGTGCGATCGCCGATACCGGCTTCCTTGCACGCAACGCCGAAGTCAACGAGATCCTGTCAAAGAGGATCGGCAAGACCGCAATGAAGGCGCGTGATGCGCTGGAACAGGTCGAGAATTATCTGGCGAGCGACACCGGCAGTATCGATGGCGCTGCAGTGATGATCGCCGAAGTCGACTGGAACGCGGTCCGCATGCTCCCGATCTCAACGGCCAGCCTGTTCGAGACAGCGATGCGGGCGGCCGGAAATGCGCAATCGTCTGCAGATGGTGACCAGATCGATCTCGAAGCCCTGATTTCAGGCAAGTCCGCCGATGAGGCGCAGGCGATCCTGCACAAGATCGTAGCTGCGGAAATCGCTGCGATCCTGCGTGTCACCGAAGACAGTATCACGCCGGAAAAGATCCTGAAGGATGTCGGTCTCGACAGCCTGATGGCGATGGAACTCGGGATGAGCTTCCAGCAAAAGACCGGGTTTGATATTCCGTTGAGCGGTGTCGGTGAGGACACGACGGTGAGTGACGTGGTCACCCGCCTTCGTGAGAGGGTTTCGAAACGGAGTGGCGGGGAGGAGGAGGCTCCGCAGGACGAGGTGCTCGACCGTCTGGTCAAGAGCCACTCGACCCAGAATCAGAAAGCAGCTGCTCAGTGACAAAGAAAGACAAGCCGGAAGCAACTGTGTCTCCAATCGGAGGCGCCAAGCTTGGTTTTCTGGAAAAGATGCGAAAGACCAGCGAAGTGTCTGGCCGCAATCGGGAAGCCCGCTTGAACCGCCAACCTCAGGCTCCGGTTCGACAAAGTCCGAAATTCGATCAGCTTCCCGAATACCAGCGGGTGTTGACACAGCGGAAGGTCGGGGAATTGATCGGGGTCGATAACCCCTTTTATCGTTCCCACGATGTAGCGGCCGGCGCCACCACCGTCATGGCCGGCAGGGATTTCGCCAACTTCGCCTCCTACGACTATCTGGGGACCAACACGGATCCTCTGGTCACGAATAGTGCCAAGGAAGCGATCGATCGCTACGGCATTTCCGCATCCGCCAGCCGCCTCGTTGCAGGCGAACGCCCCGTCCATACTGAACTCGAAGCAACGCTTGCTGAGGTCTATGGCGTTGAGGCGGCGGTCTGTTTCGTCAGCGGCTATTTGACCAATGTCGCGGCTATCAGCTGTCTCGTCGGCCCGCAGGATCTCGTCATCCATGACGAATTCATCCACAACAGTGCGCTCGCGGGCATCAAGCAGTCAGGCGCGACGCGCAGGCTCTTCCGCCACAACGACGTCGACAATCTCGAAACGGTGCTGAAGACGCTGTCGTCGGAATTCCGGCGGGTCCTCGTCATCGTCGAGGGCGTTTATTCGATGGACGGCGATATCGCCGACCTGCCTAAGCTTCTGGAACTGCGCAGCCGATACGGTTTTTGGCTGATGGTCGACGAGGCTCATGCGCTCGGTGTTCTCGGCACGACGGGCAGGGGAACTTTCGAGCATTTCGATGTCGACCCCCAGGAGATCGACATCTGGATGGGAACGCTGTCCAAAACGACCTCGAGCTGCGGCGGTTACATTGCCGGCTCCCAGGCGCTTGCCGATATCCTTAAGGCCGAGGCTGGGGGCTTTGTCTACAGCGTCGGGCTGGCGCCGGTCCTGGCGAGCGCCGCAAAGGCCGGTCTGGACATCCTGCGTAGCCAGCCTGAGCGGACTGACAAACTCCACCGCAATGGCGCGCTGTTTCTCGAAGAAGCAAAAAAGGCAGGTCTCGACACGGGCCTCAGCCTCGGTTTTTCGGTTGTCCCGGTTCTCGTGGGCGACTCGCTTCGTGCCGTCCAGTTATCGAACGAGCTACTGGAGGAAGGGGTCAATGCCCTGCCGATCATCCATCCGGCCGTGCCGGAAGGCATGGCGCGGCTGCGGTTCTTCATCACCTGCAACCATACGGACGATCAGATTCGCCATGCTGTCCAAGCAACCGCGCGCCGGCTAAAGGCTCTGCAGGAGCGTAATTTCGGACTTGCCTCGCTCGATATGGAAAAGATGATGCAGCTTTCGCCGCTGCTTCAATCACCCAATAGCTGAGTTTAAAGGGGCGCGACCATGCATGTCGTCGTAACCGGGGGATCGAGCGGCATAGGTCTTGAAGTTGCAAAGATTTACGCCCGCCGAGGGGCTTCGGTGTCGCTGATCGCCCGCAACGCCGATCGCCTGGACGCGGCCCGCAGGGAAATCGAGCAGATCTCCACAGGCGGTGCGAAGATATTTCTCGCCACATCTGATGCCGCGGTCGGCGCAGAAATCTCGGCCGCAATCGCTGCCTGCGAGGCAGCCCATGGGCCATGCGATATTCTTGTCGCCTCTGCCGGCATCGTCGAACCTGGCTGGTTCCATGAGCAGACACCGGAACTGTTTGAAACCCAGTGGCAGACCAATTTCGCCGGCGTGGTCAACACCGTGCGAGCGGTTTATGCCGGCATGAAAATCCGTGGGGAGGGACGTATCATGATCGTCTCCTCTGCGGCGGCCTTCATCGGCATTCCGGCCTATGCTGCCTATTGCGGCTCAAAATCCGCACTTATCGGTTTTGCCGATTCGCTGCGGCTGGAGGCAATGCCGCTGGGCGTCACGATCGGTATCTGTTTCCCGCCCGATACCGACACACCCCAGCTTGCCCGCGAACTTCAGGACCGGCCGAAAGAGGCCGAGATTTTGATGGGTCGCATCAAGCCGAGGCGGGCTGAGGACATCGCGGCCAAACTCGTTTCTGGTATCGATCGCCGCAGCGCCCGGGTCTATTTCACGGCTTCGATTGCCGCACTTGGTCTGTTCGGTCCTCTGGCAAGACCGTTCATCGACATCTGGTATAGGCTGCGGTCGCGCAGATAGGGGCGGACGCTCCTGCGCTTCAAACGAAAGCCTTGTGGCTGCCGTCGATCTTCAGCACGGTCAGCTTGCCGCTGTAATAGGCGCCCGTGTCGATCCCGATGCGTCCCATGCCGATATCCGGTGTCGGCTGCGGCGTGTGCCCGTGTACGACCAAAAGCGGCTGACCCGGGCCTTGGCTGAGAAACGGCTCCCGGATCCACATCAGGTCTTCGTCATTCTGCTTCTCGAGTGCCACCCGCGGGCGCAGGCCTGCATGAACGAATACGATCTTTCCGATCTTCAGGCAGATCGGCAGGTTGGTCAGGAACTGTTTATGGCTGGCCGGCACCGCCTTGCCAAGCGCTTGCCTGAGATCGTTCAACCTCCCGTTTTTCATGGCGCTCAGACGGTCGATGTCGATCCCGTAAGAGATCAACGTCTGTTGGCCGCCAAGTCTGAGCCAGTCGGTATAGAGTTCGGGTTCGTCGATGAACTTGTTGAAAATGTCGTCATGGTTGCCGCAGAGCGCGAGCCTGCGTAGGCCCAGCTCGCTCGGCTGTTGCAGATGCTCGATCACCTGATAGGAGCTTGGGCCGCGGTCGACATAATCCCCAAGCAGGACGACCATCCCGGGGCGGCCCGTTCTTGCGATATCTTCGGCTATGCGGGCTTCGGCCTGCTGCAGTTCGTTCAGGCAGCCGTGCACATCGCCGATCGCATAGATCGGATATGTGGCGGGTTCGTCACCCAGATCTATCCGGCGTCGGGAAGGCGGAGAGGGTTGGCCCTTCGGGCGACCCTTCATCCAGCCGATGAGTTTACGCATTGATGTCGCCAATCACAGACGGGAAAGTCCCATCGACAATGGGAAGCCGTACCCTAAAGGAGGGTTAACATATTGTCGATATTCGCAAATCTGTCGATCTTCAATCGTTTCCTGCAGGCAAGGTTAAGAGACGGGGGAGCCTTCCTGCCTTCGTGTCCTGCACCGGCGTGCCGGCCTGCTGCTCCATCGTCCAGAGCCTTGGATGATCTGTCAGCGTCTTCGATGCCCTGTCGGTACCGATGAGATTGTATCTTCCGGGATTGCCGATCTCCTGCTGGAATGTCAGGCTCTGGTACCCGGCAATGAAATAGAAGTCCGCATGGCTCGTGAGCATTTTCGCCAGCTTTTCGGACAGAACCGGATCGCGCGGCATCGAAGCGGCGAGACGGAGGAAGGCGAGGGCTTGCGCGGCAAGTTCGCCGTCCAGCTTGTCGTCGGCGAGATTGAACTTCACGCGAATATTGTCCGCATGTTCATGCATGGCGCCACGTGCCTGCAGAAACAGCGACGCCGCGCCGCTTGAGCCAAGACCATCCCGCAGCATCGAGCATTCCCAGCCGCGTTGTTCCGATTCGGCAAAGGCCTGTATTTCCTGAGCGCCGGCTGCTTGGCTGCTGCACATGTCTGCGGGGGTGGATGTGAGCTCTATAAGATCCGGCGCTGGGGCGAATGCGGGCCAGGGCCAGCGAGGGACGGGTTTGGGTGCCCGCCGCGCCTGGCTTGCAGTCTGTGCTTGAGGTGGACTCGCGGCAAGCGTCGGGAGAGGCATGCCGAGGAACTGCGCAAGCGTCTTGAGGTTCCGTTGTTGATTGGCAAGCAATACGGTGGCGGCTAATCCGGCGATGACGACAAACAGTAACAGCATCAAAGGCCAGCGTTTTACTGGTCGGGGTGGTAAGGAAGCGGCCATTCGGAGGTGAGATCGGGTGGCCATTGGATCCATGGCTCGAGGTGAATTTAAGGCTTCGGATCCGACGCGGGAGCAATTTTGCCGCGAAATCTCTTTATCGCTTTATACCATTGATTTCAGAGCTTTCAAAGTCCGCTGCGTGCGCGAACATGTCGCCAATTGGACATCCTTCAGTATCGATAGGATTTATTTATCGATACAATCTGTAAATCTAACTTAAAACTATCAAGAAATCCGGTTATTTGATTTGCCCAGGAGAGGATCTGCTCCAGCTTAACCTCACGAAGCACAACCCAGGAAGCGTTCGGGCCGTCGTATGCAGCTTCAGCTTCCGCCACGACAACAACGACTGGAAGGAGATAGTCATGGATGCCAAGTCTAGCGAGAACAGTGGTAAGTGTCCCGTCGCTCATGGCAACACGCCGCGCGGACGGTCCAACCGCGACTGGTGGCCGAGCCATCTGAACGTTCAGATCCTTCACACCCACTCTTCGCTTTCTGATCCGATGGGGAAATCCTTCGATTATGCCGAGGAATTCAAAAAGCTCGACCTCGATGCGCTGAAGCAGGATCTCCATGCGCTGATGACCGACAGCCAGGACTGGTGGCCGGCCGATTTTGGTCATTACGGTGGCCTGTTCATCCGCATGGCATGGCATAGCGCCGGTACTTATCGCATCACCGATGGTCGTGGTGGCGCTGGCATGGGCCAGCAGCGTTTCGCCCCGCTCAACAGCTGGCCCGACAACGTCAACCTCGACAAGGCTCGCCGCCTCCTGTGGCCGATCAAGCAGAAATACGGCAACAGGATTTCCTGGGCCGATCTTCTGATCCTCACCGGTAACGTTGCGCTGGAATCCATGGGCTTCAAGACCTTCGGCTTTGCCGGCGGCCGCGCGGATGTCTGGGAACCGGAAGAGCTCTACTGGGGGCCGGAAGGCACCTGGCTGGGCGACGAGCGCTACAGCGGCGAACGTGAACTGGCCGAGCCGCTCGGTGCCGTGCAGATGGGCCTCATCTACGTCAATCCGGAGGGTCCGAACGGCAACCCCGATCCGCTCGCATCCGCGCGCGATATCCGCGATACCTTCGCCCGCATGGCGATGAACGACGAGGAGACGGTTGCACTCGTCGCCGGTGGTCACACATTCGGAAAGACCCATGGTGCAGGCGACCCGTCCTTTGTCGGTATCGATCCCGAAGGCGGCGAGCTGGAAGCGCAGGGACTCGGCTGGTCCAGCAAGTTCAACAGCGGCGTCGGCCGTGACGCCATCGGTAGCGGTCTGGAAGTCACATGGTCCCAGACGCCGACCCAGTGGAGCAACTACTTCTTCGAAAACCTCTTCGGTTTCGAGTGGGAGCTGACCAAGAGCCCTGCTGGCGCGCATCAATGGGTCGCCAAGGACGCTGATGCCTCCGTGCCGGATGCTTTCGACGGTGCAAGGAAGCACCGCCCGACGATGCTCACCTCCGACCTCGCTCTGCGTTTCGATCCGATTTACGAAAAAATCTCGCGCCGCTTCCTGGAAAATCCGACCGAGTTCGCCGACGCCTTTGCCCGCGCCTGGTTCAAGCTCACCCATCGCGACATGGGGCCGAAGGTCCGTTACCTCGGTCCGGAAGTGCCGGCCGAAGACCTGATCTGGCAGGATGTCATTCCGGCTATCGACCACCCGCTGGTCGATGATGCGGATATCGCGCGGCTGAAGGAGAAGGTCCTGGCGACCGGCCTTTCGGTGCAGGAACTGGTGTCGACCGCCTGGGCCTCCGCTTCGAGCTTCCGTGGGTCGGACAAGCGTGGCGGTGCCAACGGTGCCCGTATCCGTCTGGAACCGCAGAAGAACTGGGAAGCCAACCAGCCGGAACAGCTCACCAGGGTGCTCGGCGTCCTCGAAGGTATCCAGCAGGACTTCAACGCCACCAATGCCGGGGGCAAGAAGATCTCGCTGGCCGACCTGATCGTGCTGGCAGGTGCTGCCGGCGTGGAGAAGGCAGCCAAGGCTGGAGGCCATAGCGTCGTCGTGCCGTTCACTGCGGGTCGTGCCGATGCCTCGCAGGAACAGACCGACACCGCGTCCTTTGCTGCGCTTGAGCCACGCGCCGACGGGTTCCGCAACTACGTCAATACCGAACGCCTCCAGTTCCTGAAGGCGGAAGAAGCGCTGGTTGATCGTGCGCAGTTGCTGACGTTGACGGCACCGCAAATGACAGTTCTGCTCGGTGGCCTGCGCGTTCTGAAAGCCGGAGCACCGGAGCACGGTGTCTTCACCGACACGCCGGAAAAGCTGACGAATGACTTCTTCGTCAATCTCCTGGACATGGGAACGGTTTGGGCGCCGAAGGCCGGTGAGACCGGGGTTTACGAAGGGCGCGATCGCCATTCGAACGAACTGAAGTGGACCGGCACGCGGATCGACCTCATCTTCGGTTCGCACTCGCAGCTTCGTGCGATCGCGGAAGTTTATGCCCAGTCAGATGCAAAGGAAAAGTTCGTCAGGGACTTCGTCAGCGCATGGGTGAAGGTCATGAACGCCGACCGTTTCGATCTGGTCTGATCCAATATTGGTTCCGGGTGAGTTTTCTCGCCCGGAATCTTTTTCCTGACCGCAAATGGTCGAGCAATGATCTTTGTCGCCGACCGGTGATGTCTCTGGGCGGCTACAATCTCGATATCGGATTGTTATTTGTCGCGGTTTGCCGTCTTCATCATGTCTGTCGATGATCTGGCAAAGCCGACGTAAAGCGCCAGCGTGCTATGCAGCAGGCCAGCCCACGCCATGATGGATACGGCGGTTAGCGGTCCGCGGAAAAAATGGCGGCAGTTTAAAGGTCCGGCCGCCTGTGGTCAGAGCGGCCGGCAGCGGTTGGTCAGCCGCTGTTCTTGCCGATGCTGTGGTAGGTGAACCCGTGCGGCTCAACTTCATGCGCGCGGTAAACGTTGCGCAGATCGACGAAAATCGGAGCGTTCATGATCGTTTTCAGGCGGTCAAGATCAAGCGCCCGGAACTCGTTCCATTCGGTAACGAGAACCGCGACATCCGCCCCATCCGCTGCCTCGTAAGGATTGGCGGTATACTCGATCTCCATCAATTGCCGGGCGTTTTCCATGCCCTCCGGATCATAACCGGCGACGATCGCACCGGCGTCCTTGAGCGTCTGGACGATGGCAATTGCCGGGCTATCCCGCATGTCGTCGGTATTCGGCTTGAACGTCAGGCCGAAGATCGCAATCTTCTTGCCGCGCACGTCACCTCCTGCTGCCGCGATCACCTTGCGGCCCATGGCACGCTTGCGGTTGTCGTTGACGGCAATCGTCGTTTCGATCAGGCGCACGGGGCTTTCATAATCCTGCGCGGTCTTGGCCAGAGCCAGCGTATCCTTCGGGAAGCAGGAACCGCCATAACCCGGCCCGGCATGCAGGAATTTTCCGCCGATACGGCCATCGAGGCCGATACCGCGCGAAACGTCCTGAACATCGGCACCAACCCGCTCGCACAAATCGGCAATCTCGTTGATGAAGGTGATCTTCATCGCCAGGAAGGCATTGGCCGCATACTTGATCAGTTCGGACGTGCGGCGCGAGGTAAACAGGATCGGTGCCTGGTTGAGATATAGCGGCCGGTAGACCTCGTTCATCACCGGGCGGGCGCGTTCGTCGGAAATGCCGACAACGATACGGTCCGGCCGCTTGAAGTCCTCGATGGCCGCACCTTCGCGCAGGAATTCAGGGTTCGAGACCACGGCGAAATCGGCGCCCGGGTTGCTTTCGCGAATGATCCGCTCGACCTCGTCGCCGGTGCCGACCGGCACGGTCGACTTGGTGACGACGACGGTAAAGCCCTTCATCGCCTCGGCGATTTCCTTCGAAGCGGCATACACATAACCGAGATCGGCATGACCGTCACCGCGACGGGAAGGAGTACCAACCGCAATGAACACGACATCTGCATCGGCAACGGCCGGTGCGAGTTCGGTAGTGAAGGACAGGCGGCCGGCCTTGACGTTGGTCTCGACCAGCGCATCGAGCCCCGGTTCGAAGATCGGGATGATGCCCTTCTTCAAGGCTTCGATCTTCTCTTCTGCCTTGTCGACGCAGATCACGGTGTGACCGAAATCGGCAAAGCACGCTCCAGACACAAGCCCGACATAACCCGAGCCAACCATTACGATGCGCATATGACTGCCTTCCTATCAAATCGCGTCGATCGATCGATAAAGCCTTGCGCCTACAGATCGATGACACCGCGGCCGACAACATAGGTGTAGGCCACGTTCTTCGTTAGCGCAGTTATTAGCCCCGTCCGAACTCATCGACAATGCGGATGATGTCGTCTTCCCCGAGATAGGAGCCAGTTTGCACCTCGATCATTTCGAGCATGATCTTGCCCGGATTGGCGAGGCGGTGGACCTCCCCCTGCGGGATGTAGACCGACTCGTTTTCGCGCACGATCTTGATGCTCTCGCCGATCGTCACTTCCGCTGTGCCCTTCACGCAGATCCAGTGTTCGGAACGGTGATGGTGTTTCTGCAGTGAAAGCTTCTTGCCCGGCGTGACGAAAAGCCGCTTCACCTGAAACCGGTCGCCATTGAGGATCGACGTATATCCGCCCCAGGGACGATAGGATGTCGGATGGGTCTGGGTCAGCGCCGCGGTGACCTTGGCCGATGCCAGTTTCTTGACCAGAGAACTGACGCTCTGGCTCTCGTCGAGCTTGCCGACATAGACTGCATCCTCGCTGGCGATGACGGCAACGCCGTCCAGGCCCTGAACGGCAAGATGGCTGGTGCGCGACATCACGAGCGAATTGCGGGTGTTGACCACCGTGGCATTGCCGAGTGCGACATTGCCGTCGGTATCCTGTTTGCCGAGTTTCCACACCGCATCCCAGCTTCCCATGTCGGACCAGGAGAAGGAGGAAGGGACGACTGCCGCATTCGCCGTCTTTTCCATGATTGCATAATCGATGGAAATGTCGGTCGCCTTGCCGAATGCCTCGGCATCAAGCCGCACGAAATCGAGATCGTTCTGCGCCTTGGCAACCGATTCTGCCGCAGCATCCGCCACGGCAGGCGCGTATTTCTTCATTTCCGAGATGACCTGGGCTGCACCGAACATGAAGATGCCCGAGTTCCAAAGAAAGCCTCCGGCATCCAGCATCGCTGCAGCCTTATTCGCATCCGGTTTTTCGACAAAACGCTTCACGGCCTTCGCGCCGTCGCCGAGCTCTTGGCCGACTTCGATATAACCGTAACCGGTTGCCGGTTCGGTCGGCATGATGCCGAACGTGACGAGCTTTCCGGCCTTTGCCGTCTTGAACGCGATATCGATCGCTTCCTGATAACTCTCACTGGCAACGATCTCGTGGTCCGATGCCAGAACCTGGATGATGGCATCATCGCCGAATTTCCGGATTACAAAGGCGGCAGCTGCGGCAACGGCCGGTGCGGTATTGCGCGCCGTTGGCTCCAGCAGAACGCCGGAAAGCTTGATGCCCAGTTCGCGAGCCTGCTCGGCCACGAGAAAGCGGAAATCCTCGTTGGTGATGACGACAGGCGCCTCGTAGAGACTGCTGTCGGAAATGCGCTCCAGTGTCTTTTGGAACAGGCTGAGATCATCGGTGAACTGGATGAACTGTTTTGGCGCGCTGGCCCGTGAAAGCGGCCACAGACGCGTTCCCTTGCCGCCCGCCATGATTACCGGAATGATCTTGTCAGTCATGCTAGCCCCGCTTTGTGCCGTTCTGTGTTCAGTGCCGGAATTATCGTCTAACTATTGCGTTCAGTTGCAAAGCGCCGGATCAGAGCCAAGCCATTGTCAA
Organism: Pseudomonadota bacterium; assembly: GCA_023451735.1. Classification (GTDB taxonomy): domain Bacteria; phylum Pseudomonadota; class Alphaproteobacteria; order Rhizobiales; family Rhizobiaceae; genus Neorhizobium. The sequence goes on along the minus strand of JAEXYH010000029.1, from coordinate 30,092 downwards.
GCAGCGCCGCGGCAGCCTTTTCCGTTGGGGCCTCGACATAACAGCGCATCTCCGGTGCATTTCCGGAAGGACGCAGATGCACGACACGGCCGTCCTCAAGAGTAACCCTGAGGCCGTCGATGTCACTTTTCCTGGCGACAGCGCCGATCGGTGACAGGAAGGTTTTGAGGTTCTCGTCCGATTGCCTGAGATATTCCATCAGCGCAGCGCTCGTTTCGATCGGAAAGTTTTCCAGACGATCTGCCATGGCGACCGGCATGCGGAAGTCGTCGGCCAGTTGCGAAAGGCGCAGTTTCTTCTGTGCGGCAAGCCAGAGAGGCGCCAGGATGGGAAGGAAACTGTCACGCGTCGGCAATGACCTGATTGTCCCGCCCGACAGGGAGAAGGTCGATGCTGTCAGCAGACCGCCATTGGCCTCGAACCCCATGACTTTCTCGCGCCCCGCAGCCAATGCCTCGCTCATGCCGGCAATCACGAAAGGCGATCCCACCCGCGTGCGGACGACGTCAAACGTACCATTCGCCTCTATGCCGGAATTGGATGTGACCGGTGTCACGACCACATCTGCGCCAAGGAAGAGCGATGAGATCAGCCCAAGCAGGTCGCCACGCAAAGGCTCACCCTTTTCGTCGGACAGGAGAGGGCGGTCTCCATCGCCATCGGCTGAAACGATTGCGTCGAGCCCGTGATCGCGAGACCATTGACGCAGCGACGCGATCGTCTCGGGTGAAACGGCTTCGGTATCGACCGGAATGAAATCTTCTGAAAACCCGAGTTCGACGACCTCGGCACCGTAATGCCGGATCGCCTCGACCAGCAGATCCCGTGCGACGGTCGAATGCTGATACACGCCGATCTTCAGCCCAGCAAGCGAACCGGCCGGCAGGATGGACATGACACGCCTGGCAAACAGCCTATTCGCGGCCTCGCTCCTGTCCTGCGCCGTCGCGGGCGCCGCATCGATCTCGGCATCGGCCATTTCGGCGGCGATTGCCGAAATCTGCAGTTCGTCCTGCTTGTCGATCTCGCCGTCTGCCCGATAGAACTTGATGCCGTTACGATCGGCGGGAATATGGGAGCCGGTAATCATCAGCGAAGCGGCGCCGATCTCCAGCCCATAAAGAGCAAGTGCTGGTGTCGGCAATGCGCCGCAATCGAGTGGCACCAGTCCTGCGCGCTTGAGCGCTCCGATGCAGGTTGCGGCGATGGACGGGCTGGATGGACGGTAGTCGCGGCCGACCAATATATGATCTCCCGCCTTTGCCCGGCCGCTTCTGATCAGATGGGTCGCGAATGCCTGCGCATAAAGTGCGCTCGCGCGCCCCTCGAGATCGGTAACCAGGCCCCTCAGTCCGCTCGTACCAAATTTCATTGCCAATCCATTATATTGTAAGTCCAATCTACACTTAGACGATACGCTTGGGTTCTGCCTGCTTTTCAGACAGCATATTTAACGTCAAAGCCGTATGGCGGCGCAAGGAAATGCAGGATTTCCAAGCATAGTCAAACAGAAGATGCCAGCGAATTGCCCTGATGTTATGCATGATACGCCATTATTTATACAAGCCTCAGATCCGTTAGGACTATGGTCGGTTATAGTAACTATCGCATAATGATCCAACGATATAAAATGACTTAGCTGCATCATGCCTCTGTCTCCAGGAGAATACTGTAGTACTTTGTAGTGGTGCGAAATTTTATATTTAACTTAAAGGCATTATTTATTTTCTTGGGAATAATGTCCATTGTTGTTTGTGCATCACCAGTATTTATTGTGTGCTGGTCTGAACGCCAGCGATAAGCTGCGCGCCGGCTTTGCGCAAAGTCGCACGCGAATATGAACTGCGAAGCGCAAACCCAAAGGGCGGCGACAGGCTGTTTTCGGAGTTTCAGTTTTCCCGCATTGCCCGTTCCATCTGGTCGCTGATCGGCTTTATCAGATAGGCAAGCGCCGTGCGCGGCTCAGACTTTATATAGGCCTCCACCGGCATGCCGGGGATCAATGCCAGATTGCCGAGCTTCGCCCGCTCTTGCGGCGGGATCGCGATCCGCGCGGAATACCAGGTTTCGCCGGTTTGCTCGTTGATACTGACATCGGGCGACAGGCTTTCCACCTTGCCTTCGATCTCGGATGTGGTTCTTTGGTTGAATGCCGAGAAGCGCAGCCGCGCGGCCTGTCCGATCGAGACCTGATCCACATCGGTCGGCCTGATCCGCATGTCGACGGTCAGCATGTCGCGGATCGGAACGATATTCATCGCAGTTTCGCCGGGGCTCAGAAGGCCGCCGATCGTGTGTGTCGCCAGCTGATGGACGATGCCGTCGACCGGCGCTCGGATTTCAAGATGGGCGATCTGGTCCTCGATCGCGAGCCGCTGTTCTTTGAGCTTGGAAAGCCTGCCTTCTGTGTCGAGAAGGTCGGTAAGCACCTCGGCACGGCGGTCCTTCCGCAATTGTGCGATCTGCAACTCGATTTCCGTGATCCGTTTTCCTGCAGTGGCTTCATCGGACATAAGCTGGCTGCGCTCGCCATTGAGCTGTGCCACCATGCGTTTGGAATCCGCCAGCCGCGAGAATTGCACCAAACCTGCCTTGGCAAGATTTTCTATTCTCTGGGCCTGCTGTTCGCTCCACGAGGCCTCTTCCGCATTGGCGAGCAACCGCTGGCGCGAGCCGTCCCGCTGTTGCTCGATCTGGGCTATCTGTTCCTTGAGCTGCGCCATCTTGCTTTCGATCTGATCGCGCCGTGCCTCAAACAGCGATATTTCCGCGTTCAGGCCCTCGATGAATGGCCGGTCGTCCAGGCGCGCCATCTGTTGCAGTGGATCGATCAGCTCCTTTCTTCCGTCGCGCTCGGTGATCAGTCGCAGGCGTCGCGCGTCCAGCTGATCGATCTCCTTGATTGTAGCCGCAAGGCTGGTGGAGGCCTCGACGCCATCAAGGCGCACGAGTATGTCGCCGGCGTGAACGACCGCACCGTTGCCGACGCGGATTTCCCTGACGATGCCGCCTTGTCCGTGCTGGATTTTCTTCGTGTTGCCTTCGACCCCAACCACCCCGCTGCCGATGACGGCCGAGCTGATGTTCATTGTCGCCGCCCAGCCGCCGGCACCGATCACGAGAGCGCCGAGTGTCACGCCGCCGAGCAGCATGTAGCGCCTGATGGCCTTGTTTGCCGGACTTTCCGATGCGGTTTTCGTCACGCGATCCTCCGCGCCTCGTCGGGCTTGGTCTTGAGTTTGCTGAGAACCTCGTCACGTGGTCCGAATGCAGTCATTATACCGTTGTTGACGACAAGCACATGATCGACGACCTTCAGCATGTTGGCGCGATGAGCGATCAAAATGACGATCGCGCCCTTCTGGCGAGCGTTCATTACCGCGGACATGAGTGCTTCTTCGCCCTCGGCATCAAGATTCGAGTTCGGTTCGTCGAGGACGATGAGGAACGGATTGCCAAAGAGCGCGCGCGCCAGGCCGATGCGCTGTCGCTGCCCGCCCGAAAGCGTGCCGCCGCCGGCGCCAACCTGGGTGTCGTAACCGTCCGGAAGCGAAAGGATCAGTTCATGCACATTGGCGAGCTTGGCCGCGTCGATGATCTCCTCGGGCGTCGCCGAGGGCGAAAAGCGTCCTATATTGTCGGCAACTGTCCCGGCGAAAAGCTCGACGATCTGCGGTAGATACCCGATCGAAGGACCGAGTCGGTTACTGTCCCACTGTGTCAGTTCAGCCCCGTCCAGCCGGATCGTGCCCTTCAGGGCGGGCCAGGCGCCGGTCAGCGCACGGCCCAGGCAGGATTTCCCGCTGCCGCTCGGCCCGATGATGCCGGCACTCTGACCGGCAAACAGGCTGAGCGAGACATTCTGCACCAGCGGGTTTTCACCTCCGGGTGCCGCGACTGCAAGTCCGGCAACGGAAAGCGAGCGGTGGGGCGGCGGCAGTTGCATCTCCGCCTTGCTCGGCCTTGTCCGGTCGAAGGTTTCCTGCAGGCGTCGGGACGCTTGCCGTGCCGAAATGAAATTGCGCCACTGTCCGGTCGCCATCTCGATCGGGGCAAGTGCCTTGGATGTCAGCACTGATGCCGCAATGATCACGCCTGCCGATGCAAGCTGGTCGATCACAAGAAGCGCACCGAGCGCCAGCATGCCGGATTGAAGCGCCAGCCGGAAGATTTTTGCGATGGCGTTGAAGGTTGCAGTCAGGTTGCTGCTGCGAAGATTTGCGCCGGTATATCTGTCATGGGCGCTTTCGATCCGTTTCGTGAACGCATCCTGCATGCCCATGGCGCGCAGCATGTCGGCGTTGCGGCGGCCGCTCTCGGAAAGCTCCCAGCGGTTCGCCAGAAATTGCGCGGCTTGCCGTCCCGGTTTCCTCAGGAGCAATTCGCTGCAAAGCGTCAGGCTCAACAGAACGATGGCGCCGCCGACGACGGCAAGCCCGAAAACGGGATGGAAGAAATACAGCAACAGAATGAAGACCGGAATCCACGGCAGGTCTGCGATCGCGATCGGACCGGGGCCGCTCATGAACTGGCGGATCTGATCGAGATCCCGAAGCGGCGCCGGTGACACGCCATCCTGCCCGGTCGACGTAACGGCAAGCGTCGCCATGATTGACGATTCGCTGAGTTGCTCGTCGAGGCGGCGTCCGATCTGCAAAAGGATTTTCGAGCGCAGAATTTCGATGATTGCCAACACCGCATAAATGCCGGCCGCAAGAAGTGAGAGCGCGGCAAGTGTCGGAATGCTGTGGCTTGCCAGCACCCGGTCATAGACCTGCATCATGAATAACGGGCTGACCAGCATCAGCATATTGCTGGCAGCGCTCAAAACCGCAACGCCGATAAATGCCTGCCGTGTTGCCGAAAGGGCCGATCGGATCGAAGGTTGTCCGCTTGTCCTGGCCAAACACCACCTCATGAACGAACGATACCAAGGGTGAGCGGCAACGTTACGAGGCCTCGGGTTCACAATTGATGAACGCTGCGAGATTCGCCGGATCTGTTGGCAAAAGGATAATGCCAGGAATCAGCCGGGGTAGGGGATTGATCCGTGCGCATGACCTAGCTGTTCGCGCCGGTTGAATGGAAGGGAGCGTTTTCGGGCCGTCATCAGAACGGTGGCGCATTCGTACATGCGCTGTTTTCGCTGCCCGCCCCGGGGCCGTCGCCTGGCGTCTTTGCGAAACGACACGCTTACTGGGCAGGGCTGCTTGGCTATCTCTGTGATTTAGGGAAGGAAATGGTGGGCGATGAGAGACTCGAACTCCCGACATCCTCGGTGTAAACGAGGCGCTCTACCAACTGAGCTAATCGCCCTTCGCGAGGTCGGATCGTGTCCGCCGCGTCGGTGGCCGTGATCTATGCGGATCGGAAAAAAACCGCAAGAGCCTTCGTGATGTTTTTTTGAAAATTTCGTCGGATATGCGCAAAAAAGAGTGGCTGTGGATAAAACGTTGAAAGCGTCATCCTTTTGTCTTGAAACCTGCTTGACACCCGATCCCGAACCTCTTAGACAGCCGCCAACCGAGCGATTGAGGTCGCCCGGCCAAGAGCTTTCCCTTCACGGAGGGAGGTTTCTTGAAGAAAGTGCGGGTGTAGCTCAGTCGGTTAGAGTGCCGGCCTGTCACGCCGGAGGTCGCGGGTTCGAGCCCCGTCACTCGCGCCATTCTTCTCTCACTGATCCACCGGTTGACCCCGGTTGATCCGCCGTAAAAGGCAAATGCGCGGGTGTAGCTCAGTCGGTTAGAGTGCCGGCCTGTCACGCCGGAGGTCGCGGGTTCGAGCCCCGTCACTCGCGCCATTCTCTTTCTCCTCCATTGATGTGGTTCGTGTCGCCTAAGGCGGCATCGTGATGATTTTTTGTTCTCCTGTTTGCTGGGGCGCAAGGTTCTCCTGGCCGTTGGGTGCCAATTGCCGGCCATCGATATACGGCGAGGGGAGGGTGTCGTTCGCAATTGCGTGATCGATCGTCTTTGTACGGGATATCTTGTGTCTCTGTCGGTTATGTTGGCAGCATGCTCGCGAGTTTCCCGCAATGCGCGAGCACGCGGGCGCGCGATAGGGGATTTGCCTGTATTTCCGGCGTCCTCTGCAACTGCAAAGATTGTTTTTTGCTGTCTGTTGTGTTGCGCACAAACGTCGCAGGCCCCGTTGGTCATGGCTGGAGTTGGCAAAACGCAAATCTGCTGCAAACGTTGAGTTTTTTGCTCCTGTTAATAACTTTTCGCGATACTCCCGGCGTAATCGTAGTGCTGTTTTTCAATCGTTTCAGGCTTTCCTGCGCCGGCTGCGACGTTTTGTCGTCTTTCACACCTCTATGCGTGTGAGGTGGCTTGTTAAAGCACTTGCGTGGGAAACGCTGCTGCGATAGTCACGGCTTGTTGCAATGCACGTTCGCTTGCCCGCGCATTGCCTAAAAATGCGTCGTTCGGCGCTTCTTGCAGGCAGGGGTTGGATATCATGAGTGAACTTCTCGCTTCTTACATCCCGATCGCGATCTTTATCGGAATCTCCATGGTTATCGGCCTGGCGCTTTTGATCGCGCCGTTTGCCGTCGCCTACAAGGCTCCCGATTCTGAAAAGCTGTCGGCCTATGAATGCGGCTTCAACGCATTCGATGACGCGCGCATGAAGTTCGATATTCGATTCTATCTCGTGTCGATTCTTTTCATCATCTTCGATCTCGAAGTGGCGTTCCTCTTCCCCTGGGCGGTGTCCTTCGGTGAAATCGGCTGGTTCGGCTTCTGGTCGATGATGGTCTTCCTTGCTGTTCTGACGGTCGGCTTTATCTACGAATGGAAAAAAGGAGCTCTGGAATGGGAGTAGTCGATAGCGGCAGCACCCTCGTTGCGCCTCGGCCGAAAGGCATCATTGATCCCAATACCGGCAAGCCGATCGGCAGCGACGATGCATTTTTCGGCGAGATCAACAATGAGCTCGCCGACAAGGGCTTTCTTGTCACCTCCACGGACGAGCTGATCACCTGGGCGCGCACCGGCTCGCTGATGTGGATGACCTTCGGTCTTGCCTGTTGCGCGGTCGAAATGATGCAGCTTTCCATGCCGCGTTACGACGTCGAGCGTTTCGGCTTCGCGCCGCGCGCATCACCGCGCCAGTCGGACGTGATGATCGTCGCCGGCACGCTGACCAACAAGATGGCGCCCGCACTCCGCAAGGTCTACGACCAGATGCCGGAGCCGCGTTACGTCATCTCGATGGGCTCCTGCGCCAACGGCGGCGGGTACTATCATTATTCCTATTCGGTGGTGCGTGGCTGCGACCGCGTCGTGCCGGTCGATATCTATGTGCCGGGCTGTCCTCCCACGGCAGAAGCGCTGCTTTACGGCGTGCTTTTGCTGCAGAAGAAGATCCGCCGCACCGGCACGATCGAACGCTAAAGGGGCCTTGGAGGATATCATGACCGAAGCCCTGAGCGAACTTTCCACCTATATCCGCGAGGCGCGCCCGTCGCTGGTCGAGGACGTCGTGCTTGCCTATGGCGAGCTGACGCTGGTCACCACCGGTGCCGGTGTCGTCGAACTGATGACCTTCCTGCGGGACGATGCCCGCTGCGGTTTCGTTAGTTTCATCGATGCCTGCGGTGTCGATTACCCGGCCCGCGTCAAGCGTTTCGATGTGGTCTATCATCTCCTGTCGCCGAAGCAGAACCTGCGCATCCGCGTCAAGCTCGCAACGGCCGAGGAAGAAACCGTACCTTCCATCACCCCGGTTTTCCCGGGTGCCGACTGGTTCGAGCGGGAAGCCTGGGACATGTACGGCATCCTGTTCACCGGCCATCCGGATCTTCGCCGCATCCTCACTGATTACGGCTTTGAAGGTCACCCGCTGCGCAAGGACTTTCCGACTACCGGTTTTGTCGAGGTTCGTTACGACGACAGCGTCAAGCGAGTCGTCTACGAGCCGGTCGAACTTCGCCAGGAGTTTCGCAGCTTCGACTTCCTGAGCCCGTGGGAGGGACCGGAATATGTTCTTCCTGGGGATGAGAAAGCAAACACCTGACGCCGAATCTGAAACTGGCGCGAAAGCGCCGGTTTGACGCCACGTTTTTCCCCGCCCGGTGCCTGGAGCACTGGCATGGAGCCGCAGATGACCGAGCACAACGTTCGTAACTTCAATATCAATTTCGGGCCGCAGCATCCTGCCGCGCACGGCGTTCTGCGTCTTGTGCTGGAACTCGACGGCGAAATTGTGGAGCGAGTCGATCCGCATATCGGCCTTCTGCACCGCGGCACCGAAAAGCTCATCGAGACGAAGACCTATCTGCAGGCCGTTCCTTATTTCGATCGCCTCGATTACGTCGCGCCGATGAACCAGGAACATGCCTTTGCCCTGGCCGTCGAAAAGATGCTCGGTCTGGAAATCCCGATCCGCGGCCAGCTTATCCGCGTCCTTTATTCGGAAATCGGCCGTATCCTGTCGCATCTCCTCAACGTCACGACCCAGGCCATGGACGTCGGCGCTCTCACGCCGCCGCTCTGGGGTTTCGAAGAGCGCGAAAAGCTGATGGTGTTTTACGAGCGCGCCTGTGGTGCGCGCATGCACGCAGCCTATTTCCGTCCGGGCGGCGTCCACCAGGATCTGCCGCACGAACTGGTCGAGGATATCGGCGCATGGTGCGACCAGTTCCCGTCCAAGCTGGACGATATCGATGACCTTCTGACCGGCAACCGCATTTTCAAGCAGCGTAACGTCGATATCGGCGTCATCGATATCAACGATGCCTGGGCACGCGGCTTCTCTGGTGTCATGGTGCGTGGTTCGGGTGCTGCCTGGGACCTGCGCCGCGCGCAGCCTTACGAATGTTATTCCGAGCTAGAGTTCGACATTCCGATCGGCAAGAACGGCGACTGTTATGACCGTTACCTGATCCGCATGATAGAGATGCGCGAGAGCTGCAAGATCATGAAGCAGTGCGTCAACCGCTTGCTGAGCGATGCAAAGGCCGGCCCGTTCTCGGCTACCGACGGCAAGGTTGTGCCGCCGAAGCGCGGCGAGATGAAGCGCTCGATGGAAGCGCTGATCCACCACTTCAAGCTCTATACCGAGGGTTACCACGTCCCGGCCGGCGAAGTGTATGCCGCCGTTGAAGCGCCCAAGGGCGAATTCGGCGTGTTCCTTGTGGCTGACGGCACCAACAAGCCGTATCGCTGCAAGATCCGTGCTCCGGGTTATGCGCATCTGCAGGCGATGGATTTCGCCTGTCGCGGGCATCAGCTGGCGGACGTCTCGGCGGTGCTGGGCTCGTTCGATATCGTGTTCGGTGAGGTAGATCGCTGATGACTGAAGTCGTTGCGATCATCCCTGCCAATGCCTGCGAAGCCGCCGTTGGGGCGGTCTCGCGGCGTGTGTCAATAAACTGATAAGGCGTGAGAAAGAATGTCCGTTCGTCGACTAGCCGAAGAACAGTTCCAGCCCGCTAACTTCGCCTTCAACGAAGAGAACGCGGCCTGGGCCGAGGCAACGATCAGGAAATATCCGGAAGGCCGGCAGCAGTCGGCCGTCATCCCGCTTCTGATGCGAGCGCAGGAGCAGGAAGGCTGGGTTACCCGCGCCACGATCGAGCATGTCGCGGCCAAGCTGGACATGCCCTATATCCGCGTCATGGAAGTGGCGACCTTCTACACCCAGTTCCAGCTGAAGCCGATCGGCACCCGCGCCCATATCCAGGTCTGCGGCACCACGCCCTGCATGCTGCGCGGCGCCGAAGAGCTGATCAAGGTCTGTCAGCACAAGATCCATCACGATCCGCTGCAGCCGAATGCCGATGGCACGCTCTCTTGGGAAGAGGTCGAGTGTCAGGGTGCCTGCGTCAACGCACCGATGGTCATCATCTTCAAGGATGCCTACGAAGACCTCACGCCTGAGCGTCTTGAAGAAATCATCGATGCGTTCGAGGCAGGCAAGGGCGCAGAGATCAAGCCCGGCCCGCAGATCGATCGTCACCTGTCCGCACCGATAGGTGGTGCGATCACGCTGAATGACGATATCAAGCCGGTCCGCACCAATCTCGACCCCCAGCCGGCGCCGGTTGATGCCGCCTCCGTTCCTCCGGCGGACGCTGCCCATCCGAAGGACACGGCGCCCGAGACCGATCCCAAGCTGAAGACGCCGGCAACGGCACCGAAGGCTGCCGCCAGAAACGCCAAGGAGGCGGAAAAGGGCGAATCGGCCACGACCACCACCAAGTCGGACAAAAAGGCGCCGGGTAGCAAGGCGGAAGGTGCTCCGGTCGAGCCGGGAGTGCCATCCGGGGAAACCAAGCCCAAGCGTACACGCAAGAAGGCCACCGGGGGAGACGCGGAATGATTGCGTCCATCACGCAAAACGGCGACAACTTTGCATCCACGGCACCCGTTCGAGCCATCCGGCTTGTCGGCGGGTTTGAGGAATAAGCCATGCTCAAAGATCAGGATCGCATCTTCACCAACATCTACGGCCTCAAGGACAAGTCCTTGAAGGGCGCGATGAGCCGTGGCCATTGGGATGGCACGAAGATCATCATCGAAAAGGGCAGGGACTGGATCATCAACGAGATGAAGGCGTCCGGCCTTCGTGGTCGTGGTGGCGCAGGCTTCCCGACCGGCCTCAAATGGTCGTTCATGCCGAAGGAGAACGATGGTCGCCCGCATTATCTCGTCGTCAATGCCGACGAATCCGAACCTGGCACCTGCAAGGACCGCGAAATCCTGCGCCATGATCCGCACACGCTGATCGAAGGCTGCGTCATCGCCGGTTTCGCCATGGGCGCACATACGGCCTATATCTATGTCCGCGGCGAGTACATGCGCGAGCGTGAAGCCCTGCAGGCGGCGATCGACGAATGCTATGACGCCGGCCTGCTCGGCAAGAACAACAAGAACGGCTGGGATTTCGACGTCATCGTCCATCACGGCGCCGGCGCCTATATCTGCGGTGAAGAAACAGCACTTCTCGAAAGCCTTGAGGGCAAGAAGGGCCAGCCGCGCATGAAGCCGCCGTTCCCGGCGAACATGGGCCTCTACGGCTGCCCGACCACGGTTAACAACGTCGAGTCGATTTCGGTCGCCCCGACGATCCTGCGCCGTGGCGCATCCTGGTTCTCCTCGATCGGCCGCGCCAACAATGTCGGCACCAAGCTTTTCATGGTCTCCGGCCACGTCGAGCGCCCCTGCACCTTCGAAGAAGCTATGGGTCTCTCCTTCCGCGAGATCATCGAGCATCATTGCGGCGGCATCCGCGGCGGCTGGGACAATCTGCTTGCCGTCATCCCCGGCGGCGCATCCTGCCCGATCGTCCGTGGCGAAGACATGGCCGACGCGATCATGGATTTCGACGGCATGCGCGAGGTGAAGTCTTCCTTCGGCACCGGCGGCATGATCGTCATGGACAAGTCTACCGACGTCATCAAGGCGATCTGGCGAATTGCGGCCTTCTTCAAGCATGAGAGCTGCGGCCAGTGCACGCCGTGCCGCGAAGGTACCGGCTGGATGATGCGCCTGATGGAACGCATGGTGCGCGGAAACGCCCAGAAGCGTGAAATCGACATGCTGTTCCAGGTTTCCAAACAGGTCGAAGGCCACACGATCTGCGCGCTCGGCGACGCTGCCGCATGGCCGATCCAGGGCCTGATCCGCAACTTCCGCCCCGAGATCGAGGCGCGGATCGACCAGTACACATACAATGCGACGTCTGAAGGCGCCGTCATGGAGGCGGCCGAATAGGCCTGCGAAAAGCAGGATTTCGGTTGTTGAAATGAACTATTTCCGGGTTTGAACAGCTCGGGTTGAACACAGGACGTAAGTGATACGATGGCAAAGCTGAAGGTTGACGGCAACGAAATCGAAGTTCCTGACCATTTCACGCTGCTTCAGGCATGCGAGGAAGCGGGAGCCGAGATTCCGCGCTTTTGTTTCCATGAGCGTCTGTCGGTGGCGGGCAACTGCCGCATGTGTCTGATCGAAGTGAAGGGTGGTCCGCCGAAGCCGACGGCTTCCTGCGCCATGGGCGTGCGCGATATCCGCGGCGGCCCGAACGGCGAACTGCCGGAAATCTTCACCAACACGCCGATGGTCAAGAAGGCCCGTGAAGGCGTGATGGAATTCCTGCTGATCAACCATCCGCTGGATTGCCCGATCTGCGACCAGGGCGGCGAATGCGACCTGCAGGACCAGGCGATGGCGTTTGGCATCGACAGCTCGCGCTACGGTGAAAACAAGCGCGCGGTCGAAGACAAGTATATCGGCCCGCTGGTCAAGACGGTGATGAACCGCTGCATCCACTGCACGCGCTGCGTCCGCTTCACCACCGAAGTCGGCGGCATTTCCGAACTCGGCCTGATCGGTCGTGGCGAAGATGCCGAGATCACCACCTATCTCGAACAGGCCATGACTTCCGAGCTGCAGGGCAACGTCGTTGACCTTTGCCCGGTCGGTGCACTGACCTCCAAGCCCTTTGCCTTCACCGCCCGTCCCTGGGAACTCGGCAAGACGGAATCGATCGACGTCATGGATGCCGTCGGCTCCGCCATCCGCGTCGATACCCGTGGCCGCGAAGTCATGCGTATCATGCCGCGCGTCAACGAACAGGTGAACGAGGAGTGGATCTCCGACAAGACCCGCTTCATCTGGGATGGTCTCAAGACCCAGCGTCTCGACCGTCCTTACGTCCGCAAGGACGGCCGTCTGCAGCCGGCAAGCTGGGGTGAAGCGTTTGCTGCCGTGAAGGCTGCCGTTTCCGCCGCTTCGAGCGACAAGATCGGCGCGATCGCCGGCGATCTCGCCTCGGTTGAGGAAATGTATGCGCTGAAGCAGCTTCTGACCTCGCTCGGATCGGAAAATCTCGACTGTCGCCAGGACGGGACGGCGCTTGATCCGTCGCTTGGCCGTTCGAGCTACCTCTTCAACCCGACGATCGAAGGTATCGAACAGGCCGGCGCTCTGCTCATCATCGGCGCCAATCCGCGCCTTGAAGCGGCCGTGCTCAACGCTCGGATCCGCAAGCGCTTCCGCCGCGGCAATTTCCCGATCGGCGTGATCGGCGAAGTCAACGAGCTGCGTTACCCTTATGACTATCTTGGCGCAGGTCCCGAAACGCTTGCCGATCTGGCCTCGGGTGCCAACAGCTTTGCCGAAAAGCTGCGTTCCGCCAAGAACCCGATGATCATAGTAGGGCAGGGGGCTCTCACCCGTCCGGATGGTCTTGCCATTCTTCAGGCCGCAAGCCAGCTCGCAGGCTCCGTCGGCGCGCTGACCGAAGAGTGGAACGGTCTTGCCGTTCTTCACACGGCGGCATCTCGCGTCGGTGGCCTCGATCTTGGTTTTGTTCCTGGGCCGAAGGGTGCCGATGCGGCGACCATGCTGCGCTCGATGGATGTTCTTTTCCTTCTCGGCGCCGACGAGATGAATTTCTCGGCCAAATACGCCAAGACGACGATCTATATCGGCAGCCACGGCGATGCCGGCGCGCATAACGCCGACATCATCCTGCCGGGTGCCGCCTATACCGAAAAGTCCGGCACCTGGGTCAATACCGAAGGCCGCGTCCAGATGGGCAACCGTGCCGGCTTTGCGCCGGGCGAAGCCCGCGAGGAATGGGCGATCCTGCGTGCGCTCTCCGACGTGCTCGGCAAGAAGCTGCCTTTCGACAGTCTCCATGCGCTGCGCGCCGCGCTTTATCAGGACCACCCGCATTTCGCCGAAATCGACGAGATTGCAGCTGGTTCCGTTAACGACGTGGCAGCGCTCGGCCAGAAAGCCGGCGAAATGACCAAGGGCGGCTTCTCCTCGCCGATCAAGGATTTTTACCTGACCAACCCGATTGCCCGCGCGTCTGCCGTCATGGCGGAGTGCTCGGCATTGGCCCGCAACAACTTCCAGGCTGCGGCGGAGTGATATGACTATGGATTCGTTCTTCTGGACCTACGTTTGGCCGGGGCTCATCATGCTGGGGCAGTCGCTTCTGCTTTTGGTCTGCCTTCTGGTTTTCATTGCTTACATCCTGCTGGCCGACCGCAAGATCTGGGCTGCCGTACAGCTGCGCCGCGGTCCGAACATCGTCGGTCCCTTCGGTCTGTTCCAGTCCTTTGCCGACCTTCTGAAGTTCGTCTTCAAGGAACCGGTGATTCCTGCCGGTGCCAACAAGGCCGTCTTCCTTCTGGCGCCGCTCGTTTCAGTGACGCTTGCACTCGCCACCTGGGCGGTCATTCCGCTCAACCTCGGCTGGGCCATTGCCGATATCAATGTCGGCATTCTCTACATCTTCGCGATCTCCTCGCTGGAGGTCTACGGGATCATCATGGCGGGCTGGGCGTCGAACTCCAAATACCCGTTCCTCGGCGCGCTCCGTTCTGCGGCCCAGATGGTGTCCTACGAAGTCTCGATCGGTTTCGTCATCGTTGCGGTCCTGCTCTGCGTCGGTTCGCTGAACCTGACGGATATCGTTTTGTCGCAGCAGGATGGCCTCGGCACCAAGCTCGGCCTGCCGAGTTCCTTCCTTGATTGGCACTGGCTGTCGCTCTTCCCGATGTTCGTGATCTTCTTCATCTCGGGCCTTGCCGAAACCAACCGTCCGCCCTTCGATCTTCCGGAAGCTGAATCCGAACTGGTCGCCGGCTACATGGTCGAATATGGCTCGGCGCCTTACATGATGCTGATGCTCAGCGAATACGCCGCCATTCTGATGGTCTGCTCGCTGACGACGATCCTGTTCCTCGGCGGCTGGCTGCCGCCGGTCGATATCGCCATCCTCAACTGGGTGCCGGGTATCATCTGGTTCGTGCTCAAGGGCACAATGGTCTTCTTCATGATCGCCATGGTGAAGGCATTCGTACCGCGTTACCGCTATGACCAGCTCATGCGCCTCGGCTGGAAGGTCTTCCTTCCGCTGTCGCTCATTATGCTGATCATCGTTGCATTCGTGCTGAAACTGACGGGATGGGCTTGATCATGACCGGTCCGTTCCTCGGCATTATTGGAGAATAAGATGGCTATTGCACAGGCTATCAACTCGCTGTTCCTGAAGGAGTTCGTCGGCGCCTTCTTCCTGTCGATGAAGTATTTCTTCAAGCAGAAGGCCACGATCAACTACCCCTTCGAGAAGGGCCCGGTTAGCCCACGCTTCCGTGGCGAACATGCGCTGCGCCGTTATCCGAACGGGGAGGAGCGTTGCATCGCCTGCAAGCTGTGCGAGGCGATCTGTCCCGCTCAGGCGATCACCATCGAGGCAGGACCGCGCCGGAATGACGGCACCCGCCGCACGGTGCGTTACGACATCGACATGGTGAAGTGCATCTATTGCGGCTTCTGCCAGGAAGCATGCCCGGTCGACGCGATCGTCGAAGGCCCGAATTTCGAGTTCTCTACGGAAACCCGCGAAGAGCTTTATTTCGACAAGGCACGGCTCCTGGAAAATGGCGATCGCTGGGAACGCGAGATCGCCCGCAATATCGCAATGGATGCGCCTTACCGGTAAGGCGCATTCGCCGGATGGCTTACGCTTCCGGCTCATTCAAATTCATGCCGGCGCTTAAATGGCACCGGTCGGGCGGGTAGGGCGATCAGCCCGATCTCGACGAGGGACGAGAAGGCACCACGATGGGTCTGCAGGCACTATTCTTCTATCTGTTCGCGTTCGTCGCCGTGGCGTCGGCGTTCATGGTCATTTCGTCCAGGAACCCGGTCCACTCGGTCCTGTTCCTCATCGTTGTCTTCTTCAATTCGGCCGGTCTCTTCCTTCTGACCGGCGCCGAATTCCTCGCGATGATCCTGCTGGTCGTTTACATCGGCGCGGTGGCGGTTCTCTTCCTGTTCGTCGTGATGATGCTGGACATCGATTTCGCCGAGCTCAAGTCCGGCGTTCTGCAATATGCCCCGATCGGCCTCCTCGTCGGCCTGATCGTCGGTGCCGAACTGATCCTCGTCATCGGCTCGAGCGTGCTGTCGCCGGAAGCTGCGAAGTCGATCACCATGCCGATCCCGAACCCGGCTGAGCGCACCAATACGGCCGCCCTCGGGGACGTGCTCTACACCAATTATGTCTATTTCTTCCAGATTGCCGGCATGGTGCTTCTTGTCGCAATGATCGGCGCGATCGTGCTGACCTTGCGTCACCGCCAGAACGTCAAGCGGCAGGATGTTTCGCGCCAGGTCGCTCGCACGCCGGAAACGGCCGTCGAAGTGGTCAAGGTCAAGCCGGGCCAAGGGCTCTGAGGAAGCGGGAAAAGGAACAGTAAAATGGAAATCGGTCTTTCCCACTACCTCACGGTCAGCGCCATCCTCTTCACGCTCGGCGTTTTCGGGATCTTTCTGAACCGCAAGAACGTCATCATCATCCTGATGTCGATCGAGCTCATCCTGCTCGCGGTCAATATCAACATGGTCGCCTTCTCGTCGTTCCTGAACGACATCGTCGGCCAGGTTTTTGCTTTGTTCATTCTGACCGTCGCGGCTGCGGAAGCCGCCATCGGTCTTGCAATTCTTGTCGTCTTCTACCGCAACCGCGGCTCGATCGCCGTCGACGACGTCAATGTGATGAAGGGCTGATCGGGTCATGATCTACAAGCTTATCGTCTTCCTTCCTCTGGTCGGCTTCCTGATCGCCGGCCTGTTCGGCCGCCAGATCGGCGCCAAGGCCTCGGAATTCGTCACCTGCGGCCTGATGGCGATCGTCGTCGTCCTGTCCTGGATCGTCTTCTTCCAGGTAGCGCTCGGTTCCCAGGAAACCATGAGCGTCGAGGTCCTGCGCTGGATCCAGTCCGGCAACATCGACGTCTTCTGGGCGCTGCGTATCGATACGCTGACGGCCGTCATGTTCGTCGTCGTCAACACGGTGTCCTTCCTCGTGCATGTCTATTCGATCGGTTACATGCACCACGACCCGCACCGTCCGCGCTTCTTCGCCTATCTTTCGCTCTTCACCTTCACGATGCTGATGCTCATCACGTCGGATAACCTGCTGCAGATGTTCTTCGGCTGGGAAGGCGTCGGTCTGGCATCCTATCTGCTGATCGGCTTCTGGTATGACCGCCCGTCAGCAAACGCTGCCGCGATGAAGGCCTTCATCGTCAACCGCGTCGGTGACTTCGGCTTCATGCTCGGCATCGCCGCCGTCTTCGTCATGTTCGGCTCGATCAATTTCGAAACGATCTTCGCCAATGCCGGTTCCTATCTGCCGGCCGAAGGCTCGCCGGAAGCCGGCCGCATCGTCTTTGACGTGTGGTTCCTGCAGCTGACCCGCGAAGGCGCGCTCACCGCTGCCTGCCTCTTGCTCTTCATGGGCGCGATGGGCAAGTCGGCGCAGTTCCTGCTTCACACCTGGTTGCCGGACGCCATGGAAGGCCCGACACCGGTCTCGGCTCTCATCCATGCCGCAACCATGGTCACCGCCGGTGTCTTCCTCGTCGCCCGCATGTCGCCGCTGTTCGAACTGTCGCCGGATGCGCTCACCGTCGTCACCATCGTCGGTGCGATCACCGCCTTCTTCGCGGCAACCGTCGGCCTCGTGCAGAACGACATCAAGCGCGTCATCGCCTATTCGACCTGCTCGCAGCTCGGCTACATGTTCGTCGCACTCGGCATCGGCGCCTATGGCGCGGCGATCTTCCATCTCTTCACCCACGCCTTCTTCAAGGCACTCCTGTTCCTGTGCGCCGGCTCGGTCATCCATGCCGTCGATGGCGAACAGGACATGCGCAAGATGGGCGGATTGCGTAAGCACATCCCGGTCACCTTCTGGATGATGACGATCGGCACGCTGGCACTGACCGGCGTCGGCATCCCGTTCACCTCGATCGGTTTTGCCGGCTTCTTCTCCAAGGACATCATCATCGAGGCATCCTATGCCTCGCACTCGGCGGTCTCGGGCTTTGCCTTCACGCTTCTGGTCGTCGCGGCGCTCTTCACCAGCTTCTATTCCTGGCGTCTGGCCTTCCTCACCTTCTTCGGCAAGGAACGCGCGGGCCACGAGGTCATGCATCATGTGCATGAGAGCCCGAATGTCATGCTGGTCCCGCTTTATGTTCTCGCCATCGGCGCAGTTCTTGCAGGCCTGCTCTTCAAGGGCATGTTCTATGGTGACGCCTATGATGGCTTCTGGAAGGGCGCGCTCTTCACCTCGGAACACAACGAATTGCTGCACGAATTCCACCACGTGCCGTTCCTGGTCGTGCTTAGCCCCTTCATCGCAATGCTGATCGGTCTCGTCACCGCCTGGTACTTTTACATCAAGTCGCCGGAAACGCCGAAGAAGCTCGCGGCAGCCCAGCCGGGCCTCTACCAGTTCCTGCTCAACAAGTGGTATTTCGACGAGCTTTATGACTTCCTGTTCGTCCGTTCCGCCAAGGCGATCGGCCGCTTCTTCTGGCAGAAGGTGGATGTCGGTACGATCGACCACTTCGGACCGAACGGTGTTGCCGCCCGGGTCGTTGACACCGCCAACCGCGTTGTGCGCATGCAGACCGGCTACCTCTATCACTACGCCTTCACGATGCTGCTTGGCGTCGCTGCCCTGATTACCTGGATGATGCTCGGGAGTTCTGTCTGATGACCGATTGGCCTATTCTTTCCACGGTCACCTTCCTCCCGATGGTGGGCGTGCTGTTGCTGGTGTTCACCCGCGACGACACCGACGACGGTCGCCAGAACGTCATGATCATCTCGCTGATCACGACGATCATCACCTTCCTCCTGTCGCTGGTCGTCTGGTACGGCTTTGACGGCACCAGCGCCGACTACCAGATGGTCGAGCAGTATTACTGGCTCGGCAAGGGCATCAGCTACCATATCGGGGTCGATGGCCTGTCCGTCATGTTCGTCGTGCTGGCGACCTTCCTCATGCCGTTCGGCGTGTTGACCAGCTGGAAGGCGATCACGCTGCATGCGCGTGAATACATGATCGCCTTCCTGGTTCTGGAAGTGCTGATCGTTGGCGTCTTCGTCTCCATGGACCTCGTGCTCTTCTACGTCTTCTTCGAGGCGAGCTTGATCCCGATGTTCCTGATCATCGGCGTCTGGGGCGGACCGCGGCGCATCTACGCGTCGATGAAGTTCTTCCTCTACACGCTGGCCGGCTCGATCTTCATGTTGGTCGGCATCCTCGTCATGTATGCCGAAGTCGGTACGACCTCCATTCCGGTCCTGCTCGCCTACCAGTTCTCACCGGAAATGCAGTATTGGCTGTTCCTGGCCTTCTTCCTGTCCTTTGCCGTCAAGGTGCCCATGTGGCCGTTCCACACCTGGCTGCCCGACGCGCACGTGGAAGCGCCGACGGCCGGCTCAGTTGACCTTGCGGCTCTGCTTCTGAAATTCGGCGGTTACGGCTTCCTGCGCTTCTCGCTGCCGATGTTCCCCTTGGCGTCGGACTATTTCACGCCGATGATCCTGACGCTGTCGGTCATCGCCATCATCTATGCCTCGCTCGTGGCGCTGATGCAGACCGACATCAAGAAGATGATCGCCTATTCCTCCGTCGCCCACATGGGTTACGTGACGATGGCCATCTTCGCGGTCAACCAGCAGGGCCTGCACGGTGCGATCTTCCAGATGCTGTCGCACGGCGTCATCTCCGGCGCGCTGTTCCTCTGCGTCGGTATCGTCTACGAGCGCACCCACACGCGTAACGTCAATGATTACGGCGGCCTCGTACATCGCATGCCGAAATACGCATTGGCCTTCCTGATCTTCACCATGGCCAACATCGGCTTGCCGGGCACCTCCGCCTTTGTCGGCGAATTCCTGGCGACGGTCGGTGTCTTCCGTGTCAGTGTCTGGACGGCGTTCTTTGCCACCACGGGTGTCGTTCTTTCCGCCGCCTACATGCTGTGGCTCTACCGCCGCATGATCTTCGGTCAGGCAAAGTCGCCGCTGATGCAGGGGCTGGTGGATATCTCCTTCCGCGAGCACTGCATCGTCTGGCCGCTGATCGTTGTGACCATCTTCTTCGGCATCTATCCTGCGCCGGTCTTCGATGCCTCCGCAGCGACTGTCGATAGAATCGTAACCAACTACCATTCGGCCATCGAGGCTGTGACGACCGCCGCTCAGGCTGCGAATTGATGACGGGACAGATAAGACTATGACTCCTGAACTCCTCTCTCAAAGTCTGCAGTTTGCCCTGCCTGAAATCATCCTGGCGGTCGGCGCGCTCGTGCTTCTCATGATGGGCGTCTTCATCGGTGAAAAGTCGAACCAGCTCATCTCCGGGCTGTCCATCGCGCTTCTCGCCGTTGTCGGCCTGCTGATCACGGTCTCTACCGGGAATGGCGAGGCCTTCGGTGGTGCCTTCATCGTCGATCCGTTTGCGCGTTTCATGAAGGTCGCGGCAATCGCAGGCTCGATCTTCGCCCTCGCGATGTCCGCCGTTCAGGGCAAGGCCATGCAGCTCGACAAGATCGAGTATCCGGTCCTGCTGGTGCTCTCGACGCTCGGCATGCTGCTGCTGATCTCGGCCAATGACCTGATCGCCTTCTATCTCGGTCTCGAGCTGATGTCGCTGGCGCTCTATGTCGTCGCCGCATTCAACCGCGACAGCCTGCGCTCGACGGAAGCGGGTTTGAAATACTTCGTACTCGGCGCGCTGTCCTCGGGCATGCTGCTTTACGGCATGTCGCTGGTCTACGGCTTCACCGGCAATACCGGCTTCCAGGAAATCGCCACCGTGCTGTCCTCGGAAACCCGTGGTCTCGGTCTCATCTTCGGCATGGTATTCATTCTTGCCGGCGCCTGCTTCAAGATTTCCGCGGTTCCCTTCCACATGTGGACGCCGGACGTTTATGAAGGCGCTCCGACCCCGGTCACGGCCTTCTTCGCCGCCGGTCCGAAGATTGCCGCCATGGCGATTCTGATCCGTCTGACGTCGGAAACATTCCTGCCGCTTATCGGCGACTGGCGCCAGATCATCGTCTTCGTGGCGATCGCCTCCATGGCCCTCGGCTCCTTCGCCGCCGTCGGCCAGAAGAATATCAAGCGCCTGATGGCCTATTCCTCTATCGGTCATATGGGCTTTGCGCTCGTCGGTCTTTCGGCGGGCAGTGAAAGCGGCGTCTCCGGTGTCGCCCTCTACATGCTCATCTACATGATGATGTCCTTCGGCACCTTTGCCTGCATCATGTCGATGCGCCGCCCTGACGGCACCTATGTCGAGGAGATCGACGAGCTTGCCGGCCTCTTTGCCAGAAAGCCGTTCATGGCGGTGGTACTGACGGCTCAGATGTTCTCCATGGCAGGCATTCCGCCGCTCGCAGGCTTCTTCGCCAAGTATTACGTCTTCCTGGCGGCCGTCGAAGCAGGTCTCTTCACGCTTGCCGTCATCGGCTTCCTGATGTCGGTCGTCGCAGCCTACTACTACCTGCGCATCGTCAAGCTGATGTGGTTCGATGAGCCCAAGGGCGAGTTCGAGCGCACCCCCGGTGAGCTCCGCTTCATCTTCGGCATTTCCGGTCTGCTGATCACCACCTACATCCTGTACGGCGGGCCGATCGGTTCTGCGGCGGATGCTGCTGCACGGTCCTTCTTCTGAGGATGGCGGCGCAAAAGGGCCGCTTCTCGCTCGAAGCTTTCCGTCATGTCGCTTTCGGCGATATCGGCTCGACCAACACTGAATGTCTCGCCCGCGCCCGCGCGGGCGATCCCGGCCTGTTGTGGGTGACTGCCGCCCGCCAGATCGAAGGCCGTGGCCGGCGCGGCCGTGCCTGGACCTCCGAGCCGGGCAATCTCTACGCCTCCCTGCTTCTGATCGACCCGGCGCCCATGGAGCGCGTCGCGTCCCTGCCGCTTGCGATCGCGGTCGCAGTCCATGATGCCGTGAAAGAGGTTCTTCCTCCGGGTAATGCCGCCCTTCAGGTCAAGTGGCCGAACGACATCCTGATCGATCGTCGCAAGACCTGTGGCATCCTCCTGGAAGGCGAGCCGCTTCCCGATGGCCGAAGGGCTCTGGTCATCGGCATAGGCATCAATATCCGCCATATGCCAGACAGCGCACCCTATGGCGTTACCCGGCTCATCGATCACGGTGCGGCGATCTCCCCCGACGAACTTTTCGCCCATCTCTATCAATCCATGGCGCTTGCGCTGGAAGTGTGGGATGAGGGAAGAGGCACGGCCGAGATCGTGCGCCGCTGGCGGGAGGTCGCCTGCGGCATCGGCGAGCGCATTACCGTCAATCTTCCCGACCGGTCACTGGAGGGCAGATTTGCCGGTATCGACGACGGCGGCCTGCTGTTACTCGACATGGGGGGTGGACAAGTCCTGCCGATCGCGGCAGGTGATGTATTCTTTATGAAAACGGAATAAGAAGAAGAATGGCTAAGCAAGACGAACTGGTGTTTCTGCCGCTGGGCGGCGTGGGCGAGATCGGCATGAACCTCGCTCTCTATGGCTATGGACCGCCTGAGAAGCGCCAGTGGATCATGGTCGATTGCGGTGTGACCTTCCCGGGTCCCGATCTTCCGGGTGTGGATCTAGTTCTTCCCGATATCCGCTTCCTCGCCAAGCAGCGCAACAATCTCAAGGGCATGATCATCACCCATGCCCACGAAGATCATTACGGCGCGCTGAACGATCTGTGGCCGGGCCTCAACGTGCCGGTCTATGCCTCGCCCTTTACCGCCGGCATGATGGAAGCCAAGCGCAAATACGAAGGCGACCGCGCCGAAATCCCGATCACCATCTTCAAGGCCGGCGACCGCATCAATGTCGGCCCGTTCGAGATCGAGGCCGTCGGTGTCAACCACTCGATCCCCGAGCCCATGTCGCTCGTCATCCGCACGCCGCTCGGCAATGTCGTCCATACCGGCGACTGGAAAATCGACGCCAAGCCGACACTCGGTCCGCTGACTGACGAAGCCCGTTTCCGCGCCATCGGCGACGAGGGTGTTCTGGCCCTGATGTGCGACAGCACCAACGCCCTGCGCGAAGGCGTGTCGCCGTCCGAGGAAGAAGTCTCCGCCGGCCTGCAGAAGGTCATCGAGGAAGCCGAGGGCAGGGTGGCCGTCACCACCTTCTCGTCCAATGTCGGCCGCATCCGCTCGATCGCAGAGGCTGCGAACGCCGCCGGCCGTGAGGTCCTGCTGCTCGGTTCGTCGCTGAAGCGCGTCGTCAATGTCGCGCAGGACATCGGCATCATGGAAGGCCTCAAACCCTTCCTCGCCGAAGACGAATACGGCTATATCCCGCGCGACAAGGTCGTCGTCATCCTGACCGGCAGCCAGGGAGAATCCCGCGCGGCGCTGGCCAAGATTTCTCGCGACGAGATGCGCCATGTTGCGCTCACCAAGGGTGATACGGTCGTCTTCTCTTCGCGCACCATTCCGGGCAATGAAAAGCCGATTATCGAGATCAAGAACGCGCTGATCGAGCAGGGCATCAGGATCGTCACCGATTCCGACGCACTGGTCCACGTTTCCGGCCACCCGCGCCGCAACGAGCTTCTGAAAATGTACGAATGGACCCGTCCGCAGATCCTCGTCCCCGTTCACGGCGAGGCGGCCCACCTGACGGCCCAGGCCGAACTCGGCGCATCCGCCGGCATCGCGACCATCCCGCGCGTCCGTAACGGCAACATCCTGCGCCTCGCGCCAGGCCCGGCGGAAGTCATCGATGACGCCCCCTTCGGCCGCATCTACAAGGATGGCAAGCTGATCGGTGACATGGACGAGATGGGCATCAGCGATCGCCGCAAGCTCTCCTATGTCGGCCATGTCTCGGTCAACATCCTGCTCGACCAGCGGTATGAGTTCCTCGCCGACCCGGCTCTCGTTTCCTTCGGCCTGCCGGAATTCGACGATGAGGGCGAGGACATGGATGACGGTCTCTACGATGCCGTGCTCGGCGCCGTCGAAAGCATTCCGCGCACCCGGCGCAAGGATCTCGACACAGTCCGCGAGTCTGTCCGCCGCGCCGTCCGCTCCGCAGCCAACATCGCCTGGGGCAAGAAACCGATCGTGACGGTGTTCGTCACGAGGGTTCAGTAGGGAGCTTGCCTCTCACTCGGAGTGCAGGGAGCTGCACTCCCCTCTCCGCAGAGGGATGTCAACGCGGTGGCGGTCGTACCTTCCCGGCGCGCGTATATAGAGTCTGTTGCGCAAAAGTGTGCAGCGGTTTTGCGCAACAGACATGCGATAAAACAAGCACCTAAAGCTCCGCGAGCAAATCCGCAGGATCGCGATATGCTTTAGCGCTTCACTCGGTCATGGGCGTCGGTCATAATGGAACTTCGACAGACGTTCTTTGCCCCGTCAGCATCCAGGGATGAGATGACCGCGATGAGAAAAACGTTGATTTCCTTGGCCGTTGCAACGCTTACGGCCTGCAGTGCTACTGCCGATCCCGAATTGGTCGCACGCGATTACGGATCCGACATCGCGCCAATCTCGGGTAGCATCACATACGGCGGTCAACCTAGAAGCCGTCTTACCAAAGCGCCCGTCGGCAGCAGCTTCGATCATGAGTTTTACAATAGTTTCGGTAACCGAGTTGTTGAACGCTACAGAATACAGCCGGATCGAAGCCTCAAAATCGTTAGCCGTCAGATATTTAACCTGCCATCGGGCGATTGAGACGTTTGCGGGTATGGCGACCAAGGTGCAAGTCCCGCCACCCGGCTCCCCGCCGGCGCGACGTCAAGCCGGGCGTCGTGCTCCAGATCGTTTACGGGGAGAAGGTGCCAGCAGGCGGATGAGGGGCGGTTGCCTGTTGAAAGCAGGCGCCTGAAAGAGGGAGGAACACATGCTCGGCCGCGTCAACCACATCGCCATCGCCGTCCCGATCCTGGACGAAGCGGCCGCGATCTATCGCGATACGCTCGGCGCAAAAATCTCCGTCCCGCAATCACTGCCCGAACACGGCGTCACAGTGGTCTTCGTAGAGCTTCCCAATACCAAGATCGAACTCCTCGAACCGCTCGATGACACGTCCCCGATCGCCGCCTTCCTCGAACGCAATCCTGCAGGTGGCATCCACCACATCTGCTACGAAACGCCGAATATCGCTGCTGCCGCCGAAAAGCTGAAATCGGCCGGCGCGCGCATTCTCGGTGATGGAGCGCCGAAAATCGGCGCTCACGGAAAGCCGGTCCTTTTCCTTCACCCCAAAGACTTCAACGGCACGTTGATCGAGTTGGAAGAAGTTTGAGTGAGGCGGGTTATGACAAACAAAATCAATGACTCTGCGCGATCTTCGGAATCATTTTGTCAGCCGCCCCGAACGCCTGGTCTCGTGACCGGACGAAATGATGGAGACAGCCCATGCCAGTCCTGACGAGCGCCGCGATCTACTTCATCCTCTGGTGGACGGTCCTCTTCATCGTCCTCCCGCTCGGTTACCGCAGTCAGCGCGAGGAGGGTGAGGTGACGCTCGGAACGGTGGAAAGTGCCCCGGCGAAATTCAGGGGCGGCAAGGTGATCCTTCTGACCACGCTGATCTCTGCGTCGATCTATCTCGCCTACCATCTTGCGTCAGTTTATTTCGGCTTCGGCATAGGCAGCATCCCGAACATCGTGCCGCGCTTCCCGCAATAGATGCGTTCAGGCGGGAATGCTCGCAAAGTCTGCAAAAACGGGGGGATTTTGTCATTTCAGGCGACCAAAAGCCAAAAAAAAACAAGGCGTTGAAGCCTTGTTTTTTAGTTTCGCGTGATCCTAACCGTTTCCGGGGCAGCGTCAAGCGCGCCTAAGATCTGATCCTCCCAAGACTTTACCGCGATTGGCAAGAATTTGAACTTCATGCCTGTTTTATGGGCTGAAACTAGCTCATAGGTTGGGCTTTGTCATCCTCTTTTTTTGTATTTTTGTGACAGGTGTGGAAAAAATTGCCCTTGGCGCATTTGTCGCACCCCTGCCTTCATCAAAATCACATTTTTCGCAAGCTGTGCCTGATTTGCCGTCGCGGTCATCCACTACCTTTTCGCTGAAGGCCGGGTTTCCTTGGCGTCTGGGAACCGGTAATAAGCCACGCAAATGGTCTTCAAATCGGCCGATTCCTGCGTGATGCGGGGGGCCAAGCAACGTTCGGAAATCACCATGCGCCTGTCCCGCTATTTTATGCCCATCCTGAAGGAAAATCCCAAGGAAGCGGAAATCGTCTCCCACCGCCTGATGCTGCGCGCGGGTATGGTCCGCCAGCAGAGCCAGGGCATCTATTCCTGGCTGCCGCTCGGCAAGAAGGTGCTGGACAAGGTGAACGCCATCATCCGTGAAGAACAGAACCGCGCCGGCGCCGTCGAGCTTCTGATGCCGACGCTGCAGTCGGCCGAACTCTGGCAGGAAAGCGGCCGTTACGAAGCCTATGGCAAGGAAATGCTGCGCATCAAGGACCGCCAGGAACGGCCGATGCTCTACGGCCCGACCAATGAGGAAATGGTCACCGATATCTTCCGGTCCTACATCAAGTCCTACAAGAACCTGCCACTCAACCTCTATCATATCCAGCTGAAGTTCCGTGACGAGATCCGTCCGCGTTTCGGCACCATGCGTTCGCGCGAATTCCTGATGAAGGACGCCTATTCCTTCGACCTGACCCGCGAAGACGCCATTCATTCCTATAACAAGATGTTCGTCGCCTACTTGCGCACCTTCGCGCGGCTCGGCATGCGCGCCATCCCGATGCGCGCCGATACCGGTCCGATCGGCGGCAATCACAGCCATGAGTTCATCATCCTGGCCGATACCGGCGAGTCTGAAGTTTTCAGCCACAAGGCCTTCACCGATTTCGAAATTCCCGCCGAAAACACCGATTTCGATGATGTCGCAGGCCTGCAGTCGATCTTCGACAAGTGGACCTCGGTCTATGCCGCGACCTCGGAAATGCACGATGAGGCAGCCTTCAACGCCATCCCGGAAGGTGACCGCCTGTCCGCCCGCGGCATCGAAGTCGGCCATATCTTCTATTTCGGCACCAAATATTCTGAACCGATGGGCGCCAAGGTACAGGGACCGGACGGGAAGGAACATCCTGTCCACATGGGATCCTATGGTATCGGCCCGACACGCCTTGTTCCCGCCATCATCGAAGCCTCGCATGATGAAAACGGCATCATCTGGCCCGAATCGGTCGCACCCTTCGATGTCGTGGTGATCAACATGAAGCCGGGTGATGCCGCCTGTGACGATCTTTCGGAAAAGCTCTACGCATCGCTGCAGAAGGCCGGCAAGGACGTGCTCTACGACGACACCGACGATCGCGCCGGCACCAAGTTCGCCACTGCGGATCTGATCGGCGTTCCGGTACAGATCATCGTCGGCCCGCGCTCTGCAGCCGTCGGCGAGGTCGAAGTCAAGGATCGCAAGACCGGTGCCCGTGACGTGATGACGCTCGAGGCCGCACTGAACCGGGTAACCGGCTAATAACACTGCCGTTCGGGTTTCCGGCCGGATGACAGCATTTGGTGAGGCTGAGGTCGAAGCGACCTCAGCCGGCACCGATCAAGACGAGGAAACGTGAATGGCAAATGCCGCGGCGGTTGAGGAAAAGCAGAAGGTGGAAAAGGTTCCGAGCGCCGGCGCCTTTTCGGGCTTCGAGCGCATGGTCGCCTGGCGTTATTTGCGCTCGCGCCGCAAGGAAGCCTATATCTCGGTGATTGCCGGTTTTTCCTTCATCGGCATCATGCTGGGGGTCGCCACCCTCATCATCGTCATGGCGGTTATGAACGGTTTCCGCACAGAGCTTATCTCACGCATCCTCGGCATCAACGGTCACATGATCGTCCAGCCGGTGGATACCCCGCTGAATGACTATGCCGAATTGACGAAGAAATTCTCGGCCGTGCCGGGTGTCAGGATTGCCCTGCCGATGGTCGAAGGCCAGACTTTGGCTTCGGGCCGCGGCGGCGCCGGATCGGGCGCCCTGGTCCGCGGCGTTCGTGCCGAGGATCTGGAAAAGCTCACCGAAGTTGCGGGTAATATCAAGCAGGGCGATATCGTCGGTTTTGCCTCGGGGCAGGGCGTTCTCGTCGGCTCCAGGCTCGCGGCGCAGCTCGGGCTTAATGCCGGCGACCAGATCACGCTGATGTCGGCGGAAGGCGACGTGACGCCGATGGGCGTTAATCCGCGCGTCAAATCCTATCCGATTTCCGGTATCTTCGAGATCGGCATGTCGGAATATGACGCGACGATGATGTATATGCCGCTGGAGGAAGCGCAGCTTTATTTCAACGCGGAAGGCATCGTCCAGTCGATCGAGCTGTTCATCAACGATCCTGAAGCCGTCGATCAGCTGCGGCCGAAGATCGAAGAGGCTGCCGGACGGCAGATCTTCATCACCGACTGGCGCCAGCGCAACCAGACCTTTTTCTCCGCCCTTCAGGTCGAACGGAACGTCATGTTCATGATCCTGACGCTGATCGTGCTCGTCGCGGCCTTGAACATCATTTCCGGCCTCATCATGCTGGTGAAGGACAAGGGGTCCGATATCGCCATCCTGCGCACGATGGGAGCAAGCTCCGGCGCAATCATGCGCATCTTCTTCATGACAGGGGCCGCGATCGGTCTTGTCGGCACGCTTGCGGGTGTCGCACTCGGTGTCGTCGTTTGTCTCAACATCGAAACCATCCGCCAGTTCTTCTCCTGGCTCTCCGGCACCGTGTTGTTCAACCCGGAACTCTATTTCCTGAGCGAACTGCCCGCTGAAATGAGCGTCAGCGAAACCGTTTCCGTCGTCACCATGGCACTGACGCTGTCTTTCATCGCCACCATTTTCCCGGCATGGCGAGCCTCCAGGCTCGATCCTGTCCAGGCGCTTCGCTACGAATAGGATCCCGGTATCTCATGACACCTCGCAAATCCGTACTGAAGCTTGCCAATGTCGAACGCCATTATGGCCAGGGAGAAACGACGCTCTCGATCCTGAAAGGTGCCGATTTCGAACTGAAGACCGGCGAGATCGTCGCGCTTGTCGCCCCCTCCGGCACCGGCAAGTCGACGCTCCTGCATCTGGCAGGCCTGCTCGAACATCCGGACGCCGGAGAAGTGTTTATCGGCGGCCGATCCTGCAATGATCTGCCGGACGACCAGCGCACCGCCATCCGTCGGTCGGAAATCGGCTTCGTCTATCAGTTCCACCATCTCCTGCCGGAATTCTCGGCAATCGAGAATATCATGATGCCGCAGCTGATCGGCGGCTTGCCGAAGGCTGAGGCGAAGGAGAGGGCGGCCCAGCTTCTCGATTACATGCGCATCGGCCATCGCGCAGAGCACCGCCCCGCGGAACTCTCCGGCGGTGAACAGCAGCGTGTCGCGATCGCCCGTGCGGTCGCCAATGCGCCGCGCGTGCTTCTGGCCGATGAGCCGACCGGCAATCTCGACCCGAAAACCGCATCCTACGTTTTTGATGCGCTGGAAGCGCTGGTGCGTCAGTCCGGCCTTGCCGCCCTGATCGCCACCCACAACCACGACCTCGCCGCCCGCATGGACCGCCGCGTCACGCTGGAAGGCGGCAAGGTGGTCGAGTTCTAGCTGCCGGTCGCGTCTCGTTAGTGGCTCAGCACCCTATCTCCGTGTGTCTTGAAGGTGATGCAGATCTGCATACCTTTCTCGGTAATTCGGAGCCAGATCATGGCGACCTTGACGGTGACAACGCGTGGTCAGGTCAGGTTCTGTAAGGATGTTATCGAAGCGATTTTGGCGGTTCTCGACGCCGGCGGAGATTTCACCGACGGCGTGATAGCATTGGACAGCCGATGGCTTGGTGGTGATACCTTTGTCTCGTTTGACCGATGGGCGACGAGGTTGCTTGAACAGCAAGGCATCCCGTTCCGATTGCTCAAGTCCGAATAAGCGGCAGGCTTGCCTGTCCATCATGCCTCTCGATCATGGCAGTCGGCAGCCATGAGCTTGTGGAAACCGGCCGTCATGTAATCGATCAGGATCGATGTGCCGAGCCCGATAAGGCCGATGGCCACGCGTCTCCTGTGGGACGGTTTTGCTTCTCGCTCAAACAGTTCCAATGCTTTAGATGAATTTCCATCCCCGCATTCCCAACCCGTGCCTACAATGGCGCCGTTCCGCTTCGGCTACACCGGTCCGCATAACCGGCGAGGCGGGACCGGTGATCGGGTGAGCCGCCCTTATGCAAGCGGATCATCCGGGGCCGCGCAGAAAATGGTCTGCC
>JAEXYH010000082.1 GCA_023451735.1 Pseudomonadota bacterium | reverse complement strand
CCTTACCTCGCTCATTCATGACGGCACCCGCGACGACGAAATCCAGATGCTGGCATCGTCGAAATCGGGCGAGCAGTTTCTCGCCACGACGCCGCGCCTTCACTTCGACCCTGCGCCGAATGGCGCTGGAGACTGCACATCGGCTCTGTTTCTCGGCCACATCCTGTCCGGCGCGCCGCTCGATCAGGCGCTGTCGAAAACCGCGTCCAGCATCTTCGCGCTGTTCGAAAAGACACTTGAAGCCGGCCGCCGCGAACTCAACATGATTGCCGCGCAGGACGATTTCGCTCGCCCCGCCCCCTTGGCCGTAATCACTCTCTAGCGCGTTTCGAGCAGCTTGGTGACAGCGGAGATCAGAGCCTCCGCTTCATAGGGCTTGCGGACGATCGGTGCCGTCAGATTGGCCGGGATGATCGACCGGTCGCTGTATCCGGTGGCGAAAACGAACGGCACGCCACGCCGAACCAGCTCCTCGGCGATCGGAAGCGATGTGCCGGATCCGAGATTGACGTCGAGGATGGCGACATCCGGGGTAAAGCCCTTGAGTCTGCGCAACGCTTCGGAAACCGATGGTGCCGTCGTCACCTTGTTGATCCCGTGTTCCGCGAGCATGGATTCGACATCCGCGGCAATCAGCATCTGGTCCTCGACCAGCAAAAATTCCTTTTCCGCCAGATGGGGCGTCTCAAGCCTTTCGACCTCGGCACCCTCGACGTCTCCGATCCGAACGGTGGTGACATCATCATCGCCATGCAGGTGTTTTGACGGTACGAGGAAACGCGCTTCGATGCCGGTTTCGGGATAGTTCACCTTCGCCTCGCCATCGAGTTCGTAGGGGATGCTACGCCCGATCAGCACGCTGCCAAATCCGCTCCGGCTCGGCGCCGTCACAGCCGGGCCGCCGCTTTCGACCCAGCTCAGCTCGCAGGCTCCCGATTCGAGCCGCGTCCAGCGAACATCAAGCCTGCCGCCCGGAACCGATAGCGAACCGTATTTGGCAGCATTGGTCGACATCTCGTGCAGAACCAGCGCCATGACCGAGAACGCCCGGCTGTCCAGCCAGACGCGCGGACCTTCCAGCGCCACGGAACGCGTGCCTTCCATGTAAGGCCGCAATTCGGCCTCCAGCAGTTCCAGAAGCGCCCCTCCGTCGCCGCCGCGCACCACCTGGTCATGCGCGAAAGCCAGCGCCTGGATGCGGCCCTTCAGCGAGCCGACATAATCGCCGAGGCTGCGTCCGCTCTCGACCGGATGGCCGACCAGCGCCTTGATAATCGACAGGATGTTCTTGACCCGGTGATTGAGCTCCTCGTTGAGCATCCGCTGCCGCACATCCGCCTTGCCACGCTCGTCGGCGAGCATTTCGTTGTGATGCAGGACGATCTCGACCAGAACCGCGCGAATGGCTTCGCCGATCTCCCGTTCGCTATCTGTCCAGGGCTGAGCCTGCAGTCTGACGGTTTCCTTCCAGATGGCAAAGCTCTTGCGCGGGGTCAGCCGGTCGCCCATCGGGCCGGTCGTATAGGACTTGTCGGGATTACCGGCCCAGTCCAGCGTCTGCACCACTTCCTTGCGGAAGAAGAAAAGATAGTCTCTCGGCCTCTGCGAAAGCGGAATGGCGAGCACGCCGCAGGCGTCGTCCGGCGAAATCCGTGACTGCGGCAGGGATTGCGACAGCTGGAACGTCGACCAGACTTTTCCACCAGTCAGCCCGCCGATCTCGTCCGCAAGCTCGCCGATCATGTCGAGCGGAGGTGCATTTCCATGGCTGCTCCAGACGCCGTCGAGCCACAAGCCGACACCGTCACAGGGCATCATGGTCGAAAAAGCGTCCAGCGAACTGCGCAGCAACACGCTGATGTCGCGATGATGCGAGGCTTCCTGCAGGAACCTGTCCAGCGAACGCCGGGCAACATTCGCAGTCTCGTGCAGTTCCTTCTGCCGTAGCGCCGACAGATGCAGCGAAAAGAACTCACCGAAGGTTTCCGCCGCTACCCGTTGGGGCATGGAAAGAATTTTCGGCGAATAGTGATGGCAGGCGATCAGTCCCCAGAGCTCGCCATCGAGCACGATCGAGACCGACATGGAGGCGCCGACACCCATGTTGCGCAGATATTCGCAGTGGATCGGCGAAACGCTCCTCAAGTGAGCAAAGGACAGATCGAGCGGCTGGTTGTCTCCGTCCAGTTCGGGAACGACCGGCACGCGCTGATAGTCGGCGTCACCGATCACCCGGATCGTATTCTTGATGTAAAGCGCCCGCGCCTGGACCGGAATGTCGCCGGCCGGAAAATACTGCCCTCGAAAGCTTTCCAGATCGCGTCTTTTGTATTCGCTGATGACCTTGCCGGAACCGTCCTGCTCGAAACGGTAGACCATGACGCGATCATAGCCCAGCATCGCATACATCAGGCGCGTCGCGCTCTGCACCAGTCGGTCGAGGCTGGAGACGTTGCGGATCCGGCTGATCAGCATGCGGGCGACTTCAAGCGGCTGATCCGTTTCAGTCGAAGCGGGCTCGAATTCTAGGATTACCTTTTCACCGTTTCGGTGAAGCGCAATATCCATGACCGGGCCTGAAGCAAGGCGAAGCGCATGGCGCAGGGCCGGTCGGGCGGGATCGTCGGATGTCGCGAGCGCATTTCTCAACGTGTGGGCAACGTCACCGCCCAGGACTGTCTCCAGTCTTTCGCCGATAACCGGGCCGGCGATCCCCAGCATCTCGCCAAGGTTGGCAGAATGCTGCAGGATGACGGAGCCGACGCCATCACAGACCATCAGGCAGCCATGCGGCTGAATGGAACCGGGGATATGGATAGGTTCACGGTCGCAGTTGGTAAGGTTGACCGCTTCAGTCTGACGCATCAATTTTCCCTTGAAGCTCCCGTCTTGCCAGTGGCACACATCGCTCCTGTTATCCGGCGCGCCTATCGAAGACCCGCAAGCTGTTTAAAACATGCCCGTGTTAAATGGAGCGGCATCGCCAATTGGCAATTTCATATTTCTATCGCATCTGCACGTTACCGCAAGTAATGAAGTAGCGTTTTAATGAATCGGTGCGAAGCTTGTTTTCAAGATCTCCGCTGGCCATATAGGAGCCAGCTTTAGACAGGAATTTATGGTGAACCGCAGCAGCAATCGAAAAGGCAGCACAGAGCCGCGCTGGCTTGGCCCCGTCAGTCCGAACAGGATTGCCCTGATCTCGCCGATTTCGGCCGCGCGCTGGTTACTCATTATTGTTGCAGCTGCTGCCATCTATTTTTTTCACGGCTTCATGGTTCCGGTTCTTGCGGCACTGGTCATCGGTTTCGCCAGCTGGCCGCTTTACCGCCGCCTGCTGGCCCATGTTGGCGGCAACACCACGATCGGCGCGACGCTGGCGATCATCTTCATCGTCCTCTTCATCGTCATCCCGATCAGTATCGGCGCATCCTATGCGGCGCGCGAAATCGCCGAGTGGTTCCGCTGGGCAGTGGAAGTCAACCGCAACGGCGCTCCTCCTCCGGTCTGGATCACTGGCCTGCCGTTTGCCGGCGAGTGGCTCGGGACCCAATGGACCCGTCATATCGGAGCGCCGGGCGCGGTCGGAGAGCTGGCGCAACTGGTCAGCGGCGCCAATATCGGCGCGATCTATCATGGCGTGCTAGTGGCAGGAAACAGCGCCTTCCACATCATGTTGACGCTGCTGTTCATGCTGATTGCACTGTTTTTCGTCTATCGTGACGGCGCCTCCTTCAGCACCCAGATCGACCTTTTAGGTGAGCGGATATTTCCGAACCGCTGGGAACGCATCTCCCGCGTCGTGCCCGCCACGATAAGCTCCACCGTCACTGGCATGACCCTGATCGCCATCGGCGAAGGCATCGTTCTCGGAATAGCCTACTGGATAGCGGGCGTTCCCTCGCCCGTTACCTTCGGCGTACTGACCGGCATCATGGCTCTCATTCCGGGCGGCGCGCCGCTGTCC
Source organism: Pseudomonadota bacterium (assembly GCA_023451735.1). Taxonomy (GTDB): domain Bacteria; phylum Pseudomonadota; class Alphaproteobacteria; order Rhizobiales; family Rhizobiaceae; genus Neorhizobium. The sequence continues at coordinate 31,242 of JAEXYH010000082.1, read as the reverse complement.
TTCACCCTTGTATCAGCCTATCTCGTCGCCAATGGCTCCTATGTTGCCGGCGTCGGCCTGTTCGTCTGGGGCAGCGTCGAACTCTTCATCGTCGACAAGACACTCAGGCCCCGCCTTGTCGGCGGGCCAATCAAGCTGCCCTTCCTGCCGACCTTTTTCGGCCTGGTCGGCGGCGTCAAGACGATGGGCTTTCTCGGCCTGTTTATCGGACCCGTTCTCATGGCGCTTGTCGTATCGATCTGGCGCGAATGGATTCGTGAAGTAAAGATCGCGGATGTAACGGAGGCCGAGCAGCCATCCGATCCCGAAGCGGTGCTCACCGAGGAAGATCCGCCGGCAGTACGCAAGGCTTCCGGCCCTTAACGTCGCATCGGCACAAGCCAGCCTTCATCGAGCCATGATCGTCGCCATAAGGTCAGTCGAACCTGTTGGAGATCGCAATGAACGCTGCCCTTGTTGTCATGACCATCCTCGGCTGTAACGACAGCGGGACCGACTGCCATTACATCGCAACGGCAGAGCAGCGCTGGCCAACGGTCGCCATGTGCGATGCCGTCTCGGAAGACCATCTGCCGACCTATGCAAACCAGCCCTATCCGGTCCTGATCTCCGTCTGCCAGGATCCGGAAGTTGCAGGCGTGCCGAATGTCGGACCGGTCCCCGTCACACGCCCTTCGTCCGCTCCGGCACAGCAAACGGCCGAAACCGGCCCTGACGCCGCCTCGGCAAACGCGAACGTGGAAACTGCTCAGGTCGCCGAAGTGACCGCGGAAGAGGCAGAGACGCTGGCAGGACGCGCCATCCAGCGGGTGAAGAACGTACTGCCCACGACCGAAGGCGTCAAAACGCTGATGACAAAACCGGTACGCCTTGTAGAGGGCGGTTATTCCTGGGTCGCCCGCAAATTCGATCGCTGAAGACTATCGCGCGATATTGCCCCGTGGGGTTCACGTGGCGCTCAGGCGACCAGCGAAACGTCCGCAGCGTAGGACCGCGCATTGCGGCGCATCTCGCCGCGATGCAAAAGATCGACCATATCAAGCAACTGCCCGATAGAGCCACCGTCTCCACGCGACGCTTCGAAATGCTCGAGAAGCGCGAGATAGCAGGTATCGAGCCCGCCGTCGGCCGCAGCGCGACGCCAGAGAAACACCGCTTCGACGAAGACGGCAACGATGTCCCGCCCTATTCCCGCCGCTTCGAACAGCGCCCGGACAGCATGGATCCTGCCGGTGGCGAGAATGGCGCGAACCCGACGCTCTTCAAGGGTAACGAGCGACACCATCGCAGACGCAAAGAAATCGACCTTGCCGCTGCATAGCACGTGGATAAGAAGCGCCGGCGTCAACCGCCCGCTCGTCTTCAGATGCTCAACCAGCGCAGGAATCTCGTCCTGTGAAATCGATCCTGCAATGGCAACGACGGCCTCGTCACTGGCTTCTCGTGTAACGATGTCGACCCGTTTGGCGCCGATCGTCCGTGTGACGAGATCCGAATCGGCGAGTGCCGTGGCCACATGCGCGACCAGCATGTGCCGCGCGTCGGCCGGAAGATTGCCGCGCTCGAGCAGCAGCTGCCGCACATCCGCGAGATGACCGAAACGCTCTGCCATGCGGCGCAGCGAAATACGACTGATCGACGCTGTCTCGTTTTCCAGAAGAAGGATGATCTCTGCCCCATCGCCCACCTCGGCAACCGCAGCCGCCGCGCTGTACCCAAGGCAAGGGCGTGCCGCGACGAGAGAGCGCGTGAGCGAATCGCCTCTACCGGCAAGTTCCACCAGATCGGCGTCCCGCAGGACAGGCGAACAGGCGATTACCGTGCAGGCGATTTCCGGCTGGTCTTCCGCAAGCGACATGATGATCGCACGCGGCGCATCCTTCGAAGAGATCAGAGTTTCGGCCAGCGCCAGCCGCACCTTCGGGGAAGGATCGTCCAGAAGGTAGGTCATCGCCATCAGGGCGGCACGATGTTCCTCAGGCCCGAGGTCCGACTGGATAAATGCGCTTGCCAGCGCACGCGCTGCTCTTGCCCGATCGCCGGTCCTAGCCGTTTCAGCCCAACGTAGAAATGCCTGTACGATCACAATGCGCCTCGGAAATCTGGCCGGTTCCTCAACGGCCCGACTGACCGAACGCTAATTTGAAAAGGTTAATATTGGTTCACCACGTTTATTAACCCGACATCCGCGGCGGTCTTATCGGCCCGGACGCTTAAGCTGGAACACGTCCGTACCGCCGTCGGCATAGTCCATGTATCCCATCCGGCCGATCGGCCGTGCGAGATCCATGGCGATTCGCCCGTCGCGAATAATCTCCTCGCTGATATGGATGCCGACAACTTCGCCGAAGACCATGAAGGACTCCGATTTCTCGCCATCAAGCCCCTTCGGCTGGATGATCTCGGTCAGGCGGCATTCCAACGCGGTATAGGCTTCCGTCACGTAAGGCGCATCGACCACCTGCCCCATCGCGGCCGTCAGGCCGGCAAGTTCGAACTCGTTCACGCCGTAATCGACCGGCGCCGAGGACGCGTTGACGTGATCGGCGAGATGCCGGCTCGCCAGGCTCGCGGTGAACACGCCCGTCTCCTCGGCATTTCTCAAACTGTGCTTTCGCCCGGAAGACGAGAACATTACCAGTTTCGGCGTGTCCGACACGATGTTGAAAAAGGAATAGGGAGAGAGGTTGAACGACCCGTCCCTGCCCTTCGTGCCGATCCAGCCGATCGGCCGTGGCGCGACGATCGCCTTGAAGGGATCGTGAGCCATGCCGTGATCATTGGTATCCGTGCGATAAAACATCAATGCGCCGCCTCAGGCATAGGTAACGATGTCGGCAAGCTGCGGGCGTGGCCGGTCCGGCGTCGGAAAATCGCTGGAACCGATATGGATGAAGCCGGCGACCTTCTCGCCTTCCCTGACACCGAGCGCCTTGAGAGCTTTCTCGTCATAGGCGATCCATTCGGTGCGCCAGTTGGCGACATAGCCGCGTGCTTCGCAGGCCATCAGCATGTTGAGGCACACGGCGCCCGCCGACAGGACCTGCTCCCATTCCGGAATTTTGACATGCGGCGCTGCCGTGCTGATCACACCGACAACCAGCGGCGCACGGGAAAAACGCACGCGCTCGGCCTCTTTCGCTGCATCGGTCATTTCACCGTTCTGTTGCGATGCGATTTCAAGAAAGGTCTCGCCAAGCGAGACGCAGGCATCACCGCGATAGACGACAAGCCGCCAGGGCGCGATCTTTCCATGGTCAGGCACGCGCACGGCTGACGTGAGAATATCATTCAGTTCCGCCGCATCCGGAGCCGGCCCCTTGATCTGTGCAACCGGCGTCGAGTGGCGTTCACGCAGGTAGTCGATCAGCTTTACGTCATTGGTCATGTCGGAAACTTCCATTTGGTGGGTACGCCCGGGGCTGTGGTAATCTATTCCGTGGGGTGTGGTAGAATGAGGCCTTGAATTTGCCTTTCCCATAGTCTTCAAGTGGCCAGTCACAAAACAAGAGTCAACCGGTCATCGAATGTCAGGCACCTCCCTTGCTCGCCTTGTAATCTTTGCAGAAGCATTCCTGCTTCTCGCGGCAGGAGCGAGTCTTGCCCAGGAAAGCGATGCGTTCAAGACCTTCCGGCAGCTCGACAGTTCCGCCAAGATGCCGAAGCTCAACGCTTTTTCGCCATCCTCGATCCTGCCCCAGAGCGCCGTTGCCAAGGACGTACGTTTCAGCGCCAAGCTGACGAATAACGGCGAAGTGATGCAGGATGGTCTGGCCTGGCGGGTGTTCAGCCCGATCGCCGGTGAAGATGGGAAGTTACCGCTGGTGGCAAGCTCGGATGGGGGCTCCGCCGATTTCCAGCTGGCGCCTGGCGACTATTTCGTCAACGTCGCCTTCGGCCGAGCCGGCATCACAAAGAAGGTTACGGTTCCGGCCGAAGGCAATGTCTCCGAACAGACACTCGTGCTCGATGCGGGCGGTTTCGTCTTGAATGCGGTCGCCGGCACTGACCAGCGCATCCCCCCGAGTCAGCTCAGCTTTTCCGTTTATTCCTCGGAGGTTCGCGAAAATGGCGACCGCGCGCTGGTCATGTCGGACGTCAAGCCGAACACCATCGTGCGCCTGAATGCCGGCACCTATCACATCGTTTCCGATTATGGCGACATCAACGCCGTCGTGCGTGCCGATATCCAGGTCGAGGCCGGCAAGCTGACCCAGGCGGTGCTGCAGCACAAGGCGGCTCAGATCACCCTCAAGCTGGTCTCGCAAGCTGGCGGCGAAGCGATTGCAGATACGGCCTGGTCCGTGCTGACGGCAGCGGGCGACGTCGTTAATGAAAGCGTCAGCGCCTTTTCGACCATGGTCCTGTCGGAGGGGGATTATCTGGCTGTCGCCCGCAACAAGGACAAGACCTACCAGCGCGAATTCAGCGTCAAGGCCGGCCGCAACGCCGATGTCGAGGTGCTGATGCGCAATCCGCGCAATTCCGGCGAAACGGCCGCGGTCGAGCCGCAGGACTGATACTGTCTCTCGCCGCCGGCCAGAGCATATGCCAACACAAGCGCACTCTCCGCCGCTTGAGCCGGCTTATATTGCAAAACTATATGATATACATGCGGCGCCTAAACTGGCCGACCACGCGCATGCGTTTTTTTTCGAGCGGCAGATCTAAAGCGACAGTATCTCATGGAGGTGAATGGTGACGCGCAGAGATTTCGACCCCGAGACCGTCAGGCCTGATGGTCGTCCCGCAGCCAAGGGCGTGGTTTTCGATCCGAAGGCAGACGGCGCGTGGCGCGGTTCACTGTTCGGCGAGGTGATCAACGGACCGGTCACCGTTCTTGCCTATGGTAATGACACGCCGGGAAAAGGCCCAGGTCTGCACGTCCATCCCTATGACGAAACCTTCGTCATCATCGAGGGCCGGGCACGCTTTTTCGTTGGTGATGCCGTGATCGAAGCGGAAGCCGGAGAAGCCGTTCTAGGCCCTGCCGGCGTGCCCCACCGTTTCGAAAATCTTGGCCCCGGACGACTACAGACGATAGACGTCCACCACTCGACCCGGTGGATACAGACCGATCTGGATTAGGAATCAGGCAGCTTCTTTGCCGACAGCCTCTTGTGCGGCCGGACGCCTCCGCTGGAATTTGGCGAGACGCGAACGCTTGACCGGGCGCATCGAAAATACGGCATGATACAGGATCGACAGAAGATCCTTGCGCTCCTTGATGCCCGAAAGCTCTTCCCAGGTCATCATCACCCCGACCCGCGCCCGAATCGCGCTGCCCGAAAGCCGCTTGAACTCGCGGATCAGCAGCGACAGCCTGAGCGTCAGGGACAGTTTGCTGGCGATGTGGAAAAGCGGTCCGTTCTGGCCTTCGAAGTAGATCGGAATGACATCGGCCTTGGCCGACTGAACCAGCTTTGCCGCAAAAATCTTCCAAGGCAGGTCTTGCGCCACACCAAAACCGTTCTTCGCGGTCGCGACGCCACCTGCCGGAAAAATGACAATCGTCACGCCTTCTTTCAGAAGCTTCAGCGCCTCGTGCCGGGTCTGCATGTTGATCGCCAGTGCTTCCTTGGTTTCCTCGAAGGAGACAGGAAGCGAATAAGGCGCAATTTCCGGCACCTTTAAAAGCTCGTCATTGATCAGAACCCGGAACGGCCGGCCGAGTTGTTCGGCCATGGCGAGAATTGCAATCCCGTCTCCGATGCCGAAAGGATGATTGGCGACGATAACGAGCGGCCGTTCGTTGTCCACTTCGGGCAGCCAGTTGCCCTGCACGTCGAGTTCCACATTGATGAGGTCGAGCATCTTGCCGAACACGTGATCGGTTTTGCCGACAATGTCCTTCCGCCAGATGTCATAAAGGCGGGCGTAGCGGTCACGGCCGGAAAGACCTTCGATCGAACGGATGAACCAGCGTTTCAGCTTGGGGTCACGCGCATTGGCGTAGGAAAGTTCCTTGAAGCGCAAATCACTCTCCGCGGAAGCCCCGCCCATTCATCACAAGCTTATAATATTTCAGCTCGATGACAATATTCTGACAGCGCCCGTGCATGACGGGCGCTGTCGAGCGTCCAAAGATCAGGCAGCCTTGGCCTTGCCGGCCTTGCGGCGCTTGACGTCCGGCGGCGTTGCTTCATCGACCAGCGAGGCAAGCGCCTCGTCGAGCGACATCGCGGTCTGTGCCTGCGAACCGAGGCGACGGATATTGACCGAACGCTGTTCGGCTTCCTGGCGACCGCAGACGATGATCACCGGGACCTTGGCAACCGAGTGCTCGCGGACCTTGTAGTTGATCTTCTCGTTGCGGAAGTCGGTCTCCACCTGCAGACCTGCCTCGCGCAGCTGCTCGGCAACCTCGCGACCATAATCGTCCGCGTCCGACGTGATCGTCGCGACCACGACCTGCGTCGGCGCGAACCACAAAGGCATGTGACCGGCGAAGTTTTCGATCAGGATGCCGAGGAAACGTTCCATCGAGCCGCAGATGGCGCGGTGGATCATCACCGGCTGCGTCTTTTCCGAGTTCTGGTCGATATAGAAGGCGCCGAACCGTTCCGGCAGGTTGAAGTCGACCTGCGTCGTGCCGCACTGCCATTCACGGCCGATCGCGTCCTTCAGCGTATATTCGAACTTCGGACCGTAGAAAGCGCCCTCGCCCGGCAGGATGCCGGTCTTGATTCGGCCGCCCGACTGTTCCTCGATCGTCTTCAGAACATCGGTCATCACGCTTTCTGCGCGATCCCACAGATCGTCAGTGCCGACGCGCTTTTCCGGACGCGTGGACAGCTTGACCACGACTTCCTCGAAGCCGAAATCCTCATAAACCGACAGGATCAGCTCGTTGATCCGCAGGCATTCCGCCGCCAGCTGCTCGTCGGTGCAGAACACGTGAGCATCGTCCTGAGTGAAGCCGCGCACGCGCATCAGGCCGTGCAACGCGCCCGAAGCTTCGTAGCGATGCACGAGACCGAATTCCGCAAGACGGATCGGTAGTTCCCGGTAAGACTTCAAGCCATGCTTGAAGATCTGCACGTGACCCGGGCAGTTCATCGGCTTCAGCGCGAAGACGCGGTTATCCGCTTCCTCGTCCTTCGGATGGGTGAAGGCGTAGGCGGATTTTACCGCGAACATGTTTTCCTGGTACCAGCCCCAGTGACCGGAAGTCTCCCACAGCGAGGCATCCAGCACCTGCGGTGCGTTGACCTCTTCATAGGTGCCGGCGAGACGACGGCGCATATAGGCCGTCAACGTCTGGAACATCCGCCAGCCCTTGCCGTGCCAGAACACCACGCCCGGACCTTCTTCCTGGAAATGGAAGAGATCCATCTCGCGGCCAAGCTTGCGGTGATCGCGCTTTTCGGCTTCGGCGAGAACGTGAAGATACTGGTCGAGCTCTTCCTGCGTCGCCCAGGCCGTGCCGTAGATGCGCGTCAGCATCGGCTTGGTGGAATCACCACGCCAATAGGCGCCGGCAACCTTCATTAACTTGAAGGCCGTGCCGATCTGGCCCGTCGAGGCCATATGTGGGCCGCGGCAGAGGTCGAACCATCCACCCTGATTGTAGATCTTCAGCTCCTGGCCTTCCGGGATCATGTCGACCAGCTCGACCTTGTAGGCCTCGCCTTTGTCGGCAAACACGTCCTTGGCCTTTTCGCGCGACCAGATTTCCTTGGTGAAGGCGGCGTTCTTCTGGATGATCTCCTTCATCTTCTTTTCGATCTTCGGCAGATCTTCGGGCGTGAAGGGCCAGTCTTCGCGGCTGTCCGGATGGACGCGCTTGAAGTCGTAATAGAAACCGTTTTCGATGACCGGGCCAATCGTCACCTGGGTACCGGGCCACAGATCCTGCACGGCCTCGGCCATGACGTGGGCTGCATCGTGACGGATCAGTTCGAGCGCACGCGGATCGGTGCGGGCGACGATCTCGATCTTTCCGTCAGTGACGGGATCCGAGAGATCGCGCAGCTCGCCGTCGAGCGCGATTGCCACGGCCTTCTTGGCCAGCGACTTGGAAATGGATTCGGCAACGGCAAAGCCGGTCGTCCCGGCGTCGAACGCGCGGACGGAGCCATCGGGAAATGTAAGGGAAACGGACATCTGAATTCTCCTGTCCAGTCCCGCCAACGAATGCGGGTGGTCAAAAAAGGACCGCAACGGCTTTGGCCAGTGCGGCATCGAACGCGTGCGTGATAGTCAAAAATCGCTGCGGAGTAAAGGTTAGCGGGCCTTTCGTCCGGCACGCCAGAGCCGCCACGGCATCCACTGCCGATATCCAGTTTCCAGCTCCTCCGGGACCGGATCAAGCCCCAACGTTCCGCCCGGCCCGCAACGCCCAACCCGAAACAGCGTCAGCCAGAAACCGGACCAGAAACCATGCCGGGCAAAAGCTTCATAGCCGTATTCGGAACAGGGCGGGATATGGCGGCAGGAATTGCCGATAAAGCCGGAGAGCGTGAGTTGGTAGAGACGGATGAAGCCCATGCCGAAAAGCCGCCCCGGCGTCTTGCGGAACGGGCCTTGCCAGTTGCGAGACCGGTTTGGCCGCGCTGGTTTTTCGTGATTGCAGTCGGGAGAGCCGCACATCAGGTAAACATGGCGGGAGCGACCGCTTTCCGTCTCTCGTTTGAGCCGGCCCGCCCCCCTCTGCCTTGCCGGGCATCTCCCCCACAAGGGGGGAGATCGACTCGCCGCGCCGGTCTCGCCCAACGGCAAGTTCGCGAATATTGGCAACGACCTTGCTGCCAAACGGCGTCGCTTGCGGTGGAGCGAGCGCGCACGCCCAGCTGATCTCCCCCCTTGTGGGATGGGTGGCCGGCAGGCCAAAGGGGGGTGATTGCCGCAGCGCTCAACTCAAGCCTCCAGCCTGTCCGTCTGACTCGCCTCGATCTGGTCGAGCGCGTCCACCACGGCATCGAAAGTCAGCATGGTGGAGGCGTGGCGGGCTTTGTAGTCCTTCACCGGCTTCAGATACCGCATGTCCTCGAATCGACCGACGGGGCCTTCGCCGCCCTCCTTCAGCATGGCCAGCATGTCGAGACGGGCCTGGCGCAGTTCGTCCGAGGTCGCACCGACCACATTGAGCGCCATGATTGCCGACGACGCCTGGCCGAGCGCGCAGGCCCGCACCTCGTGGGAAAAGTCCGTCACCACGTTGCCGTCCAGCTTCAAATAAACACGCACCTTCGAGCCGCACAGTTTCGAAAGCTTCTCCGACGTCGCATCCGCATCGGCCATCGCACCGGCACGGGTGATATTGCCGGCGAACTCCAGGATCTTGTTGTTATAGATGTCATCCATTGCGATGCGTCCGTTTCATCGTGATCCGGTGAACGGATCGTCGCGTAATGGCTCTATGGAATGAGCCTGCCTCTGACTATATGTGATGCCTTGAGCCGATGATCAATAAAACAGGATTTTGCCAAATTTGGTCGCTGGCGGTAGAGAATACCTTGTCAAAAGACCCGTCAGCGATCAGATACGGGCCTTAACGCAGGTGAGCGGCGCAAACTCGCATATGTGGGACGCCGGAATATTGGTAAAGACACACCCGAATGTATGTCGGATGCGGCCTTGAACCGCATCAGGAGACAATAGATGGATGCGATTGTGAAGAATTTTCCGGCCTCGGGCCAGGAACAGGTAAAGGACACCGGCCAGACGGCTGCCCGTCCTACCCAGCAGGAGGCCGAAGAGGCCGTGCGCACTCTGTTGCGCTGGGCAGGCGATGACCCGACGCGCGAAGGCCTGCTCGACACACCGACGCGTGTTGCCAAGGCATATCGCGAACTGTTTGCCGGCTACGACCAGTCATACCAGGAAGTGCTCGGCCGCACCTTCGAGGAAATGTCGGGTTTCGACGACATCGTGCTGGTCCGTGACATCCCCTTCTTTTCCCATTGCGAACACCACATGCTGCCGATCAAGGGTATGGCGACGGTCGCCTATCTGCCGAACGGCCCGGTTCTCGGCCTGTCGAAGATTGCACGTGTCATCGAAATTTTCGGCCGCCGGCTGCAGACGCAGGAAAACATGACGGCACAGATCGCCAACGCGATCCAGGACACGCTGAAGCCGCGCGGCGTTGCCGTGCTGATCGAGGCGGAACATATGTGCATGGAAATGCGCGGTGTGCAGAAGCAGGGCTCGCGGACGCTGACCACCACATTCACCGGCGAGTTCAAGACCAACGCGACCGAGCAGGCACGCTTCTTCACGCTCGCCCGCAACAGGTGATTGCCATGACATTCACGCAATTCCCGGCGCCCTCCGCCGACAAGGCCGAGCTGGAGGGCGCCGGCCTCTTCACGCCGCGATTCGATGACAATGGCCTGATTACCGCCGTCGTCACGGACGCAAAGGACGGCGAACTGCTGATGGTCGCGCATATGAATGCCGAAGCGCTTCGTCTGACGGTCGATACCGGCATCGCCCATTACTACAGCCGCTCCCGCAAATCGCTCTGGAAGAAGGGCGAGACCTCCGGCAATCTCCAGACCGTGCACGAAATTCGTACCGATTGTGATCAGGACGCGATCTGGCTGAAGGTCTCCGTTGCAGGCCATGATGCGACCTGCCACACCGGTCGTCGCTCGTGTTTTTATCGTGCCGTAACAAAAGATGACGATAGAACCATCCTTGAAATCAGGGATGATGCGCGTCATTTTGATCCTGAAGCCGTGTATTCCAGCAAGCCGACCGAATAGGTAACCCGCCTCGTTCCGATCCAGCTGTCGCCAGAGTAAACGCTTTCGAAACCATCCGATGCGTTAATTAGCGATTACGCAGTGATCGGCTCAGGAGGGTATGGATCAATGCTGAACTGGAGTTGGAACCGTCAGGCCGCATCACCGGATGCCGGCATTTCGCGAGCCGAACAGCCAACGCCGCCGGTCGTGGTCACACCTCCTCCGAAAGCCAAACTGGCGCTTGCCCTCGGTGGTGGCGCTGCCCGTGGCTGGGCTCATATCGGCGTCTTGCGGGCATTGGACGAGGCCGGCATCGAAGTCGGCATGATCGCCGGCACGTCGATCGGTGCACTCGTCGGCGGCTGCTACCTCTCGGGCAAACTGGACGAACTGGAAGCTTTCGCCCGTTCCCTCACGATGCGCCGCATCGCTGCACTTCTGGATCTTACCATCGGTGGCGGCGGGTTGCTCGGCGGCATGCGGCTGACCAAGCGCATGCAGGAACATATCGAGGGGCTTGCGATCGAAGATCTCGACCGCCCCTTCGTTGCGGTTGCGACCGAACTCCTGACCGGCCACGAGATCTGGATTTCAAGCGGATCGCTGATTACCGGCCTGCGTGCGTCCTATGCCCTGCCCGGCATTTTCGAACCGGTGAAATGCAACAACCGCACGCTTGTCGACGGCGCGCTTGTCAATCCGGTACCGACATCGGTCTGCCGCGCCTACGAACAGCCGCTTGTTGTTGCCGTAAACCTGAACTACGAGATTTTTGGCCGTTCGGCCGTGGTCAAGCACAATGCGAGCGTCCAGACATTCGACGAAGTGATCCGGGAACGATCAGACGAAGCGAAGGTGAGCATGACCGGCACGATGGTGCAGGCCTTCAACATCATCCAGGAACGTATTTCCCGCGCCCGCCTTGCAGGCGATCCTCCGGATCTGGCGCTGCATCCGCGGCTCGCCGATATCGGACTCTCCGAATTCCATCGTGCCGGCGAAGCGATCGAGCGGGGATATGAGGAAACAATGGCGCAGATCGGGGCCTTGAAGCGCATGCAGGAAGTATTCGCCCGCTGATGCGGGCGAGGCATTTGTCGTTTCTCCATCCGAAACGTGGGCGACCCGCGATCAGCTGGCGATATAGGCCTTCATCTGCTCGGCCTCGAGTTCGACCTCGCGCATACGCGCCTTGACCACGTCGCCGATCGAGATGATTCCGGCAAGCTTGCCATCGGTTTCGACAGGCACGTGACGGAACCGGCCGGCGGTCATCATTTCCATGACCTCTTCCACCGTCTGCTCCTCATGACAGCGGGTCACGTCTGTCGTCATCATCGCCTGAACCGGCTTTTCCAGAGAGGTTATGCCGTGGGTCGCAATCGTTCTGACGAGGTCACGTTCGGTAAAGATGCCGGCGATACGTCCCTCCAGACCAGCCACAATCACGGCGCCGATCTTCCTCTCATTCAGGACCGCCGCGACGTCCAGCAGTTTACGGTCCGGTTCGACCGTCTGCACTTCGCGTCCCTTGGCATCGAGCATCATCTTAACGGTAGTCGACATGCCTTCTCCTTACAAATCCACATGGCCAACAAACGTGCCGGACCTCTCCTCCTCCGAGACATCCGGCACTTCTTTCATACATCTGGAATTGTAGATCGGCCCCAGGGCGAGTTCAAGCGGGCGCTTCTACACCTCCCGGTAGCGAATGGGATCAAACAGGCCGAAAAGCAGGAAACCGAAAAGAAAACCGCCAATATGGGCGTCCCAGGCAATATCTCCCGCATTGCTGCCGATCAGCGGCAGACCAACGGCGACGAGTATATTTCCGAGGAACCACATGGCGGTGAAGATCACAACGGTCCGGTTCGAAAATGCACCGAGGATGGACTGGCGCGGATAGAGATGACCGTGCGTGCGATCGTAACCGCCGCCATCGGGAAATGCGAATCGGCAGGCCGCGCCCATCAGCGCCGAAACCACACCGGAAGCACCGATCAGCAGCGTTTCCTCACCCCAGTGGATCCCGGCATGAAAGAATGCCGACGCGGCCGCCGACAGGACCCAGAAGATCAGGTAGCGAATTGCCCCGATCCGCCGCACCACCGGCGTCCCGAAAGCGGCAAGCCACAATGCGTTGAAGGCGATATGTTCGACGCTTCCATGCAGCAGCGAATAGGTGACCGGCGTCCAGAGCCATTCATACCCCTGCTCGGACAGCGGAAAGATGTAGCGGATCGGCGTGAATGCCAGCGTCACGATGAATTCTGCGCGCGCATTCCCATCCAGCAGATATTCCTGGACGATATAAAGCACCGCCAGCAGGGCCATGCTGGCAAGAAGAATGCCCGGCATATTGAAGACGGGTTGCCTTTCGCGTTTTCCGTCATCTGAAAACGCCTCGTTATCGGGGGCCATGTCGGGCCTCTCGTCCATGGCCTATCCTTCCGTCATCAGCAGTAAATCAGCCATACAGCAGCCATAAGGCATTGAAAAGCCATGCAGGCAGCGTCCTTCACGCTGCCTGATGCACACTTGCGCCCCGCACATCCCGGCAACTGGCACGGTTTTCGCTGGGTAAAGCCCATCCACACCTATCCAAGGGGTAATCTGGATCATTATCGGACGGGAATGACGCATGCGAAATACGGCAACACAAGAAATCTTTAACTACTGGAATGGCTTACGAGGCAGCCGGCCAGCCCCCTTGCGTTCCGAGATCGATCCGTCCGCTTTGCGCCGTTTCCTGCCACATCTGTTCATCGTCAATGCGACCATAGCAGACAATCCGACCTTCGCACTTGCGGGTACACGGATATGTGAACTCTTCGACCGCGAACTTCGCGGCCTCGGTTACGCATCCATGTGGCTCGGAGCAAAAGACGACACTCAGATCGCCATCCTGAACCATGTGCTGTTCTATGAGCGGCCTGCACTGCTGGATATCCGCCTTAGTCACGACGAGCAGAATTATGCCCATGATCTGCTTCTGATGCCGATGCGCTCGCATGGATACCGCAGCGACCGCGTGCTCGGCGCGCTCGTGCCGCGCGAAACCCCGCTTCCCTTCACCGCCTTGCCGATACGCGGCCTGGCATTCGAAAACTGGGGATTCGTCACCCCGGACGGGACACGACCGACGATCAGCGCCGACAGTCACATCTCCACGGCCATGCCGGTCACCTTCTTCCGACGACTTGTCGGCCACCGATCAGCCCAACCCGGGCGGTAGTGCCAGGCATCAGGACAACCATCTGTTAACTGCCTAATGTTATCTCTGATTAAGTAGCAGCTCAGAGCAAACCATACAGACATGTTTTCCTTTCAACCGGCACAGACCCAACCGACGCACACGATCGCTGCCCAGCGTTCGTTTCAGCGCGTCACGGTCAATGTCGAAGGAAGGTTGATGCTGGCCAACCACGAGGAATATCCCTGCGCGGTCGTCGACATGTCGCCTGGCGACGTCAGCTTCATCTGCGTTGGACAGCCGCGCCTGAATGAGCGGGTCATTGCCTATCTCGATCACTTGGGACGCCTTGAAGGCAATGTGCTGAGCCTGTCCAATGACGGCTTCGTCATGTCGGTCAATGCGACCGAGCGCAAACGCGAGAAACTGGCGGCGCAGCTGACCTGGATCGCCAACAAGCACGAACTGGGCCTGCCGGAAGACCGTCGCCACGACCGCCTGACACCGCGCAACACGCTCACCGAACTCACACTCGACGACGGCAGCCGCTACACATGCCGCCTGATGGACCTTTCCCTGTCCGGCGCCGCCGTTGATATCGAAGTCCGCCCGGTCATCGGGACGCCAGTACGGCTCGGAAACATGCGTGGCCGCGTCGTCCGCCATTTCATGGAAGGCGTCGCGATCGAGTTCGCCTCGGTCCAGTCACGCGAAGCCCTCAGAGATTTCCTCTAAGCCTTTCAATCCATTCTTCAGCTGATCAGCCGCCCGTTCTAGCGTCCAAAATTGGCACGGCACGGGCGGTTTTCTGCGTCCAATCGTCCGAAAATCGGCCAGCCTCAAAAAAAAATGTATCTTTTCGGGATTTTTTTGAGGTCGATTTTGACCGGCCGGAGATCGTTTTTGGCTTCTTGCGCGCCGCATCGAGCTGCAGGCATGGCGTTTTATGAAGCGAGCAAGCACGCGACTCCCGCCTGGAAGATGCAGGCACACACCGAAAGAAATTCCGCATATTCAATCAGTTACCGCTGAATACGTCGGATTTGGCTCGAATTTTAGCTAAATTTGTCGAAAATTCTCGTTGCCTTTTATTCAAATACTGCGCGTGTTTTATTCAGTTTTTCGTCGATTTCGATTAGAATAAGCATTTGATTTTACGACGCTATTTTGCGTTCACTCAAAGGCTTTCCGGCACTGTCCCCTCAACCACGGGGAGACAGAAAAATGACGCTTCCGAAAAGACTTGCACAGGTATTCCTGACCGCCACCATTGTCATTGCAGCCGCCATGCCGTCGCTCGCAATGCCGACCGGAGCCATGCGCGTCATCGGCAAGGCCAGCCCGCCGATCGGCCATTACGAGTTCTGCAAGAACTATGCGAGCGAATGCAAGCCGCTCAAGGGCGATGCCGGGCCCGAGGTCCTGACGGAAGACAAGTGGCGCACGCTGCTGGACGTCAACTACACGGTCAATACCGAAATCACCCCGATGACCGATCAGGAACTCTACGGCGTAGAGGAATACTGGACCTATCCGACGACCGCCGGCGACTGCGAGGATTTTGTTCTGCTGAAGCGCAAGATGCTGATGCAGAAGGGTTTCGATGCGTCCAGCCTGCTGATTACCGTCGTGCTGCAGCCGAATGGCGAAGGTCATGCGGTGCTGACCGTCCGCACCGATCGCGGCGACTACGTCCTCGACAACATGCGCAACAAGGTTCTCCCCTGGATGGACACGGAATACACCTACCTGAAGCGCCAGGACACCGTTGACCCGTCGCGCTGGGTCAAGCTTCAGGATGGCCGCGCCATCGCTGTCGGCAGCGTCAGCCAGTAAGCCACCATCTCCGATTTACCGAAAATTAACCCTGCCCGCGAGACTATCGCGGGCAGAGCGTTTGGACCCCGTATCCTGTTCAGGTCCCGCAAAACCACATCTGGACACGGGGCTACACAATGACACGCCGCGCCTCAGCGCCGCCGCAGGCAGACCTGCCACTCATTTCCGAGCGATTTCTGCTGCGCCTCACATGTGCAGCCATTCTGCTTATCGCAATCACGCTGGCGATCAGCATTGGCGGCCGCTGGCTGGGCCAGCACATGGCACTTGGCGGCCACTCCGAAAGCGGCACCATACTCGCCGTAACGATCGGCGAAGATACGCTGCAGATACCCGAAAACACGATCCGGTTTGCCGAACAGCGCCATTCCGGGCCTGCCGAACGGGTAGACCTCTATCTCACATGGCCGGGGATGATGGGCTACACCCACGAGCGCCGCGAAAGTTTCGACACGATAGAAAACCCCGACTTGCTGCTTTTCCTGCAGATTTCGCAAAGCACGATGTCGAAGGACATGTCGGGGCGACTGGTGC
This sequence comes from Pseudomonadota bacterium, assembly GCA_023451735.1. GTDB lineage: Bacteria > Pseudomonadota > Alphaproteobacteria > Rhizobiales > Rhizobiaceae > Neorhizobium. The sequence continues at coordinate 14,982 of JAEXYH010000082.1, read as the reverse complement.
CGATCTATAGCCAACTCTTCGATGGCCCGCCGGTGGAGTTCGGCCATGGACTGACACTTCATCACCTCAAGAACACGAGCGGTTACGGTTCGGAAGTACTTTTGACGGCAGAACGCCCCGACCAGCAGCCTTTCGCCGTCCGCTGCATCCTTCCCTCTCAGAAGAACCGCGCCAGCAGCGGCGATTGCCAGCGGGAGATCCACATTGGCAGCGACCTTACCGTCCTTTATCGATTCTCCAGCACGCTGCTGCAGGACTGGAACCATATTGATGCCGCAGTTCGGTCCTTTGTGAGCGCGCGGATCAAGGCCGGTAGCGCAAGCCGCGCCCCGAAAGGCGACTAAAATGCTTCAAATCGAAGTAAGTCGCCGTTCATCATAAACCTCTTGGTAACGCTGTTCTCCTAGACTGCTCTCTCAGCAATCCGGGGTGGGGGCACGTCCGGATCTATTGAAAAATGACAAAATCGATGAGTGCGGCAGTGTTTAAAACCTTGTTCCCGGCGTCTCTCCCCAAGGGTGCATTAAAAATGCAGGCAAAACGCCTTGGATACCTCTTCGCAATAGCGTTGTCGTTGTCGGCGGTAGCGCAGCCGGCGCGCGCTGAGCCCAAATATGCGGGCATCGTCGTCGACGCGAAGTCGGGCAAGGTGCTTTATGGCGAAGATCCGGATGGCTTGCGCTACCCGGCATCGCTTACCAAGATGATGACGCTTTACCTGACCTTCGAAGCACTTGAGGCCGGTCGCTTCAGCCTCGATTCGAAGGTGCCGGTATCGTCCAATGCAGCCAAGGAACCTCCGTCCAAGCTCTACGTCAAGGCAGGCGGCAGCGTCACGGTCGATCAGGCGATCCGCGCACTCGTAACACGCTCCGCAAATGATATCGCCACCGCGCTGGGCGAATATATCGGCGGCTCGGAAGCCCGTTTCGCCCAGATAATGACCAACAAAGCGCGCGCGCTCGGCATGACACGCACAACCTATCGCAATGCCCACGGCCTGCCGAACACCGCGCAGATGACCACGGCGCGCGATCAGGCACGACTGGGCATGGCGCTGCGTCAGCACTTTCCGCAATACTACCCTTATTTCGGCATCCGCTCCTTCCAGTACGGCAAGGTGACGATCGGAAATCACAACCGCCTCGTCGGTTCGGTCAAGGGCGTCGACGGCATCAAGACTGGCTACACCCGCGCAGCCGGCAGCAACCTCGCCACCTCGGCGGAACTGGATGGCCGCTCTATCGTCGCAGTCGTGCTCGGCGGCCGTTCGAGTGCAGCCCGTGACGCGACGATGCGCAAGCTGGTTGCCGAATATCTTCCCAAGGCAACGCGCGGCGGCAGGTCCAACCTGATTGCCCAGACCGCACCGTCTGCTCCCGCAATGCCGGTACCGCGCACCCCTGCCGTCGCTGCAGAACTCTCCGAAGGCCGTCAGGTCGCGGCCCTTGATCTGCCCAACAGCGGTCCACTTCCGGATGCCCGTTACGAACAGCGGGAACAGCGCCCGACCGCGCCGCTGGCCGTGCCGAAGATGGCGGCAGCATCCGCTTCCGCCTATGCCGGAGAAAGTTCGCAGAGCAGGTCCGCAACTCAGGCTCTGGCCGCAATCACGCCTCCGGCATCCGTGCCGAAGCGCGAGGCAGCCGTCACCAAGCGCGACGTTCCGACCGAGCCGGTCGACCAGGTCACCACGGCATCGACCCGCACACCGGCATCGATCTCGGCCATGTCCGGCTGGGTCATTCAGATTGGCGTCTCTCCGAGCGAGAAGATGGCCCTCGATCTCCTGCATAGTGCGCAGGATAAAGGCGGCAAGGTACTGCGTTCCGCCAAACCCTTTACGGTCGCTTTCAGCAACAAGGGCGAACAGATTTACCGCGCTCGCTTTGGTGGTTTTGACGACCAGAAGACGGCGGTCGATGCCTGCAACGTCTTGAAGAAGAAGGGCGTAAGCTGCTGGGCGTCCATGCAGTAAGGGCAAGGGGCGAAAGCCCTTGCCTCAACACCGCGCCGGAAACGGCGCGGCGAAATCTCGAATTGTAATGTGTAAACGGGGTTTCCGATGGGAATGAATGAAAATAGCGCCAACTTCGGAACGGCCCACTTGTCCAGGGCCAGGGGCGTGGCACTCAATCCGCTTCATGAAGCGGCGATGCGACTAGCCGGTCTAGGCCTGACCCGCTCGAAGGAAAAGACCAGGGATCTGGTCTCCCTGCTGCTGAGCCACGGCGCCCGCGCCTGGCGCCAGTCGCAGCCTGAGGCAGGTATCCACCTGCACGTTGCAGCACATTCCGGCCGCGCACCGGTGCGAATGAGGCTTCCGGCCAAGACGGTCGTTTAAAGCAATCCCAGATCAGACAGTTCGCGGCGCAGGTCTTCGGGCAGCGCCGCGACATCATCGCCCAGCGCACCGAGATCGCGTGGCCTCTCCTCGTCCTTCAGATACCGCCAGCCCTGAAACGGCCGCTTCGGCTGCGATGCGGTTTCGATCACTTCCGGACCTAAAACCAGTTCACATCTCTGGATGCCGTCGCCACCGGTAAAGGTGCGCAGGTCAAGCAGCTTCTGACGGGCGGACACCTGCCCCTTGATGACCCAGTAGAGAGAGCCGCCGTCGAGCAGTTCTTCCACCCGCTTCGGAACCATGCGGGTCGTGTGAATGCTGTGCGGCTCAAGGCCGGCAGCCATGGCGGTCAGCGATCGCTCCGAGACCCAGTCCCTGAGATCCTGGATACTGTCTGCGCCGACGCAAAGCTTTATAAGATGAAGAGCCATATTCGGCTTGAAGACCCGCGAGGCTTGCCAGTCAAGTCAAATCCCGTTCGGGTCCACAGCGTTCAGCACTCCACCACATTGACGGCAAGCCCGCCCGTGGAGGTTTCCTTGTATTTCTCGCTCATATCGTTGCCGGTCTGGCGCATCGTCTCGATGCATGCGTCGAGCGGCACGAAATGCGTTCCATCACCCTTGATGGCAAGCGATGCCGCGGTCACGGCCTTCACCGCACCCAGCGCATTGCGTTCGATACAGGGTACCTGGACGAGGCCGGCAATCGGGTCGCAGGTCATGCCGAGATGGTGTTCCAGCGCAATTTCGGCAGCATTTTCGATCTGCTCCGGCGAACCGCCCATCACGGCCGCAAGCCCGGCAGCCGCCATGGCCGCCGCGGAGCCCACCTCGCCCTGACAGCCGACTTCGGCGCCGGAAATCGAAGCATTGTGCTTGATGATCCCGCCGATCGCGGCAGCCGTCAGCAGGAATTCGCGAATATCGTCCTTCGTCGCGTCCTCATGGAAATGCAGGTAGTATTTGAGAGTCGCAGGGATGACGCCGGCAGCGCCATTGGTCGGCGCAGTAACCACGCGACCGCCGCCGGCATTTTCCTCGTTCACCGCCATCGCATAGACCGAGAGCCAGTCATTGGCGAGGAGGGGATTGGGGCGGTTGCTGCGCCACTCATCGTTGAGCCGGTCATGGATGGCCCTCGCCCGCCGTTTGACCTTGAGACCACCCGGCATGATGCCGTCGACTTTCAGGCCACGATCGATACAGCCGTTCATCGCATCCCATATGGCATCGATACCGTCATCGAGCGCTTGTGCGTTCGTTCGGGTCAGCTCGTTGGCGCGTTTCATCTGGGCAATAGAAAGCCCGGCGCCGCGCGACATCTCGAGCATCTGCCTGGCAGTTGCAAACGGATAGGGCACGCGCTCGCCGCTACCCGCATCCTTCGTCGCGCGCATGGCGGCAAGTTCCGTATCGGTCACGACAAAACCGCCGCCGATCGAATAATAGATGCGCTTGAGGAGCAGCCGGCCATCCTTGTCGAGCGCCGAAAAGCTCATGCCGTTGGCATGGCCGGGCAGAGCCTGCTTCTTGTCGAAGATCAGATCCGTCTTCGGTTGAAAATCATAGGCCGGATGACCGGGCGGCGTCACGCATCCAGTGCGCTCCACCCGATCGATAATCTCATCCATGCGATCGGGATCGACGGTATTCGGCGCTTCGCCCATAAGGCCGAGAATGACTGCCCTGCCCGTTCCGTGACCAATCCCGGTAAAGGCAAGCGAACCATGTAGTGAGGCCTGGAGGGCTGCAACATGTGCGCCTGCCGGACGCGGCCAGTCGTCGGAGAGGATGAGGTCGAGAAACCGGTTTGCAGCCGACATAGGCCCCATCGTGTGGGAGCTCGACGGCCCGATGCCGATCTTGAAAACGTCGAAGACGGATAGAAACATGGAATTTCTTCAATCCAGATACTGGCCAGATACTGACTGCCCGATAGGGAACGATCGCAGCCTATGTCATATGAGTGTGCCGTCATGTTGGCAGTCCGACACCCTATTGGACATCAACGACATCACGCGCGCATCTCATATGCTGCTTGGCCGATGGATGCGCAAGTCCGTACAAACTGTTGTCAGGAATTGTCCGCTCCCCTTGCCGCCGCCGCCGAAACAACGCAAAAGTCCGACGATACGATTTCGGCTCCCGGCAGTTTTCCATGATTCTGGCAGATTACATCGCACTCGGCCTTTTCGCCCTTCTCTGGTCACTTTATTCCTGGTTTACGGCCGGTTCAGGGGCAAAACTGCTGCCGCGCCTCAGCCTCAACCAGGCCATGGTCGAACGTCGGCATCGCTGGATTTACAATGCCCTGAAACGCGAGCTGCGGATGATCGATACGCAGATCTTCGCCGGCTTGCAGAACGGAACTGCCTTTTTCGCCACCTCGTCGATCTTTGCGCTCGGTAGTTGTTTTGCGCTTCTCGGCTCGACTGACAAAGTAAATGCGGTGTTCTCCCACCTGCCCCTCGTGCCCTACGGCGGACAGGCGGTTTTTGAGATGAAGGTTGGCGGGCTGGCTTTCCTTTTAGGTCACGCCTTCTTCAAGTTCGGCTGGGCTTACAGGCTGTTCAACTACTGCACGATCCTGTTCGGCGCGCTGCCGATGACCAAGGAGGCCGAAGCCGACCCCGTTGCGGCTCGAAAGGCTGCCGACCACGTCATCAGAATGAACATGATCGCGGCAAAACACTTCAATTCCGGCCTCAGGACACTTTTTCTGTCGATCGGCTATCTCGGCTGGTTCGCCGGGCCCTATGTGTTCATGGCAACGACGGTGATCATCATCGTCGCGCTGATCCGCCGCCAGTATTTTTCCGAGGCGCGGCTCGCCATCATGGATGACGACTAAAGGAATTGGATAGAGTGACTGTAGCCGACACCCACACGCAGCCGGCAGGCGAACGCCCGCCGCGAATACTGCTGATCGACACGCTTCGCGGCGTAGCACTGATCGCCATGGCGACCTATCATTTCACCTGGGATCTTGGTTTCTTCGGCTACATCCCGCTGGAGACGGCGACGCAGGGCTTCTTCCGCCTTTATGCCCGCGCCATCGCCAGCTCGTTTTTGTTTCTTGCCGGCGCAAGCCTGGTCATGGCGCATGGACGCGGCATTCGCTGGCCTTCCTTCTGGAAACGTCTCGCCATCGTTGCCGGAGCAGCTTTTGCGATCAGCATCGCCACGCTTCTTGCCTTCCCGCAGGAATGGATCTTTTTCGGCATATTGCACAATATTGCCCTGTCGAGCCTGATAGGCTTGGCCTTTCTGCAACTGCCGCTCGGTATCGCCTTTGCAGCACCGATCCTGATCGTCGCGGGCATGATCATCAACGCCACGATCATGCCGGGCATGCTGCAGTCATCCCTGTTCGACACACGCTGGCTGGCCTGGGTCGGATTTGCGGAAATGCCGCCACGCTCCAACGATTATGTACCGCTTTTTCCCTGGCTGGCAGCACTGCTGACCGGCATCGCAGTCACCCGGCTTGCAATTGCTCGCGGCTGGATGGCGCGACTGGCGGAGATTCAGCGCAATGACACGATACTCGCTAAAGCGGGACGCAACAGCCTGATCGTCTATCTGGTGCACCAGCCGGTTCTGATCGGTCTGGTCTACCTGTTCTCACTCGTAAATCCGCCCGATCCGACGACGTCCTACATCAAGGGATGTACCGCGCAAATTCAGTCTCAGGGATATGACACCAACATCTCACAGCGCTTTTGCGATTGCTCGGCGCGGCGGCTGACGGAACAATCTCTGCTCGGTTCGCTGACAGCCGGCAATATACCGCCCGACGATGAGCGGGTGCTATCAGTCTATCAGCAGTGTTCAGCCGAGATTGAATAGGATTAAATTGTTCAGGTACCGACGCCGATTTCGGCCAGGCGCGTGAGGCAGGCCTCTTCGACATTGTCGAGCTCGGTGAGCGTTTCGTCGATATCCTTGCGCTTCTGGCGAAGCTCGTCGCGTTTTTCGTCGACGCGTTTCATCAGAAGCTTGAGCTGGCCCATCTCGCCGGGCGGCTCCTTGTAGACCTGGATGATCTCGCGAATTTCAGCGATCGTGAAGCCGATGCGGCGGCCGCGAAGGATTTCCTGGATCAGCCGGCGATCCGTTGCCCGGAATAGACGTGTGCGTCCACGGCGTTCGGGATGGATCAGGCCTTCATCCTCGTAGAATCGCAGAGTGCGCGTCGACACGCCGAATTCGCGCGTCAGCTCTGTTATGCTATAATATTTGTCCACGTCGTTTCCTTGCTGTGGCCCGCGAAAATAATTGACTTTTACGTAACAGTCAAACCGCGCCTATTTCAGCAGCCATAGCGTCGCAAGACCGAGGAAGCTCATGAAACCGGTCATATCCGTAATCGCTGTCACGAACACCGCCGACGAGACGGCCGGATCGGTTCCCGACTTGTCAAGCAGCAGCGGGATCATCATGCCGGCCATCGCAGCGGCAAACATATTGATCATCATCGCCGAGGCGATCACCATTCCAAGATGATAGTCCGCGAACCACCACCCGGCCACGGAGCCGACGACGGTTCCGAAAAGCGCGCCGTTGATGAGGCCGACTCCCGCCTCGCGGCGCACGACACGCCAGGCATTGTGGATATCGAGATCGCGGGTGGCAAGCGCCCGCACCGTCACCGTCATGGTCTGCGATCCGGCATTGCCGCCCATGCCGGCAACGATCGGCATCAGGATGGCGAGCGCCACGATTTCCTCGATCGTCGCCTCGAAAAGCCCGATAACGGATGCCGACAGGAAGGCCGTGACAAGATTGACCATCAGCCACGGGACGCGCGACCGCGACGTATCTTTCACCGTATCGGACAGTTCTTCGTCACCGACGCCTGAAAGCCGACGAAAATCCTCTTCCGCCTCTTCCTGGATCACATCGACCACGTCATCGATGGTCAGGACGCCGACAAGCCGGCCATTGTCGTCGACGACCGCAGCGGACAAAAGGTCATACTGTTCGAAGATCTGGGCGGCCTCTTCCTGATCCATGTCGGCCGGGATCGGGTGGTTGGTCTCCCGCATGATCGTCTCGATCCTGGTCTGCCGCTTGCAGCGCAGGATGCGATCAAGGTCAATAATTCCGAGAAGCCGGAAGGTCGGGTCGATGACGAAAATCTGCGAGAAACTGTCCGGCAGGTTTTCCTCGTCGCGCAGGTAGTCGATCGTCTGCCCGACCGTCCAGAACGGCGGCACGGCGACGAATTCCGTCTGCATGCGCCGGCCGGCGGAGCTTTCCGGATAATCCAACGCCCGTCGCAAACGCACCCGCTCGGTAAACGGCAGCTGCGCCAGAATCTCTTCCCGGTCCTGATGGTCGAGGTCTTCCAGAATGTAGACGGCATCGTCCGAATCGAGATCGCCGATCGCCGCTGCGATCTGCTCGTTCGGCATTTGATCGACGATTTCCATACGGATGGCTTCGTCGACTTCGGTCAGGGCCGTTAGGTCGAAATCCTTGCCGAGCAGTTTGACCAGCGCGAGACGCTGATCAGGCAAAATCGATTCGAGCAGGTCGCCGAGTTCGGATTCATGCAGCCTGGCGACATTCTGGCGAAGGAAAAGCACGTCGCGATCGGCGATGGCGGCACCCACGCGCGCCAGAAAATCAGACCGGATCGAACCGTCTTCGGAATAGATGTCGTGCCCCTCGCCGCCAACTTTTGGGTTGATGAGGGTGTCGTCCTCGATATTGCTCATCAACCGCCCTCGCCTTGCACGATCGCCACAGCCGGAATGGCGACGGAAAACATATAGTCAACAATCAGATAGCATGAAAGACTGAAGCAATATTATCGACAGCTACAAAGCGCCTTCGAGCCGGATTTCGTGAGGGCGTGGCAGATCTGTCGCCACGCCACAGCAAGAGAACCGGTATGACTGTCCGCACCATTCTGACCTATCCCGATCAGGGCCTTTCCATCATTTGCGAGCCGGTTTCAAACTTCGATGACGAGCTGTCGACACTTGCGCAGGATTTGCTGGAAACGATGCGCGCAGCACCCGGCGTTGGCATCACGGCCGCGCATATCGGAGTATTCCGACGTCTTTTCGTGCTGGAACTGTCGGCAGTGCAAGGTCCGCTGTATTACGTGAATCCGGAAATTCTTTCGGCAAGCGATGAGACGATTCGGCATACCGAAGGCAGCGTATCCATGCCCGGCGCGACGGATGAGGTGGAGCGCCCGCGCCATATCAAGCTTCGTTATCAGGACCTGGCCGGCAATTTCCACGAAGAAGAAGCGAAAGATTTCCACGCGGTTTGCATCCAGCACGAGATCGATCAGCTCGACGGTCTCTTCTGGCTCCGCCGCCTGTCGCGGGTCAAGCGTGAGCGGCTGGTCAAAAAGTGGCAGAAGGAAAAATAACGTTACGGCAGAACCGACGAGGTTTTGGCGCGTTATGAGGTCATGGTTCAACGAGGAGCAAGACCATGACCGGAATATCCAAGATCGACGGCAAAGACCTTGGTAGCGAAGTGGCAGCACGCCTTCAATCGCTTCAGGATGTCGATGCGTCGGCGATAGAAGCACATGTTGAAGGAACTACGGTTGTGCTGGAAGGCGCAGTGGACAACCTTATGTCCGCACGCAAGGTCATCCTGGCAACCGAAACAGTGGATGGTGTCCACGACGTGGAAAACCACCTGACACTGACCGGCAACACGAGCAACTCGCCGAATTGACTGCGACAGCAAGGTCGATCGGCACAGACGCGACAAGCAAGGAGGCCACAATGTCACCGAAAAGGGATATCGACAATGTTTCGCGAGAAGAAGATTTTCGCGACTACGACGATCGAAACATCGACGACGGATGGCCTTATGCCGACAAACCGGGTCAGGCAGCCGGACCAATCGACAATTCCGCCTACGGCAATGAAAGTCCCGATACGGAGACAAGCCGCAATCCGGGCTTTCTGGTCGACGAGGCGGGCTTTGACGGCCTTGAGGAACCCCAGCGCGACAGTCTACGACCTGGCACCATGGGACTGGAGAACTGGGACGACCTGGAAGAGCGGATTACCGATGCCATCGACACACTCGGCATCGTCGACATGGACCTGATCGACATTCATGTTGATCGCAACAGCGTCACGATCGAAGGTCAGGTGGACGATGCTGCGACCTCTGGCCGGATCATTAGAGCGACTCAAAATGTCGCCGGTGTCGGCAAAATCGTCAACCAGCTGCGTCTGGCGGGCGTCGACAGCCGAATTCCGGATGACGACTGATCCATCAGTCGACGGATAGCGAAATGGCCGGGGGCGTTTTCAGCGTATTGCTGACCGTGCAGATTTCCTCGGCCATATGAATAATCCGGTGACGCTCATCTTCCGTGAGATCGCCGTCGATTGCGATCTCCACGATAAAGCGCTCGACCCGATATGGCTCTATGGATGATTTCTCGCCTGTGACGTCTGCCGATGCGCCGTCGAACCGGTCGAGCAGCGAAAGCTTGCTGGCCGCAATCCGTGTGCTCAAGACGAGACATGCGGAAAGCGACGCGAACATCAGGTCGAGAGGATTGAACCCCTCCTCCGATGCCCCGGTCACAACACCGACCTGACCGCCGGTGCGACTTGTCACCTGCGGGTGACCGTTTCGCAGAACCTTGGCGACCGCCCCGATCGGACGTTTCTTTATCTTCAGATCGACCATGATCTAAGCCTTCTCGATAACCGTCGGACCGAAGATCCCCTCAAAGGCTTGACGCAGGCGGACATCCACGTCCTCCATCATCACCAGCATGCCGAGATCGACGAGGCTCGTGACGCCATAGGAGGTGACGCCACAGGGAACGATTCCGGAAAAATGCGACAGGTCCGGATCGACATTCAGCGACAGCCCGTGAAAGCTCACCCAGCGGCGTAGACGAATACCGAAGGCGGCGACCTTGTCCTCCGCCATGCTTCCGTCCGGCAATCTCGGTTTTTCAGGCCTCTGAACCCAGACGCCGACGCGGTCTTCGCGCCGCTCTCCGCGAACATTCATCAGCTCGAGTGTCTGGATGACCAGTTGTTCCAGCGCGGCGACATAGGCCCGCACATCCTGACGACGTCGCTTGAGATCGAGCATCACATAGGCGACCCGCTGTCCGGGGCCATGATAGGTATATTCGCCGCCGCGGCCGGTATCGTAGACCGGGAATCGGTTCGGCTCGATCAGGTCGGCGGGATTGGCGCTCGTGCCGGCAGTATAGAGCGGCGGGTGCTCCAGCAGCCAGACGAGTTCGTCTGCCGTGCCATCTGCAATGGCCGCAACCTCGCGCTCCATCGTGGCGAGCGCGTCTTCATAGGGTACGGGACAGTCAGATATGCGCCAGCGCACCGGTGGACAGTGGGCTGCGGGAAACATCTGGTGGTCAAGGTCGGTTCGTGTCTGCATGACAAGCCTTCTGGCAAGAAGATTGTTGGTTTGCAATGCGCCTCTGCGGCCCGCAAAACAAGGGGTTCATGGAAGGGGCGCAAGCCGGGGGCTGTGGACTTTGTTTTTTTCCTTCAAAAAACTGTCACGGCACACTTGTGCACCCGGAATCCATTTGCTAGATGCTCCCTCGCCGAAGCAAATCGGCTCTACCACGATGCGGTCGTGGCGGAATTGGTAGACGCGCAGCGTTGAGGTCGCTGTGGGGCAACCCGTGGAAGTTCGAGTCTTCTCGACCGCACCAAAAGAACCCGGCTTAGGCCGGGTTTTTTTGTTTTCTGGCAATAGGTTACGCAAGAGATAAGCTCCACAGGAAATAACATTGGGGAGGTAATTTCGGCTTGTCGATTTGCGACAGCTGCGTCCCAGGATCAGGCGTTGCGCGAGCCTTCCACAGCCAGAGACTGGATCACCAGACGGCAGTTCTCGTTCCCTTGAGGAAGCAGCGTTATGGGATCGACAAACCCGGCACCGACACCGATCGCATTGGCTGCCGCCCAACCCCAATTTTCCTGGGCGTACCGCAACAGCTCTGGCGCTTCGACCGATATGCAGGCCTTGCCGGCTTCGACTAGTTCCTGCGAGGGAACGCCTTGCAGGCGCTCCGAGAGCTCAGCCTGAAGCGGCGTCACGACGAAGATGGCGAACAGATAGCTGATAAATTCCGACAACGGGATCTCCTGAGTTCAGGCTGGGAGATAGGTACGCCGCATGGGCCGCGCCAGTAGGTAGACGCGATGATGTTACGCGCATGAATAAAACCTCTCGAAGGCGCCGGCAATTCCTAGAACTTCACCCCAACCGCAAGGCCGACATGGGTGAGCCCATCATTCGGCCCGTCGCAGAGGTTTGCGTGAGACGAATGGTCGCCGTGGCCATCAGGTTAACCGTATCGGTTATCCGCACACCAAGGGCGGCATGTTCGCGAAACAGAAAACGGCACCCCAGACGTGGCTCGTCACCGCTATCGAGACTGCCATTGTGGACGGTCCCGCCAATTCCCGCCTCGGCAAAGAATTTTTCACCGAGGGGCACGTGCCAGTTGAGCCCCGCATAGGCTTGATCGGTTGCGCTTGGCCCACCCGAAACGCCGAGCTGGATTCGAGGCTCAAGGAGCACGCCGGCTGCTCTGGTGCGCGAGGATTTGAACGGCGCGAAATAGACTTCTGCCGACCCGACCGCTCCCTTATCCCTGGAACTGTCGCTCTGGATAACGCCACCAGCCCCGATGCGGACCTCATCCACCAGATTGTCGGCAAATGCGGATTGGGAAAACGCCACGGTCAGAACAAGTGCAAACGACGATACCAGCTTCATCGGATTCCCTCGAATCAATGGTGAAACTGTCCATACAAAACTGGCGCGTGTACAGAGACGAAACACACCGGAATTCCTTCCGTACGGTCGCGGGATGATCGCTGATACGACATTTGGGGCCTGAAGCCGGGGCCTCTGGCTTGAACCAGGCTTCCGGCTGTGATTGAACACGACCTCCCCCGTAAGAGTGACGCCCATGTCCGATTCTTCCCTGCAAAATCCGATCAAGGGCATGGCGATCATGGCGGCCTGCATGGCCGTCCTGCCGATGATGGACGCGATCGCCAAATACATGGCGACCTTCGAGACCATGTCGCCGGGCCAGGTGACGTTTTACCGCTTCTTCTTCCAGTTCCTGGCACTATTGCCGATCGCCTTTTTCGTTCCCGGTGCGCTTCGGGGCGGTAAGCGTCCGTGGATGAACCTGTTGCGCGGCGCGCTCCATGCTGCTGCCAGCCTGATGTTCTTCATGGCGGTCAAATACATGCCGCTGGCCGACGTTTTCGCCATCTATTTCGTCGAACCATTTTTGCTGACGATGATGTCGGCACTTTTTCTCGGCGAGAAGGTCGGATGGCGTAGATGGCTCGCCATTGCCATCGGTTTCGGCGGCGCGATGATCGTCATCCAGCCGAGTTACGAGATCTTCGGCTGGACGGCCCTTCTGCCGGTGCTCTGCGCTTTTCTCTACACGCTTTACCTGTTTCTCAATCGCGCGATCGGCGATGCCGATTCGCCACTGACGATGCAGTTCGTCGCAGGCGTTGGCGGAACCTTGTTCATGACCGTGGGGCTGCTGGCCGGGCATTTCATTTATCCGGTGGAGTTCGAAGCCTCCCTGCCCTCGTCCGGCCTCGGACTGATTCTGCTGATCATCCTCGGCAGTCTGTCCGGCTATGTCCATCTGCTGGTGGTCCGGGCCTTTCGCATGGCACCGCTGTCGCTTCTGGCACCGTTTCAGTATTTCGAGATCATTTCCGCAACCGTGCTCGGGTATCTGTTGTTCAGCGATTTTCCGACGGCATCCAAATGGCTCGGTATTGCCATCATCGTCGCATCCGGCCTGTTCATTATTTGGCGCGAGCGTGTCAGGGTGAGACAGATTTCGGCCGAACCGCCGCTTGGCTAGTTTCCGTTAACCGCCCTTATTGTCTGCCTCTCAACTTCTCCAAATTAAGAGCAATATCAGTTTCATGATGAAACGGAGAAAGAGATGAGCGGTATCCGCTTTTCTTTTCCGGCATGTGTCATCGCCGGAAAGGGCCGCATCGACAGGCACGACCTGTTGATTCTGCGAAAATACGCCTTCACGAACGGAATCCGTAGTTACGACGACGCACTTCTGCTTCTGGCCTTGAACGACATGTGCCCCGCCCACTGCGAGGAATGGCCGGCCTATTTCGTCGAGCAGCTGACGGCATTCATCGTCGATACAGCACCGCCTCGAGGTCGTCTCGATGCAGCGAAAGCGGCCTGGCTGATCCGCGCGCTTGCGCTTGACGGCCGCGTGGAAAATCCATTGCAGCTCGAGACGCTTCTGCACGCGATCGAGCGTGCAGAAAGCTGTCCGGATATCCTGCCGGCCTTCGCGCTCGATCAGTTGCGCCACATGCTTCTGACCCCGGCCGAAACATCCTATGGTGTCCCGGCGCGTCGTCATGCCGGCATCACTGCCGACGACATGACCTATATCTGGCGGCTATTGAGATGCCGGATCAATGGTGGGCGCCTTTTCATTTCGGCTCTGGAAGCGACCAGCCTTGCCATGATCGACGATGTGGTACGGCACCGGGACAACCATCCGGGTTGGCAGGAAGTTATGGACCATGTGGCGGGCGAAGAGCGTCACTTCGACAGCCTTCGCTCCCACCCCTGGCTCCAGACCGAGGACCATGCCGGAGCATGGGACGAACGCGTGGCCTGAGACTGAAATATCCTCGTGAGCAGTTGACATGCGCCGGGCAAAACAGTCCAAGAGCGCATGAAAACGTCAAATCCCACGCTCCCCTTCGGCTACTCTCCCGTTCCCGCGGGAAAGCTCGCCAACACGGTCACCTGCCTCGAAATGTTCGAGCACCCGGCTGTCCGGCCTCTACCGCCGGCAACCGGTCTGCGGGTCGAGCGCTGGGTAGCCCCATCTGTGCACGAATACCGCGATCTTTATAGACGTGTCGGCGAGGAATGGCTCTGGGTCTCGCGGCTCGTGATGCCGGATGCGGAACTCGAAGCGATCCTCACAGATCCGCTGATCGAGGTCTATGTATTGACCGACGGCGAACGCCGGCTGGGACTTCTGGAACTCGATTTCCGCGAAGAGGCGGAATGCGAGATCGCGTTTTTCGGAGTGGTCGCAGAGGCGATCGGCAACGGCTCGGGGCGCCTGTTGATGAATGCTGCAATCGAGAATGCCTGGTCGCGTCCGATCAAGCGTTTCTGGGTCCATACCTGCAACTTCGATCATCCGGCAGCGCTTGCTTTCTATCAGCGGTCCGGCTTCAAACCCTATGCCTTCATGGTCGAGATCTGCGACGATCCGAGGCTGGATGGCCGCATGTCGCGTGATCTGGCACCGCATGTTCCGATCATAGAACCCCGCTGATCGAAGCGTGATCGGCATCTGTCGTTTTTGCGGCACGACACATCGGGTTCCGGCTTGAGCCGGATCGCCCGAGCGTGCAAAAGTCCGCGCAGATTCTAATTCAGTAACAAGACTTTTCAATTTCGAACCAAGGGAGTGACACGATGGATGTCCGCGCCGCTGTTGCCGTTCAGGCAGGAAAACCGCTGGAAGTGATGACGGTTCAGCTCGACGGCCCGAAGGCCGGCGAAGTGCTGATCGAGGTCAAGGCGACCGGCATCTGCCATACC
>JAEXYH010000076.1 GCA_023451735.1 Pseudomonadota bacterium | reverse complement strand
GCTTGCGGGTAATGCCGACGCTCGGATTATTCATTTCGACCGCGGTCGCGAAACAGATCTTGCGGTTGCTCGCCTTGCTGACAACCTTCTCTGGCAGGCTTTGCCTGCTGTGCGGGCTGGCAGGGTCACCCGCATACCGGTGGTCTATCCCAGCGGCGGCGTCGTCAGCGCCACTCGTCTCGTGCGCCAACTAACCACGTCTCTTGCCGGGAATGGCTGAACCATGGCTATGGTTTCGGATCATTCTCCAGATTACCCCTCGCAGATCACTCTGCCAGTTATTACACTTGCCGCGATTGCAGCAGCCTGCGGCATGCTCGTGGCTAATGCCGGGGGCATCTCCGTTCTACATCGTGCGCTCGCACAAGCCTCATCAAACGATCTGCAGGCAGTACTGGTCACATACGGACTTCTTCCGCGGTTTGCCATTGGCGTGATTGCGGGCCTTTCACTTGGACTGAGCGGAGCGTTTTTCCAGCAGATCCTGCGCAATCCCCTGGCGGAGCCGGGTACACTCGCGGTATTTTCGGGCGCGAAAGCCACCCTATTCGTGACAGTTCTTTGGATGCCTCAGGCGCTGGTCTGGGGACATGAGCCAATCATCGGGATCGGCGGACTTCTCGCGCTGGCAACCGTCTTCATGTTGGCCTCGAAATCGAAGTTCCAGCCGCTGCGCGTGATCCTGATCGGTTTGATGCTCTCCTTGGGGCTGGAAGCATTTAGCGGCGCGACTTTTCTTGTCCATTTCGAGGAGCTCAGCGACCTACTATCATGGCAAACGGGATCCCTAGTTCAGACGAACTGGAGCAACGTGACGATCCTGTTGCCGATCCTGCTGGTGGCGACAATCATTGCTCTGCTGATGACGCGGCCGATCACAAGCCTGGACCTCGGCGACGGCAGTGCCAAAAGCGCCGGCGTTCCAGTCTTCACTATTCGCCTCATAGGCCTGTTTGTTGCTGCGTGTTTGAGTGCGGCAGTTGCCGCGACGGTCGGACCGATCGGTTTCGTCGGTCTTGTCGGCCCCGCAATCGCAAGCCGTCTTGGCGCGCGGGGGTATAAGCGGCGTATCGTGTTTGGGATGTTGCTGTCTGCTGCCCTGCTATCGCTCGTCGATCAAGCTATACTGTCCTTGGCTGGCGGTCTCGATATACCGGCCGGGTCCGCGATGGCACTCCTTGGTGCACCAATCCTGATCTGGCTCGTCCGGCGGGCCAGCTTGCAGGACCGCGTCCAGCCGATCCAGGACATATTCGTCGCGGGGCCGGTCCGCATGATCGACGCGAGAGTATGGGTTCTCGGAGCGGCCCTGTCGCTCACCATCGCTTGCGTGTTGGCGCTGACCCTCGGGCGGCTCGCTGACGGTTGGCATTTGGCGTCACTCGAGCAGCTCACATTCTTATGGCAGTGGCGCTTCCCCCGGGTGATTGCTGCGGGAGCTGGAGGCGCAATGCTGGCGATTGCCGGCTGTCTGCTCCAAAGAATGACCGGAAATCCTCTGGCCAGCCCGGAAGTTCTAGGTCTGTCCTCCGGTGGTGCTCTGGTTTTGATGCTTGCGATCTTTTTCGTACCTGGTCTCGACCGCAGCGGAATGATGATTTTGTCTGGCTTTGGCTCGCTCTTAGTGCTCGCGCTCTTGATCTGGTGCGGCCGCCGTTCTGGTTTTAGTTCCGAGCGAACGCTGCTTGCAGGTATAGCGCTCGCCGCGCTTACCGGCGCACTCACCTCTCTGCTAGCACTTTTCGGCGACATGCGCATTCAGCGCCTGCTTGGCTGGATGGCTGGATCAACCTACGCGGTCAGCGAGCACGATGCCTGGATCGCTCTCGTCATCGCTGCTGTATCGCTTGCGACAGTGCCGTTACTGTCTCGATGGCTGAGCATCCTCCCTCTCGGCGTAGATTCTTCGCGCTCGCTCGGGTTAGGGATCGCAAAAAGCCGCCTTATCCTGATGGTTGTGATTGCTTCAATAACGGGCGCCGCCACATTGCTCATTGGGCCTCTAAGCTTCGCCGGACTGATTGCACCGCACATTGCTCGAAGCGTCGGGCTCTATCGGCCCATATCTCAAGCATATGGTGCGGCAATCATTGGCGCGACCTGCATGATCCTCGCCGATTGGATTGGCCGCACCATCGCTTTCCCTTGGCAGATCCCTGCCGGGACAGTGGCGACGTTACTGGGCAGCTTATATTTTCTCATGTTGGGTTTGAGGCATGATCGCCGAATATAGCCAGTTGTTCTCCGGATCCCTGGCAGCAACGGGTGATCGCCTTTGTCTCGATGATGGCCGGGACGGTATCACTGCCTGCAAGCTTTTGCTCGATGGCCGCCGTATGGCGGAAATCCTCAAGATATTCGCGGGAAACTATTCGGAACCAGATCCGCGAGCGGTGGCATCGCAGTGGTCAAAACAGTATTTGGCACACCTCCTCATGCCGACGCTTGCTATCAATCTCGTGCTGGATCGGGCACTGCCATTGCGCCTGGATCAGGTTGGTGTCGCACTCATGGACGATGCGCGGCCCAACACCTTCTTTTTTGACGATGCTGGCAGCCCCATAGAAGCGGCGGATTTCTCAGGCCGTTTCGGTGATTTGTTTGATGGCCATGTGGCGCCGCTGGTCACAAGTATTTCCAACGCCAGCATGCTGCCCCAGAAGGTTCTCTGGGGAAACGTTGGAAACATCGTCGAAAATGTTGTCGGCCACTGTTTTCGGTTGGCAGGAGAGACACCAGGTGTGCGGCACGGGCGAGACATGCTGGCAAGCAGGCTATGGCACGATGGAAGGCGGAACCCTCTATTCGAGCCGATACGCTACGAGCGCGCCGACGGACAACAAATCCGAAAACGAAAAGTCTGTTGCCTGAGATATCTTATCCCTTCCTTGAAACTCTGCGGGACCTGTCCATTGGAAGAAGTCCCTCCGAAAAAGCCGATGCGGGACAAATCGCAAACGCAACACGTATGATCGGGGCCAGCTCATGCCGAAACAAGCCTTAAAACCTGCGATTTCTGACGCCACTATAGCCCTGTTCGAGCTCGAAAATGTCTCTTTCGCCGTCTCCGGCAGGGCCCTTGTGCAGTCGCTGACTATGAAGGTTCCCGCCGGCAGATTTGTTGGATTGATCGGTCATAACGGCTCCGGGAAATCGACACTTCTCAAGCTTTTGGCGCGGCACCAACCAGCCTCGGGCGGCAGTGTCCGCTTCGTGGGGAAAAACCTCAGCGAGTGGACTGATAGGCAGTACGCCCGCAAGGTCGCTTATCTTCCGCAACAGATACCTGTTACAGCTGGTATGCGTGTCCGTGAACTTGTGCGACTGGGTCGTTACCCTTGGCATGGAGCGCTTGGCCGTTTCAGTCAGGTTGATGGCCAGAAGGTCGAGGAGGCGATGCATCTGACGGATGTCATTGGTCTGGCGGACCGCCTGGTCGATACCCTTTCCGGTGGAGAGCGTCAGCGCGCGTGGTTGGCGATGCTTGTTGCCCAGGATGCCGAATGCTTGCTTCTCGACGAACCAACTTCAGCGCTCGACATCGCTCATCAGGTGGAAATGCTTGCCCTGATCCATCGCCTTTCGAAAGATCGAGGTATCGGTGTCGTCGCAGTTTTGCATGACGTCAACATGGCCGCACGCTTCTGCGATGACATTATAGCCCTGCATACTGGCAGGATGATCGCGCGTGGGACGCCGATGGAAATAATGACCCCTGACCGCCTGGGATTGGTGTACGGGATTGAAATGGGAATAATGCCCCATCCCGACACTCATCAGCCTATATGTTTCGTCCGTTGAACGGTCTGCCAACAAGCGATGCGGCTGGAAGTTTCGCAGAGAGACATACCTTCGCTCTTGACAGGATATGAACCGCCGACCCTGATATTTTCCCAAGATCGAAATAGACATGTGACAAGCTAAGCTCAGCACGGACGCGGAAGAAGAGATGCGCTTGAGTCCGATTTATTGCGAGAGCGGTATCGACCTCAGCCGCTCAAGGAGCAAGTCCGGTGGTGGCATTTCTCAGTCGCCGCCGGTCGGCCTCGATGTGAAGGACTGCGTCGGCACGCTCAAGCGCGTCCCTCGAATGTCTTCGGGCATTCTCGGCGAACTCGCCGCCATAACCAGCCAGAAGAACGAGCGTTTTTTGTAGATGCACGCCGACCTTCCGCCACCTGTAGGCGCGGATACGGTATCTCGTTATCTTCCGGTTCTGTGTCATGCCGTGCGGCCAACACCCGCAAGGCACGCGTTGTCACATCGATCGCAGTGCCCTGATCGTCAATCGCTTGTAACAGGGCTCGCGACGCGATCTCGGCAAGGCCTCCTCTGTCGACACCGGACCTGAAAGCCGCCCCGGAACAATTAGGACATGCGGTCCGGCGGTGTTTTCGGTGTTGTCGTCGCGCCTTATCCGCCCGCTTTTGTCGAGCGACCACCGGTGGACCTGGGCCTTGGTTTTCAGGCTCCCACTATCTTCGGTCGCAAACCTGTTGGCGATCGCCAGCAGATCCGCCATACCGAGCATGGCCGCCTCGTGAGCGCCGGGATA
>JAEXYH010000072.1 GCA_023451735.1 Pseudomonadota bacterium | reverse complement strand
TCCTTCGGCGCATTGAAGAAGGAGAGATCGATCCGAGCTTCATCATCACGCATCGCGCGAAGCTCGAAGATGGTCCGGGCCTTTACGAGACTTTCCGTGACAAGAAAGATGGATGCATCAAGGTCGTTCTCACGGCTTAGGCGATGCACCGCGACAGAGGAACCGGCCCAGGACATGAGTGGGATGCAATCCAAGCCGCCGAAGTGTTCTGCAGCGTCTAATCGGCGATCATTATTGGAACTATTGCCCCCAGCTATTTCGTCGGCATCCTCGCTAGGAACAGCAGCGCTATATCTGCTCGACGTCTGGCGCTCCGCGGGCCGCGGCGGGGTGATTTATATATCCGAAGACGAACGTCGCGCGGAGCAACTAGGGGCCGTTGTTCATGCGTTCGAACCTAACTCCGGGGTCATGGTCCTACCAAGTCTCGGACCGCCGGCATTGCATGACGTCGAGCCTTCGCCTGAGATCGCGGGGCGGCGAAGTTCGGTCCTGCGCCGCCTCGCGCAGGCCGAAGGCACAATTCTTATTACTACGGTTGAAGGTCTCGCAAGACGGGTGCCGACACCAGATGCCATGTTGACATCAGCCTTGCGCCTGTCGATTGGAGGGTCGTTTGCCGAAGACGAAGTTCGCAGCTTTCTGATCGGTAGCGGATATTTGATTGATGAGCGGATTGAAGCGCCTGGAACTGCGATCTTTCTAGGTAGCGCTCTTGAGATCTTCCCGGCAGGTGCATTAGGACCGGTGCGCGTCGGCTACGATGCGGGCCGTGTCACCGACATTCACCTTTACGATCTAGCGGATCAAAGAGATCTCGACGCGCTCGACGCAGTTGTGATTGATGTAATCGGCGAAACTGATCGTCGTGGGAACGACGAGATCGAAGGCTCGAAAGAACATTCGGTCGCCGCGACCGTCTTCGACTATTGCCCCTGTTCACTCTTTGTCGTTGAACATGGCGTGGAATCGTGCGCGAAGCGTTGGCTGCGCCGTGTCGGCGAAGAGGATGCGTCGGTCGTTGTGACCCTCGACGAATGGGAAACGTGTTTCGCGCTTGTCGACGTCGTAGTCCTACCAGGCTCGTTTCCCGAGCCAGCGCCCCACACGTTCTTTAGAGACCCTGCACCCACGCGATCTTTCCGTAGGTTCATCAAGCAACAGCTCGAAAGTCGCCGTCTAGTGATTTTTACTGCTGCGTCCCAGCGCGATTTGAGGGCGATGTACCGACGATCAGGTATGGCGAGCACGCTCTGTCCAGACTGGGAAGCAGCCATCGCGCATGCAAAGACTGGGTATCCCGCAGCGGTGTTTGCTGACCTTGATAGCGGCTTTATATGGAAAGAAAACGTGGTCGCCGTAGCCGCCGCTGATCTCTTCGGTAGCCGGGCGATGCATCAGGACATCATGATGGTTGGTCTCAGACGAAGCATCGGGGACCGAGCGCTATCGCTAGGTGATGTCGTCATACACATGGACCGCGGCATGGCCATCCTGCAGGATCTGGTTTCACTGTCGGCGGCAGGTGTTGCAGACGCAGAAATGATCCGGTTGCAGTTTGCAGACGATGACCAGGTCTTGCTACCATTATCGGATCTCCGATCGATCTGGCGATATTCTTCTGATCCCGATGGTGTCTCGCTCGACAAAGCTGACGGCTCGTCATGGATCGAACGCAGATCACAGGCCGAAAATGACATAGCGGCGACAGCGGAGCACATCGCCGATCGCCTAAGCAAACGTCAGCAGCGTCGGGTCGGTCCTATCGTGCCAAAAGTCGCGGAATATGAGACGTTTGCGGCCGGCTTCGATTACATCCCCACAGCCGACCAGGATTCGGCAATTACGGATGTTTTAAACGACCTTGCGTCCGATAGTCCGATGGACCGCCTCGTGTGCGGCGACGTGGGATATGGCAAGACAGAAGTCGCGTTGCGAGCGGCCGCAGCCGCCGTTTTCGGGGGAAAGCAGATTGCGTTGGCCGTCCCGACGACGGTGCTGGCCCGCCAGCATTTTGAGACGTTCCGTCATCGCTTCGCACCGTTCGGAATCGAGGTCGGATTGCTATCACGCTTTACGCCGGCTGCAGAGGCCCGCAGCATCAAGACCAAGTTGGCGGATGGTTCGATGTCCATCGTGATTGGAACCCATGCATTGGCAGCCAAAGGGGTCAAATTCAACGATTTGGGCTTGTTAGTCGTAGACGAGGAGCACCATTTCGGAAAGGCGCAGAAATCCAAGCTTGAGGTTTTGGCTGAAGGTTTGAATGTGCTGACGATGACGGCCACTCCGATCCCGAGGACGCTTAATGAGGTGCGCGCAGGATTGCGCGCGCTCAGTATCATAGCGACGCCACCGGTGAGACGTGTCCCGGTCATGACCGCCGTTGAGTCGTTTCACGAAGCGATAGTTGCGGGGGCGCTGCGCCGCGAACATCGGCGCCGTGGACAATCCTTTGTCGTATGCCCACGCATCGAGGATATTGCGCCGATGGCACGGCGTTTGGAGGGCGTGGTGCCGGAATTGAGCACTATCGCGCTGCATGGCAAGATGCCAGCCGCCGAGATTGACGCTGCAATGATGAGTTTCGCTGCAGGTGAAGCCGACATTCTACTCGCTACTAACATTATCGAAAGCGGCTTGGATCTCCCGCGTGCCAACACGATCATCGTATGGCGTCCGGACAGGTTCGGATTGGCGCAGTTGCATCAGTTGCGAGGCCGGGTGGGCCGTCGAAGTACGCGATCGTTTGCCCTCTTTCTCACCGAACCCGAAAACAAGCTGTCGAACGCGGCGGCCAAACGGTTACACACGCTCAAAAAGCTGCGTGACCAAGGCGCTGGCTTTCTGGTTAGTGCGGGTGACATGGATATGCGGGGAGGCGGTGATCTCCTTTCGGAAAGGCAGAGCGGACATATTCAGCTTCTCGGAACAGAATTGTCTGGTCATCTCTTAGGTAGGGCGATGAACGGGGCTGGTGTGCCGCCAAGGTTCAACCAGCGTGCTGAGGTAAATCTCGACATTCCGGCCTTTTTGCCGAGTTCGTATGTCAAGGATGCGGGCATTCGTCTGGAGATTTATGCTCGCATCTTCCGCGCCGATAATGATAGTCAGTTGGAAGAATTGGAGGACGAGCTCGACGAGCGTTTTGGACATTTGCCAACAGAAGCTCAGAACCTTTTCGGTCTCGCACGCTTCGAACTTGCTTGCATTAGGCTCGGTATCTCGAGTGTTGATGCCGGACCGAAATCTTTAGCGGCGGCATTTGATGGAGAGCGTTGTGCCGACCTGTTCAAGTCTTTCGATGGCGACGATATGTTCGGGTGGAAGGATGGCCGTTTGACCTACCGCCGATCGGCGCGTCCCTCGGAGCGCGTGGCCGTTCTCGAGGCGTTTATTGCCGCGGTGGAACGCGTCATTGCTGACTACAATAGGGATTGTCGCCTCCGAGCGGAATAGGCAAAGCTCGGCCAGCGTGTGAATTCGGACTGAATGGGTTGAACCGACAATCTGACAGCCGCTTCTTCGCCGGCGCGTGCTTGCTCTGCCTTACGCGTTACTGGCCCTCTCCCTCAGATCGGGAACTGAGCGCGTCATACGTCATTAGCGTGATGAAGAAGGCATGCATGATGCGCGATCGTTTCGGAGATTTCTAATGGATGTTGAGATCAAGGCTGTTTTCACCAATCGTCGCGCCGCGGAGCTCGCACTGGAGCATCTTGTTCAGGACATCGGGTTGGAGAGGACCGACATATTCATTGCTGCGGCTGGCGTTCAAAGCAGCTCAGGTACGCAGCCAGCAGGTGCCGATGTCCGAGGCAGCCTCGCCGAACCGAGAGCGGCGGCGCCTGCGTTGGAAGGAGAGATCGATATGTCCGTTGGATGCACAAAGGAGAACGTCGAGCGTGTGTCCCAAGCCCTTCAAAAAGTCGGCGGACAAATCAAGTGAAAGCGATGGTCATAAGCGGCTTGGTACCGTCGCAGACGGCCAGGTCGTTTCGACCACGTGAAGCGTGGTCGGATTGTTGGCAAGCCCTTGGCGCATGATTGCATGGGCGTCCGGTCGGGTCGGGTGTCGCGACTCTCTCGCCTTCTGCCGAACAACGCCGCGTTGTTGCCTCGCCGATAATCCGACGCCGCGAGTCGCGATCATCACCTTGTCCTTAGATCGGTCCGTCGTTGTTTGGTCTTTCTGCGTTGAACCTTGCAGGACAACGGCTAGACCACGGAATTCTGACGGTGGCCGGTCAGCTTCCGAGCGATCCGATCCATTCGGAGACGGCACGCGCGATGTCGGCCGCGACCTCGCGGTCGGTCCGGCCGCTGCGGGCCGGAACGTGAAAGCCGTGATCGGCGCCGTCGATGCGATGCGCGGTGGCCAATGATCGCCGCCGCTTCACGACGCCGCGCAGCAGCGCAGGCTCCGCGAGCTTGTCGCGGGTGCCATGGACGAACAGCATCGGGATTTGGACGTCTTTCAGATGCTCGGCACGCGCAGCCGACGGTTTGCCCGCCGGATGCAGCGGGAAACCGAGAAAAACGAGGCCGACAACGCCAACTAGCGGTTCCTCCGCTTGCGCCTGAGACGACATGCGCCCGCCGAAGGATTTGCCGCCAGCGATGATCGGCAGACCACGGCATCGCCGGCGGGCCTCGGCAACCGCCGCCCGGATCGCCGCATGCGCGATGAGAGGACTATCTGGCCGCCGACTTCCTCGCTGCATGAATGGAAACTGGAAACGCAGCGTGGCGACGCCATGTCGGTACAGGTCGGCCGCGACCTCCGCCATGAACGGGTGCGTCATGCCGGCGCCGGCGCCATGGGCTAACACGAAGCATGCCCGCGCCTTTCGCGGCTTCATGAGTAGCGCCGGCAGCGCCGGCATATCGCCGCCTTTGAGCGCCACCGGCGTTTCGGCTGGAGGCCGTGCCGTCATTTCGCCGCCGCCAGTGGATCGCGCCGATCTGCCTCCCAGCCGAACATCGAGCGCCCGCCGAGGGACGCGGAAGCCTCGAGTTCGCTATCGACGAACTCCTTGAGCGATGGGCCGGACGCCATCCGCTCGAGCTGCCGTGCCTGGTCGTCGAGTCGCTTCAGGGTGTCCAGTTCCTCGTCGCGGCCAAGCCGCGCATTCTGCACGGCCGACTTCAAAACGCGGATGGTCTCGTCATAGATCTTGATGGGCACCGGATAGGGATGGCGGTCCTTGCCGCCATGAGCGAGCGAAAAGCGGGCGGGATCGCTGAAGCGATAGGGGGCGCCGTGGACGACTTCCGCGACCATCGCGAGGGAGCGCACAGTGCGCGCGCCGACGCCCGGTGTCAGCAGCAAGTCCGGAAAGTCGAGCGGCCCGCGCTCGGCCGCCGCGGCAAGGGTTCCGTGCAGGCGCCGCGTGAAGACATCACTCGAGCGGACATCGTGGTGCGCTGGCATGATCAGATGCGGCAGCGGCGGCTGCGCGGCCTGGCTGCCCGTCAACGCGGTGAATTCGTCCACAATGCCGTCGGCGCCCAGCGACGTCAGCAGGTCGAGTTGCGCGCTCCGCGACGGTGCAGCGCGCTGGTCGGTCAGATTAACGACTTCGCCTTGCGGCGGCCCGTCGATGGCGCTGTGCGGCGCATCGACGAAGCTCTTCACGGTTTCGGAGTGCCAGTGATATCGGCGCGCCTGCTTGCTGTCTCCGTTCATGCCCTGCTGGACGACGGTCCAGCGGCCGTCGTCTGTGACGAAGAAGCCGTGCAGATAAAGGTCGAAGCCATCCTGGACGGCGGCGCTGTCGACTTTGGCGACCAAGCGGCTGGCGCGCGTGAGGGCGACGGCATCGAAGCCTACGCGGTCGCCGAGCGCGCGGAGCTCATCCGGCGTCTTGCAGGAATGCTGGCCGCGGCCGCCGCAGACATGGATACCTAGCTCGTCCTGCAGCGGCCTCAGACCTCGCTTGAGGGCGCCGATGACGCTGGTGGTGATTCCGGACGAATGCCAGTCCATCCCCATCACCGCACCGAACGATTGAAACCAGAACGGATGCGACAGGCGGCGAAGGAATTCGTCCCGCCCGTAATGGTGCACGATCGCCTGGGTCACGATCGCGCCGAGCGACGACATGCGGGTCGCCAGCCACGCCGGCACACGGCCGCTGTGAAGGGGAAGATCAGCGCTACCCGTTCGTTTCGCCATCAGCCGTCAGTATCCGATTCCGCGCCCTCGCACGCCGCCTCCCCAGCCCCGCTCGATCGCGGCAAACCCGTTTCGTCAGCGATGCTGTTTCGCGCGATCCAGGGCGGCGCGCAACTTGTCACGTTGTCTCTCCCAGCGCTGCTGTTCCGCATCCGCACGCTTGTCGAGCTTCTCGCGTTCCGCTTGTAAGGCGGCGTCCTGTGCGTCGTGCTCCTGTTCTGCCGCGTCGAGTGCTTGTTGCGCTTTGGCGATACGTGCCAACCGTCGTTCCCGCTGCTTCGCCTCGGCTATGTCCGTTCGGCGCTGCGCGTGTTCGCGCTTCCGCTGCTGCTGGTCGAACGCTGCCGCCGCCTTGCGCGCCGCGGCCCCATCGGGCTTACCCGTTTTGCCTTCAGGCCGCCTCGCCGGCGCCTTTGGCTGCCTTGTCCGGGTGGGCCCTTCGACCAGATCCTTCGGCAGGTCGCTTGTCACCCTGAACGCGCCATCTGTACCAATAGGCCTTCGCAGCACCGTGCCGGGATGTGCAAGCGTCGCCGCGATGACCGCGGCGTCTTCGACCTCCCTAGCGAAACCCTGATGAAATAGATTGCTGTCGGCGCCCCAAATCTGCAGGGCGGCCTTCATAGATGGAGCGGCAACGGCGAGGTCGTAGAAGCCGATGGAGGTCTGGTAGGTCTTAAGCTTTCTGGCCATCAGTCGTGGACCGGGCGCATCAGGGGCCATCCGGATCTACGCAAGGACAATTGCTCCTAAAAGGCTCAACCTGCGGCAGTTTAGAGGAACAGCGCGGCGGATGCTTCCCAAGCGCGGAAAAGACCTCGACGAAACCGAGGTCTTTCCCATCCGACGTTGGGTATCGAAGTTACTTCTTCTTGTTCAAGTTTTGCGCCATTTCGAGGTGATGCTGCAAGTGCGGGAGCGTCTTCCCGGCCCAATCCTTAAGCTTCGGATCTTCTCCGCCCTTCGCATATCGTTCGAACAGCGACACCGCGTCCTTGTGTGCGCTGACCTGCATGGACGCATAGTCGGCCGTGAAGTCTTCCGCCTTGGCGGCCTTGAGCTTGTCGACCATCTTCTGGTGCGTATCGTCCAGTGCGGACGGGATTTCCGCTTTCACGCCGCCGCCGACAAGCGCTTTGAGCTCTTCCGACGTCTTGGTATGGTCAGTAATCATCTGCCCGGCGAAAGTCTTCGCGTCGGCGTCTCCGCGCTCCTGCGCCAGCTTGCTGGTCGCGATTTCGGTCATGTCGCTCAGCGCGGCTTCCTTGACGAAATCGGCGGTGGTCGGCGCGACGCCGAGGACCGAATTCACGCCGGTCTTCTCGCCCAGGGATTGCGCCGAGGCATTCGCGGCAAGGGCAAGGGACAGGATGGCGGCAGCGGCGAGGAGTGAATTTTTCATCGTGTGGCCTTCATAGGTGAATCAGCGGAAGCGCTGCAGCCCGCAAATGTCCGAACTCGATCCATGTTCCACAGGGGCTGCGCTTGAGGGGAATGCTGCATCCGGGGTTGCGGTCACCTCCGGACCGCGTCACGACTGCAGGGTCGAGGCACATTGCGAGGACACACATGCGAGCGCTGGAGCTTTCCCATCCTTGGGGCACCGAGAACCTGAAGATCGTCGAACATGCCGATCCCGCGCCCGGCAAAGGCGAGGTCGTGGTGAAGATGCGGACGATCTCCCTCAATTTCCGTGATACGGCCATCATCGCGAAAGGTGGCTATTCGGCTGGTGCTGCCGATGCGCCGCCCATCATTCCATTTTCCGACGGTTGCGGCATCGTCGCGGCGATTGGTGAAGGCGTGCGCCGTGTCGCCGTGGGCGACCGCGTCTCGACCTTGTTCTTTCCCAACTGGCAGGCCGGCCCGCCGACGCCCGAGAAGCGCGACGGACCGCTCGGGTCGCCCGGCGCACCCGGAGCGGCGAGGGAACTTGCTCTGTTTCCGGAGACGGCGGTTTCCAAAGTGCCCGACTATCTGACGGACGAAGAAGTATCGACGCTTCCGTGTGCCGCTCTGACCGCATGGCGGGCGATGTTCGTCGACGCGCGCCTTGAGCCCGGCGACACCGTTGTATTGCAGGGAACGGGCGGCGTCTCGATCTTCGGCCTGCAGTTCGCGAAGGCTGCGGGGCTGCGGACGATCATCACATCGTCCTCCCATGAGAAGCTCGCTCGGGCAGCAGCGCTCGGGGCGACCCACACGGTGAACTACAAGGATGTTCCCGATTGGCACCGTCCGGTCCGCGAACTGACCGGCGGTCGCGGCGCCGACTTCATCATGGAAGTTGGGGGAGCGGGCACGTTGATCGAAAGCTTGAAGTCCGTCCGCATGGCGGGACATATCGCGGTTATCGGCGTGCTGACCGATGCGAGTGCCCCACCGGCGAAACTCTCCGCTTCGGTGATGATCGCGACCGCGGCGAAGGTGCAAGGCTTGTCGGTTGGTTCGCAGGAAATGTTCGAGGCGATGTGCCGCGCGCTGTCCATGCATCGCATCCGGCCGGTGGTCGACCGTGTGCTCCCATGGACCGATGCTCGGCTTGCCGTCGAGGAAATGGCGCGCGGCAGCCATTTCGGCAAGATCGTGCTGACCTTCGATAGCTGACGTTGCTTAAGCATTCACATCAACGGAGCCGCTCTTTCTCGTCGGGAGTTGTTTCGGGACGCCATTCCCAACCGCCGGCTTTATATTCATAGAATCCAACGAGCTGTCCTTCAGTGTCGCTTCCAGGCGCTATGACCGGCACACTGTTGCTAGGCGCGCTTAGTTGCTCGCCAGCCTTCGGCCCATTCACGCAGCGGCCAGCGTAGTTCTCTGCCATCACAATTTCCGGTCTTTTGCCGACAAGAACTGTTTCACGCGCGTTTGTCGCGTGGATTCGAAGGTTCGAAAAGTGCAGGATACGAAAGCCCCTGCCGAAATGGGGCACACGCCGAGAACAGGTTAGATTGCCACGCGTACCGATGCGTTGCTGTCGCGACGAGAAACCGGCAAAACCGCCGCGTCCATCATCCCCGTTATGGCCGGTTGACACCCG
>JAEXYH010000046.1 GCA_023451735.1 Pseudomonadota bacterium | reverse complement strand
GCGCTGGAACGGGTGTAACCAGCGCCACGACTGCTTTGATCAGTGATGGTCGGGCTTGCCCGGACGACGGTAGATGAACCAGTAGACAGCGCCTACGAGAAGGGCGCCGCCAACCCAGTTACCGGCCGTCACGACCACGAGATTGGTAAAAACACCGCTCATGGGAATTTCGCCGGGCGCATGGCCGATAGCCGTCCAGAAGCTTTCGGGCGCGCCGTAACGGATCATCAGGCCGAGGCTGAGATAATACATGTTGGCAACGCAGTGCTCGAAGCCTGCAGCGACGAAGGCCGTAACAGGGAAGACGATCGCAAGAATCCTATCCGCAACCGAACGTCCGGCAAGGGCCAGCCATACGGCAAGGCAGACGAGAATGTTGCAGAGGATGCCGAGCGAAAAGGCTTCGACAACCGGCAGGGCGGACTTCGCCTCGGCATAGTGCATTGCTGCGATACCGATTGCGTTGCCGCCGAACGTGTACTGGCCCGAGAGAAAGACGAGACCGGCAATGACGACCGCGCCCACAAGATTGCCGAGCCAGACGAGCACCCAGACGCGAACCATGCGCTTGGTGGCGATGCGGCGGCTTGCCCAGGCCATGACCATCAGCATGTCGCCGGTGAAAAGCTGCGCGCCGCCGATCAGAACGAGGATCAGCCCGAGCGAGAAGCTCAGCCCGGCCAGAAGCCGGGTGAGACCGTAGGACAGCATTCCTTCGGCGCCCGCAACGGTCGTTGTGGCGAACATGGCGCCGAGACCGATGAAGGCACCGGCCAGAACCGCAAGGCCCAGCAGGGTCAGCGTGTCATAGCTGGCTTTCTTGACGCCCATCTCTTCCGCAGCGATGGCAATCGCGTCCGGCGTCAGGGAGCCTCCCGCCTCCGGCCCTCGAAAGAAGGCCGAAGTCATCTTATCCCGACTTTCCGGGTCCTGCTGGGCGATGTTCATGCGCTCACAGCGTCCTTCTTCGCCGGCTCGGAGCCAGCACCGCCCTCAGTTGCGGACTGCTGGTCTGCCTGAATTGCGGTGAGCGCGATGGTGAAGACGATGTCATCGACGAGTGCACCGCGCGACAGGTCGTTGACCGGCTTGCGCAGGCCCTGCAGCATCGGGCCGACAGACACGACGTCTGCCGAGCGCTGGACGGCCTTGTAAGTGGTGTTGCCGGTGTTCAAATCCGGGAAGACGAAGACATTGGCGCGGCCGGCGACCGGGCTGTCGGGTGCCTTGGATCGACCGACGCTTTCAACGCTTGCCGCATCGTACTGGATCGGCCCGTCGATCAGGAGATCCGGCTTGCGCTGTTTTGCAAGCTCTGTTGCCTCGCGCACCTTGTCGACGTCACCACCGGTGCCCGACGTGCCGGTCGAGTAGGAGATCATAGCGACCCGCGGGTCGATGCCGAAAGCCTTTGCGGTGTCGGAAGACTGTACGGCGATTTCTGCCAGCTGGTCTGCCGTCGGGTTGGGGTTGATGGCGCAGTCGCCATAGACCAGGACCTGATCGGGCATCAGCATGAAGAAGACCGAGGAGACGATGCTCTGGCCGGGTTCCGTCTTGATCAGCTGCAGGGCAGGGCGCACGGTGCTGGCTGTGGTATGAACCGCACCGGAGACCAGACCATCGACTTCGCCGACCGCCAACATCATTGTGCCGAGAACGACCGTGTCCTCCAGCTGGGCGATTGCCTGGGGAGGTGTCATGCCCTTGGACTTGCGCAGCTCGACCATGGCATCGACGTAGTTGGCGCGCACGGCCTGCGGGTCTAGGATTTCGAGATCGGCGGGCAGTTCGATGTCTTTAGTCTTGGCGATCATCTGGATGGCATCGGGCCGGCCGAGCAACACGCAGCGGGCAATGCCCTTCTGGTGGCAGATGACGGCAGCCTGAAGTGTGCGGGGTTCCTCACCCTCCGGCAGGACGATTCGCTTGTTGGCTTTGCGGGCGCCTTCGATCAGGTGGTTGCGGAAGCGCGGCGGTGAGAGGCGCGCTTCGGTCGATGTGCCGATGCGGTTGCGCAGCGATGTCGTGTCGATATGCTCGGCGACGAAATCGATGACCTTTTCCATGTGCTGGCTATCATCTTCACTGACATGGTAGCTCAGATGCGACAGGCGCGAGGCGGTGGCGTAGGTATCGTCGGGGGTCGACAGGATCGGCAGGATGTTAGAGCCGACCGACGCCATCAGCTCTGCGACCGGGGAGGCGAGTGGTGCTCCGCAGGTCAGAAGCAGGCCGGCGAGCGGGACGCCGCGGCTGTGGGCAAGTGCCGAGGCGAGCGCGATGTCGCTGCGGTCACCAGGCATGACGACCAAGGTTTCGGGACGCAGCCGGTCGATCATCTTCTCGACGGAGCGGGCGCCGACGACGATCTCGCGCACCCGCACGGCATCGAGGCGGGTCCCCTGCACGACGCTGAGGTCGAGCGACGAGATCAGATCCGACAGACGCGGCGTGTTCAGGTTCGGCTCATAAGGAATTGCGCCGAGGATGGTCGAGGAGGCGAGGCCGAAGGGGGCAAGAGCCTCCTTCAGCCGCTCGCGGTCGGCATCGACCTTGATCTTGTTGATCATCAGGCCAAGAAGAGGCGAGTTGCCTTCGCGCGCATATTGGCGATGGATCAAGGCAACCGTTTCGGCAATGAACTTCGGCTCGTAATCGACGCCGCTCAGGACCGGGATGACGTCGGCTCCGAGGCTGCGGACGATCTCGACATTCAGGCGAAGAGCGATCTGGGCGCTGGCAAGCGGGATCAGTCCTTCGACGACGACCACGTCGTGATCGGCGCGCAGGGCTTCCGTCATCTTCGCGATATCTTCGAGCAGGGCCGCGAGATCGCCTTTGCGGATCTGTTCTTCCGCCCGTTCAAACGGAATGGGATCCGGCGAAGGGGTCATGCACAGGGTACGGGCGAAATGGCTCGACGTGTCGATGCCTTTTTTCTGGGTCCGGCTTTCCGATCTCGGCTGGGCGATGGGCTTGACGAAGGCGACCTTCATGCCGTCGCGCTGCAGTGCCCGCACCAGGCCAAGCGAAAGCGACGTCAAGCCGACGTCCTGCGCTGCTGCAGCAAGGAAGATTATACGTGCGCACATTTAGAATTATCCTTCTGTATGTTCGCGGTCATTATGAATTGGTTGAAATAGCGCGATCCCTGGACGCGACTATGCTGCAACGGCATCCAGCGTATCGTGAGCAATCATCCACTCCTCGTTGGTGGCGATGACGGCAGCGGCCGCCTTACTATCCTTCGAGGTGATGACGCCGCAACGTCCGCCGAACATCTGGGCGTTGGTTTCTTCATCGAGCTTGAGACCGAGAACCGAAAGGCGATCGATCGTCCGCTTGCGCATCGTAGCCGAGTTTTCGCCGATACCGCCGGTGAAGATGACGGCATCCAGGCGATTGAGTGAAGTTGCGAGGCCGCCGATGTAACGGGCCAGACGATGCACGAAGACGTCCAGCGCAAGCTTGGCGCCCTCATGACCTTCCTTTTCTGCGTTCTCAAGCGTACGGCAATCGTTGGATAGGCCGGACAGACCGAGCAAACCGCTCTTGCGGTTGAGCAGCGTGTCCAGTTCATCGATGGTCAGGCCGTCTTCGCGAGCGATATGGAAGATTGCGCCGGGATCGATATCGCCCGAACGGGTGCCCATGACCAGACCTTCAAGCGGGGTGAAGCCCATGGAGGTGTCGACGCTCTTGCCGTTCAGTACGGCCGTCGCCGAAGCGCCGTTGCCGAGATGGGCGATGACGAGACCGTGGTCGTTCGGATCGAGGCCGAGAAGCTCGATGGCTTCCGCTGCGACGAAACGATGGCTGGTGCCGTGGAAGCCATAACGGCGAACACCAAGGTTACGGTAGCAATCCTGCGGGACGGCATAGGTGAAGGCAGCCGGCGGCATGGTGCTGTGGAAGGCAGTATCGAAGACTGCCGCATGCGGAACGGACGGAAGGGCTGCCATAGCCGTCCTGACGCCGAGGATGTTTGCTGGGTTATGCAGCGGAGCGAGGTTGGAAAGTGCATCCATCTCGCGCAGGATTTCGTCGGTAATGAGGGTGGAAGCAGAGAAGCGTTCACCGCCATGAACCATGCGATGGCCAACCGCAACAATCGAGCTCAGCCACCCCTTCTGATCCAGAATGCCGAGAAGCTTCTGCAGCGCAACGTCATGGCTTCCGCCATCCAGCGACATTTCCGTCTTTTCGCCCTTTTCCTTGACCACAAGCCGGCTTTCCGGCTGGCCGAGGTTTTCGGCCAAAGCGGAGAGAAGCGGGTCACGGCCCGTACCTGCGAATACGCCGAACTTCACGGAAGAACTGCCGCAGTTCACGACGAGAACGAGCGAGCGAATATCGATCATATTGAAATTTCCTTGTTATTCTAAATGATTGGGAACGATTTCCCGGTGCATCCCAGTCCTAAAAGACAGTCAGCCCGCGTTCCGCGAATATTGATCTTGCTTCAGCCGTGGATTCCGGCGTTGGCGTTGGAGCCCCGGCAAGAGGGTAATCCATCCCCAATTGCGCCCATTTCTGCGTGCCCATCTGGTGAAAGGGGAGCACCTCGACGCGCTCCACGATCGAGCCCAATCCAGCTACGAAATCGGCAAGCCGGGCGATGTCATCATGTCCGTCGGTCCAACCGGGAACGAGGACGTATCTCAGCCAAATCGGCTTTTGCAGTCTTTGTAGCCGGTGGGCGAAGTCGAGCGTCGGCTGCAGCGGTTGCGCGGTGAGGCGCTGATAGGCCTCGGGGTCGCTATGCTTGATATCAAGAAGGACGAGATCGACGTTGTCGAACCATTCGTCATCCACTGAAGCGTGGAGATAGCCCTGCGTGTCGAGGGCTGTGTGAAGGCCGAGTTCCGTCTTGAAGCGCTTGAACATCTCGCCGACGAAAGGCGCCTGCATCAGCGGTTCGCCGCCAGAGATGGTCACGCCGCCTGCCATCCGCAGGAAGCCGGCGTAAGGTTTGATTTCAGCAATGGCGTCATCGAGTGTGATCTTGCGGCCGTTGTGCAGTTTCCAGGTATCCGGATTGTGGCAGTAGACGCAGCGGAACAGGCAACCAGCCATGAAGAAAACGAAGCGCATGCCCGGTCCATCGACGGCTGCGCCGCTTTCGACGGAATGAAGATAACCGAAATCCGTCGAAGAATGGGTCCCAGCTGGGGCATGCGCCTTCGGCGGGCGGGTGATCGCTCGATGAATGTCCATGGGGCAACTCGTATCTATAGATAATTCGGGTCAACAGCGTGGGCGCATATGGGTTCCATATGCGCCCAGCCTAACGCCTATACGTTACATCTTTGAGTGGAACGTGCGGGAAATGACGTCGAGCTGCTGTTCACGCGTAAGCTTGACGAAGTTGACCGCGTATCCCGACACGCGCACCGTCAACTGCGGATACAGTTCCGGATGGTCCATCGCATGGACAAGCGTGTCGCGGTTGAAGACGTTGACGTTGACATGGAAACCACCTGCAGCCGTGTAGGCATCCAGGCAATTTGCCAGGTTCTTTGCACGTTCCTCGCTGGTGCGACCAAGCGAGTCAGGTGTTGCCGAAGCCGTCCAGGAAATACCGTCGAGAGCGGATTCGTAGGGGATCTTGGCAACCGATGCACCGGCTGCGACGAAGCCCTTGGTGTCACGACCGTTCATCGGGTTTGCGCCCGGTGCGAAAGGCTCGCCTGCACGGCGACCATCCGGCGTGTTGCCCGTCTTCTTGCCGTAGACCACGTTGGAGGTGATCGTCAGCACCGACTGGGTCGGCATCGAGTTACGATAGAAGTAGGGCTGTGCGGCGACCTTTTTCATGAAGGTTTCGGTCAACCAGACGGCGATCGAGTCAACGCTGTCGTCGTTGTTGCCATAGGCCGGATAGCTGCCTTCGATCTTGTAATCGACGGCCAGACCTGCCTCGTTGCGGATGACCTTGACCTTGGCGTGCTTGATTGCAGAGAGCGAGTCCGCGGCGACCGACAGGCCGGCGATGCCGCAAGCCATGGTGCGCAGAATGTCGCGGTCGTGCAGCGCCATTTCGATACGCTCGTAAGCGTATTTGTCGTGCATGTAATGGACGGTGTTCAGAGCCTTGACGTAGGTCTGGGCCAGCCAATCCATCATCTTGTCGAATTTGGCCATGACTTCATCATAGTCAAGGACGTCGCCCTTGATCGGTTCGAAGCCCTTGGCAACGACTGCACCGCTCTTTTCATCGACGCCGCCGTTGATCGCATAAAGCAAGGCCTTTGCGAGGTTGGAGCGGGCACCGAAGAACTGCATCTGCTTGCCGATCCGCATGGCGGAGACGCAGCATGCAATGCCGTAGTCGTCACCCCACTTGGGCCGCATCAGGTCGTCGTTTTCGTACTGGATGGCGCTGGTGTCGGCAGAGACCTTGGCGCAGAAGTTCTTGAAGCCCTCCGGCAGCTTGGTGCTCCACAGCACGGTCAGGTTCGGTTCTGGAGCCGGGCCGAGGTTGTAGAGCGTGTGCAGGAAGCGGAAGCTCGACTTGGTGACGAGCGGACGACCGTCTTCGCCGACGCCGCCGATCGATTCCGTGACCCAGGTCGGATCGCCCGAGAACAGCTGGTCATACTCTGGCGTGCGCAGGAAGCGGACGATCCGGAGCTTGATGATCATGTCGTCGATCAGTTCCTGGGCCTGTTCTTCGGTCAGGATGCCTGCGTCGATATCGCGCTGGATGTAGATGTCGAGGAAGGTCGAGACACGGCCGAGCGACATTGCCGCACCGTTCTGTTCCTTCACTGCTGCCAGGTAAGCGAAATAGGTCCACTGCACGGCTTCGCGGGCATTGGTAGCCGGACGCGAAATGTCATAGCCGTATTTGGCTGCCATTTCCTTCAGTTCGTCGAGAGCGCGGTACTGTTCCGACATTTCTTCGCGCAGACGCATCACGTCGTCATTGAAGACTTCGTTTTCGATGGCGCGGAAGTCCTTCAGGCGGAAGGCGCGCAGTGCGTCCGTGCCGTAAAGGGCTACGCGGCGATAATCACCGATGATGCGGCCACGGCCATAGGCGTCAGGCAGACCGGTGATGACGCCGGACTTGCGGGCGGCGAGAATTTCCGGGCTGTAGACGTCGAAGATGCCTTGGTTGTGGCTCTTGCGATATTTCGTCCAGACTTCATGAACCGACGGATCGAGCGTGAAGCCGAAGGCTTCGAGGCCGTTTTCGACCATACGCAGACCGCCGTTCGGCATGATGGCGCGCTTCAGCGGCGCGTCGGTCTGCAGGCCGACGATCAGTTCGATGTCCTTGGCGATATAACCTGCATCATGTGCGGTGATCGTCGAGGCGCGGTCTGCAGATACGTCCAGAACACCCTTCTTGCGTTCCTCAGCGAGGAGCACTCCGAGTGTTTCCCAGACCTTCAAGGTGCGCGGCGTGGGACCGGCGAGAAATGCACCGTCTGCCTCGTAGGGCTTGTAGTTGTTCTGGATGAAGTCGCGCACGTCAACGGCGTCGCGCCACTTGTCGCCCGTGAAACCGGCCCAAGCGTCGGCGGGGACGATTGTTTGGGAAAGGATGCCCATTAGTCTTCTTCCTCTTTCTTTGCCTTTCGGCATTTGGTGAAGCGCCCTCCCAACCGTTGCCCTCTTAAGACAGAGCCTGAGAGGACCACGGCTTCCATCAACAACTTACCAATGTAGAGGGCATCAAAGTTTGATCCCGATCAACGTGAGAATTGATGAGTGTGAATATGGTCCGGCTCAGCGCTGGACGAAATCTTAATCCACGCCCCTGTACCGGACAGCGCGACGCCTTGGGGGCGGAAGGGAGGCAAAATGCCACTGGAAATACGCGTAGCCTCGATCGGCGAATGCATGGTCGAGCTGCAACGCAAACCGGACGGCTCGATCACCCAGGCTTTTGGAGGTGATACTTTCAATACCGCCGCCTATATGGCGCGGTTGGGTGCCGGTCTGGGGTCGTTCGTCTCATATATAACCGCCATCGGAGATGATCCTTTCAGCGAGGACATGGCGGCATTCTGGAACGCCCAGGGTGTCGACGATCAACTCGTGTTGCGCCGAAAGGGTCAAAGGCCAGGCCTTTATTTCATCAAGACGGACCCGACCGGTGAGCGGCGCTTCTTCTACTGGCGCGGAGAGGCTGCCGCCCGCGAAACTTTCGAAGGCAAAGGTTCTGATGAACTTCTTGCTGCACTCGAAGGATTTACGAGCGTCTATATCTCCGGCATCAGCCTGGCTGTCTTGAAGCCTGAAAGCCGTGAGCGGCTGCTTGTGCGGCTGGAAGAACTTGCCCGTGCGGGCGTTGCCGTCGATTTTGACGGAAATTATCGACCGCTGCTTTGGGGCGGTATCGAAAACGCTCGTGCGGCCTATGAACGCGTCATCGCATTTTCTACCCGCGTTCTCGTCACCATCGAGGAACTCGAAGTGTTTGGGCTTGCCCAGACCATGGAGGCCGGCATTGCATATTTTGCAAAAATGCCGCAGCTCGAAGTGGTGATCAAGGACGGGCCGGGCGATGCCACGATCATCCATGGCGGCAAGGTTGAGACCGTGCCTGCCACCAAAGTCGAGAAAGTTGTCGACACAACCGCTGCCGGCGACAGTTTTTCTGCAACCTATATTTTAGGCCGCAACCTTGGTATCGAACCGGCGGAGGCAGCACGCCGTGCCCACGTCGTCGCTGGCGCCGTCGTTCAGCACCATGGTGCAATTATCCCGAAAGACGCCACACCCGACGTCTTCAAAACTGAGATCGCCAGCCGCGGCAATTTAACCACCGCAGCAGAATAGCGAACTCAATACTTAAGGAGGAATACAAAAATGAATATTAAAAAGGCAATTGATAAGGTTCCCGGCGGACTGATGCTTGTGCCGCTCATTCTGGGCGCACTTTGCAAAACCTTCTTCCCGTGGGCCGGAAGTTATTTCGGTTCGTTCACCAACGGCCTGATCTCGGGTACTGTTCCGATCCTGGCCGTGTGGTTCTTCTGCATGGGTACGTCCATCGACCTTCGCGCGACCGGTACGGTTCTGCGCAAGTCGGGTAACCTGGTCGTTGTCAAGACGCTGGTCGCCTGGGGTGCCACTTATATTGCCGCCCAGTTCCTGCCGCTCGAAGGCGTGCAGTCGGGCCTGTTCATCGGCTTCTCGGCTCTGGCCATCTGCGCCGCAATGGATATGACCAACGGCGGTCTCTATGCCGCAATCATGCAGCAATACGGTACCAAGGAAGAATCGGGTGCCTTCGTCCTGATGTCGATTGAATCGGGTCCGCTGGTCTCGATGCTGATCCTGGGTGCCGCCGGCGTTGCAACCTTCGAACCGCACCTGTTCGTCGGCGCCGTCCTGCCCTTCCTTATCGGCTTCATCCTCGGCAACCTCGACAAGGATCTGCGCGCCTTCTTCAAGGGCGGCGTGACCACTCTGATCCCGTTCTTCGGCTTCGCTCTCGGTAACGGCATCGACCTGAACGTCATCGTCCAGACCGGTCTCGGCGGTATCCTGCTCGGCGTCCTCGTCATCATCGTCACGGGTATCCCGCTGATGCTCGCCGACAAGTTCATTGGTGGTGGTAACGGTACTGCCGGTCTTGCTGCCTCGTCGGCTGCTGGCGCTGCCGTCGCCAATCCGATGATCATTGCCGAAATGGCTCCGCAGTTTAAGCCTGCCGCTGCCGCCGCTACCTCGCTGGTTGCTGCCGCTTGCCTTACGACTGCCATTCTGGTGCCGATCCTGACCGGCACGTACGCCAAGTACATGAAGAAGAGAGCCGGAGTCGTCGAAACAGCCGAAGCTGAAACTGTCATCGAGGCTGATGACACCCTGAAGGCTGCTCACTAAGGTCTGAACGGGGCCGGTGCTTCGCCGCCGGCCCCCTCTCGTTCATTCAAGGAATAACGTCATGTATCTCAGCAATCTCGCCACGCTCGACCGCGACGCCGCAACTCTCCCGGCAAATATACAGAAAGGCCTCAAATTCCTGGCCGAAACGGATATCGCCGCATTGCCCGCCGGACGTGTCGATATCGAAGGCGATACCATCTTCGCCCTGATCCAGGATTACGACACGGCCCCCAAGGCCGAGAAACGTCCGGAATCCCATGCCCGCTACATCGACATCCAGTATGTATTCAGCGGTCGCGAAATAATCGGTTATGCACCGCTTGCCGCAGACTATACGGTTGAGGAAGACCTTTTCGAGAGCAAGGACGTCAAGTTCTACTCCAAGGTCACCGACGAGACCGATCTCCTTCTCGGAGCCGGCGCATATGCGGTCTTCTATCCCACCGACATTCATCGTCCCGGCTGTGCCGCCGAGGCGCCCGGTAAGGTACGCAAGGTCGTTATCAAGCTTCTGGCCTGATAGACCGCAATCGTACACATCCCATCATACTTAGAGGAGTAATATCATGGACATCCGCTATTCGGCCAGCCAGAAGGATTTCAAGCGCTACACGACCGAAGAGACGCGCGCCGAATTCCTGATCGAAAAGGTTTTCGCCGATGACGAGATCGTCGCCACCTACAGCCACGTCGACCGTATGGTCGTGTTCGGCTGCAAGCCGGTCAACGAAGCCGTTCCGCTCGACAAGGGCATCGACTGCATGAAGAATTTCGGCACGAATTACGTGCTGGAGCGCCGCGAACTCGGCATCTTCAACCTTGGCGGCGAAGGCTCCGTCGAAGTTGACGGCGAGACCTACAATCTCGCTTTCAAGGATTGCCTCTATGTCACCAAGGGTCACAAGTCGGTCGTCTTCAAGAGCAAGGACAAGGCCAATCCGGCCAAGTTCTACATGATCTCGGCTCCGGCTCATAAGGTCTGCAAGACGACATTCCTGTCGATCGCCGATGCCCAGAAGAAGCCGGTTGGCGACAATTCAACGGCCAACAAGCGCGTCATCAACCAGTTCATCCACCCGGACGTTCTGGAAACCTGCCAGCTTTCGATGGGCCTGACCGAACTCGATCCGGGCAATGTCTGGAACACGATGCCGGCTCACACCCATGAGCGTCGCTCGGAGATCTACTACTACTTCAACATCGCCGAAAACCAGGCCGTCTTCCACATGATGGGCGAAGGCGACGAAACCCGCCACATCCTCGTGCAGAACGACCAGGCCGTCATCTCGCCGTCGTGGTCCATCCATGCCGGTTGCGGTACCGCCAACTACACGTTCATCTGGGCAATGTGCGGCGAAAACCTGACCTTCGACGACATGGATCATATCGCCATCAGCGACCTGCGCTAGTTGGTCCACACCGGAGCGGCAAGCATATGCCGCTCCGATTTCTTTCAATATAGGCAAGGATTTAAGATATTGAGTTACGCAGATAGCTTTTCGCTCAAGGGCAAGGTCGCGCTGGTCACCGGTGCCTCCTACGGGATCGGTTTTGCTCTGGCCAGCGCGCTTGCTGAAGCCGGTGCCACGATCGCCTTCAACGATATCAACGAAGACTTTCTGAAAAAGGGTCTCGAAGCCTACAAGGCTGCCGGCATCGACGCCAAGGGTTACATCTGCGACGTGACCGATGAACCGGGCGTGCAGAAGATGATCGCCGAAATCGAAAAGGACCTCGGCTCGGTCGACATCCTCGTCAACAATGCCGGTATCATCAAGCGCGTGCCGATGCATGAAATGGACGTTAAGGATTTCCGTCAGGTCATCGATATCGACTTGACCGCTCCGTTCATCCTCGCCAAGGCCGTCATTCCGGGCATGATCAAGCGCGGTGGCGGCAAGATCATCAACATCTGCTCGATGATGAGCGAACTCGGCCGCGAAACCGTTTCGGCTTACGCTGCTGCCAAGGGCGGTCTGAAGATGCTGACCCGCAACATTGCCTCGGAATACGGTTCGCAGAACATCCAGTGCAACGGTATCGGCCCGGGCTACATCGAAACCCCGCAGACCGCGCCGCTGCGCGAGCCGGGTCATCCGTTCAACTCCTTCATTCTGGCCAAGACTCCGGCAAACCGCTGGGGCACAACGCAAGACCTGAAGGGACCGGCTGTGTTCCTCGCTTCCTCTGCGTCCGACTTTGTCAACGGTCACGTACTTTACGTCGACGGCGGTATCCTCGCCTATATCGGCAAGCAGCCCTGATCCGTTCGGCGCTCTTCGCGCCGAACTTTTATTAAGCGAGACGCCGTCCGTGCCATGCACGGGCGGCGTTTTTGCGTTTTGGCGGGCTCACCGGCTTTTCCTGCTCCGTGTCATCAGGACGTTGCGGATCGAGAAGCTCGAATGGATCCGCAGCACGCCCGGTAGCGCAGACAGGATCTCCTTGTGGATGCGTTCGAATTCCCCGGCATTGGCCACTTCAACGCGCAACAAATAGTCCGAGCCACCCGTCATCAGGAAACATTCCCGTATTTCCGGATATTTGCGAACTGCAGCCTCGAAGCGGTTGAGATAATCCTCGGTCTGCCGTTCCAGCGTGATGTTGATGATAACGGCAATGCCGTTCTGATCATTATCGACCAGCGCCGTATAACCGCGGATGACGCCCGCTTCTTCCAGTAACCGGATACGGCGAAGACAGGCGGAGGGTGACAGGCCTACCTCGGCCGCCAGGGCAGCATTGCTCATACGGGCATTGAGCCGCAGCAGACGCAGAAGATTGCGGTCGATGGCATCATGTATGGGCATGCAGATTCTTCCAAAATATCGTAGATAATTTTAATTATTATATTATTCGCGCAATCTTCTGTCACTAATTGATGGGAAGTTCCACGATCATTTCATTATGTTCTTCCTAAAAAGAGGGGCATGAACGAGTTATGGAACGGCTGTTTTCAGCGGCGCACCAAATAGATGCCGTGGCCAGGCCCCGAGGGATCTACTTGCGCAGGTGGCCGGAACGATATCCCCTGAGATCCCGACCAGTCTCTGACGTCATCACGCACGCATTTATCTTTAGAACTTGAGCCGCAGAAATCGGGGAAGCACATGAAAGTCATCGTTCTCGGAGC
The DNA here is from genome assembly GCA_023451735.1 of Pseudomonadota bacterium. GTDB lineage: Bacteria > Pseudomonadota > Alphaproteobacteria > Rhizobiales > Rhizobiaceae > Neorhizobium. The sequence goes on along the minus strand of JAEXYH010000046.1, from coordinate 98,965 downwards.
CGGCGTTGTCGGCGTAACCTCCGCCTATCAACTGGCCAAGGCCGGTCATGAGGTGACGGTCGTCGATCGGCAGGAAGGCCCGGCATTGGAGACCAGCTTTGCCAATGCCGGCGAGGTTTCCTTCGGTTATTGCTCGCCCTGGGCTGCGCCCGGCATTCCGCTGAAGGCGATGAAATGGTTGTTCATGGACCACGCGCCGCTGATCCTGCGCCCGAAAATGGATACAGCCATGCTTTCCTGGATGGTGCAGATGCTGATGAACTGCACCTCGGAGCGTTATGCGATCAACAAGAGCCGCATGCTGCGGATCGCCGATTACGCGCGCATCTCGCTTGCCCAAGTCCGGGCGGAAACCAGGATTGCCTATGACGAGCGGATGCAGGGCACGCTCCAGCTTTTCCGTACCCAGCAGCAGCTCGATGCGTCTGCCAAGGACGTCAAGGCGCTCGCCGCTGATGGCGTTCCTTATGAGGTTCTCGATCCGGAAGGCTGCATTCGCGTCGAGCCGGCGCTGAAACATGTCCGCGAAAAGATCGTTGGCGGCTTGCTGACACCGAAGGACGAAACGGGTGACTGCTTCAAGTTCACCAATGCGCTGGCATTAAAGGCTGCCGAACTCGGTGTGACCTTTGCCTACGGAACAAATGTCAAGTCTCTCGACGTTGAGGGTGGCACCGTTCGCGGTGTCGTGACGGATCGCGAAACGTTACGCGCCGATGCCGTCGTCGTAGCGCTCGGCAGTTATTCACCGCTTCTGGTCGCTCAGGTCGGCATCAAACTGCCGGTCTATCCGGTCAAGGGGTATTCGCTGACCATCCCGATCATAGACGCGTCGCGTGCACCGGAATCGACGGTCATGGACGAGACCTACAAGATCGCCATCACGCGGCTTGGTGACCGCATTCGCGTCGGCGGCATGGCGGAGATTTCCGGTTATACCAATGATTTGGGCCAGAAGCGACGCGCGACGCTCGAACATTCCGTCACCGATCTCTTCCCCGGCGGCGATACAGCCAAGGCGGATTTCTGGTCCGGCCTTCGTCCGATGACGCCGGATGGCACACCGGTGATCGGACCTACCAAGGTGAAGGGTCTCTATCTCAATACCGGCCATGGCACGCTTGGCTGGACGATGAGCTGTGGTTCGGCAAGGCTGATCAGCGATCTGGTCAGCGGCCACCAGCCCGAAATCGACGCTGCCGACCTCGCAGTTTCCCGTTACGCCTGACACCCCTGGCTTGAACCCGCCGCGAGCACCTGATCAGCTCGCGGCGAGTTTATGACTTTCCTATTTCTTCGCTCCTGCGTTCCAATCGAATGCCTATGGGGCGACCGCTACCTTGTGACCGGGCATCGCATCCGATGTCCGTTCCGCTGCCATCGCCGCGGAACTTCGATCGACAAGGAGTGACCGATGTATGGTCGTCTGGGCAGTATCTATCTTCTTCACCTTACCGAGGCGTGCGCACAGCGCCGCCGCCTGACGGGGGCTCATCCGAGGGTTTATCCGGCCGCGCATCGCGCCGATAGCGCTGTAACCGGAATGAGCTTCGCAATGCTCTCTCGCCTTGCCGCAGTTCTCGGTGTCGGCTTCTGCGCCATTGCCGCGCTGGCGGTGATGGTCGGTTGAGGAGGGGGATATGGGCAAGTTTGCGATGACAGATCGGGAGCCTTCCGTGACAGGTATCCGTTTTACCGTCGGCCGCGATGTGTGTGGCCGCTGGATCGTCAATGACACCGAGGGCAAGGTTGGCGGGCTTTTCACCGACCGAGCTTCGGCCGTCCATTTCGCCATGTTCGAAAGCGGCCATTTGCCTGGTGCCGTGTGGTGCCTGCCGGAGCATGTGACGCTGGGTCTTGGTGAGGGGTTCAGGGCAGCCCGTATGACCGCCGGAACACGTGTCGCGGGTCGGGCGTGAGTGGCCGCGATGTTCCAGCCGCTCCGTTATCTCAGGAGACATGTGTATCCGCGCGGGCAGTCAAATTTGCAAACCGGTAACAGGTATTCGCGCGCGCCTCAGACAATTCTCGGCATGGTGATCGTCATGCTACTGATCGTCGGATACGCCTATATCCTGACGCTTGTTTCAGCCCACGGCCTGCAGGGTTGGCACCTGCAACCGGAGGCGCTGCATGCCGGGAGCCCGACGCAGTCGGAAAGCGCAAGCTCACCACTCCGCTGAACATGGTGCTTGACGTGACGTGCGTCTGAATTGAAATGCGATTTGAACGAAGCTGCGGCGACCGGAGCACCGGTTGCTGCGGTGTCTGCGTATAACAGGTAGATAATGCCCGGTGATCGTCGAGACACGGAAAACAGGCCTTCTCCAGATGCGCTCCTGCAGCAGGCGGAGCGTGAAGGGCGTGGCCGGCTGAAGATCTTTCTTGGGGCGGCCCCCGGCGTCGGCAAGACCTATGAAATGCTGATGTCCGGGCGTGCTCGGCGGGCCGACGGCGTGGATGTGGTGATCGGCGTGGTCGAGACCCATGGCCGAAAGGAGACCGAAGCTCTCATCGAAGGTTTCGAGATCATCCCACGCCGGGTGATCGACTATCGCGGGCAGATGCTTGATGAGATGGATCTCGACGCCATCCTCGCCCGGCACCCGGCACTCGTGCTTGTCGACGAGCTAGCCCACACCAATGCCAGCGGTAGCCGCCATCCGAAGCGCTACATGGATGTACAGGAATTGCTTGCTCAAGGCATAGACGTCTATTCCACCCTCAACATCCAGCATGTCGAAAGCCTCAACGATATCGTCGCGCAGATCACCCGCATCCGGGTGCGGGAAACGGTGCCGGACAGCATTATCGACCGTGCCGACGATGTCGAGATCATCGACATAACGCCCGACGACCTGATCAAGCGCCTTCATGACGGCAAGGTCTACATGCCGAAGACCGCGCGGCGAGCGATCGAAAATTATTTTTCACCTGGCAACCTGACGGCACTCAGAGAGCTGGCGCTGAGGCGCACGGCGCAACGGGTCGACGAACAATTGCTCAACCATATGCAGGCTAATGCGATTTCCGGGCCATGGGCGGCGGGCGAAAGGTTGCTTGTCTGCCTGGATCATGGCCGCAATGGTGCGGGCCTGGTGCGGTATGCGCGCCGGCAGGCAGACCGGCTGCGGGCGCCCTGGGCGGTGTTGCATCTCGATACGCCTCAAGATGCGGCACTCTCGGAAGAGGACAAGGACCGGCTGGCGGCAAACATGCGACTTGCCCAGCAGCTCGGCGCCGAGACGGTAACGCTGCCGGGGCTTTCTCCATCACGGGAAATTATCGTCTACGCCAATGCCAACAACTTCACCCATATCGTTGTCGGCCGGCCAGCAAAGCCGCGCTGGCGGCAGCTTTGGCAGGGATCTGTCACTCATGATCTGATCCGTTATGCCGGCAATATCAGCGTTCATGTAATTTCCGGCGACGGGAAGGAAGGCGAACCGCAACGCGGCGTCAAGCCGGCGCAGGCGGCGAAGCCTTTCCGGGTGAAGCATTACATCCAGAGCGCAATCTTCGTAGCGCTGGCGATTGCGGCGGGTGTTGCGCTCGACCGGACACTCGATGTGCGCAACCTTGCGCTGGTCTTCCTGATGGCGGTGTTGGCATCGGCTGTACGCGGCGGCTTGGGGCCGGGGTTGTTTGCCTCACTGCTCGGCGCTGTTTCGTTCAACTTCTTCTTTCTGGAGCCGCGCTACACATTTACAGTGCGGGATCCGGAAAGTGTGATCGCGCTGTTCTTCTATCTCGGCGTGGCTCTGGTTGCCTCCAACCTGACAGCGGCCGTGCAACGGCAGGCCGCCGCCGCCCGGCAGAGGGCGCGGACGACTGAAGACCTCTATCTTTTCTCCAGGAAGCTTGCCGGCACAGGCACTCTGGATGATGTGCTGTGGGCTACGGCCTTCCAAATCGCCTCGATGCTGAAGGTGCGCGTCGTCATCCTGTTGCCGGAGGACGGGTCGATTGCGGTCAAGGCCGGTTATCCGCCGGACGACACGCTGGTCGATGCCGATATCGCCGCTGCCAAATGGGCCTGGGAGCACAATCGCCCTGCGGGCCGCGCTGCCGATACATTGCCTGGCGCCAAGCGGCTCTACCTGCCGCTTCGCACGGGTCGCGAAGCCGTTGGGGTTATCGGTCTCGACAATGACAGGCAGGGTCCGCTGCTGACACCCGAGCAGCAAAGGCTGTTCGACGCATTGGCGGATCAGGCGGCACTGGCGATCGAGCGCATCCAATTGGTATCCGATGTTGACAAGGCGAGGCTCGCGGCGGAGACCGACAGGTTGCGCACGGCGCTCCTGACCTCGATCAGTCACGATCTCAAGACACCGCTTGCGGCGATCATGGGCTCGGCCGATATGCTGAAGGGTCTCGGGAGCCAATTGTCGGAGGAAACGCGGGCGGAGCTTTTGTCGACCGTCATAGACGAGTCCGAACGGTTGAACCGCTTCATCGTCAACCTGCTCGACATGACCCGGCTGGGTTCGGGCGCGATGCAGCCGAATTATTCTCTCCATTTTCCCGGTGACATGGTGGGCACCGCACTCAGCCGGGCAGCAAAGATCACTTCCGGCCACGGGATTGAGGTGAAAATGCCCGCAGACCTGCCGATGCTGAAGGTGGATCCGGTGCTGTTCGAGCAGGTTCTGTTCAACCTGCTCGACAATGCCGCCAAATATGCGCCGGAAGGATCGTTGATCGATATCTGTGGCCGGCAAAATGGCAATATCGTCATGCTGTCGGTCAAAGATGAAGGCCCAGGCATACCGTCCGAGGATCTTGAACGGGTTTTCGACAGCTTCTACAGGGTGCGTAAAAGCGATCAGGTAAGGGCTGGAACGGGGCTGGGACTTGCCATCTGCCGCGGTTTCGTCGAAGCCATGGGCGGCACGATCCGGGCGGACAACCGCTCCGACCGGTCGGGTGCGATCTTCACGATCCGCATGCCTGTACCATCTGAAATGCCTGTCGTGGGAGGCGAACAATGACCAATAGCGCCATCAAGATCCTGATCGTCGATGACGAGCCGCCGATCCGCAAGTTGCTGCGTGTGGGGCTGGCGGCGCAGGATTATGCCGTCACCGAAGCGATGAATGCGAAGGTTGCACGCGAGCTGGTCAACAGCGACAAACCGGATCTGGTCATTCTCGATCTCGGCCTGCCGGACATGTCCGGGCATGATCTCCTCGCCAAATGGCGAGAGGAGGGGGTGGCGCTGCCGATCGTCATTCTGTCGAGCCGCACCGATGAAGCGGGCATCGTCAAGGCATTGGAACTCGGCGCCGACGATTACGTAACGAAACCTTTCGGCATGAACGAACTCGGTGCCCGCATCCGCGTTGCGCTTCGGCATCGGCTGCAGGTGCAGGGGGAGAAGCCGATCTTCCAGACGGGAGAGCTGACTGTCGATCTGGTAAAACGTATCGTGAAGATCAGTGGCAAAGATGTGAAACTATCGCCGAAGGAATACGATATCCTGCGTATTCTCGTGCAGCATGCGGGCAAGGTTCTGACCCATCGCTTCCTGCTGGAACAGGTATGGGACGGCCTGACAGATGTGCAATATCTCCGTGTCTATGTGCGCCAACTGCGGCAGAAAATCGAAGCGGCACCCGATCAGCCACGATACATCGTGACCGAAACCGGTGTCGGTTACCGCCTGCTGGATGATGCCTGAGTTCTGAAATGCCCGATGGGAGTAAGCATGCAAGTTCGTGATTATCTCACGCCAGAGAATGTGAGCCTGGATCTTTTTGCTGCATCAAAGAGAGAGCTCATCGTCAAGTTGTCGGAACTTGCATCAAAGAAAACCGGTATCGATGCCTCTGCCGTTTCTGCAGCGCTGACCGATCGGGAAGCCCTCGGCTCGACAGGAATTGGTCAGGGGATCGCCATTCCGCACGCCATCATTGATGAACTGGACGCCGGTATCTGTATCTTCTTGCGGCTGACAGAACCGCTGGATTTCGAGGCTGTAGACGAGGTTCCGGTTGACCTTGTGGTTCTGCTTCTTTCGCATCCGGCGGATCAGAAGCAGGGGCTCAATCTTTTGTCATGCATCGCCCGCCGCCTCCGGAACGACAGCATAGCCGAAGCCGTTCGTTTAGCCGCGACGCGCGAGGAGGTTTGCAGTCTCCTCACACAGGACTGACTGGTCTCAGTTGCTCTCACGTCCGCCGGCAGTTGTTCAGAGCCATCCGACCTTCTTGAAGCGATAATAGAGCAGGCCGCATACAACAACGATTGCGCAGAGCACGATATAATAGCCGTATTCCGTCTTGAGTTCCGGCATGTTCTCGAAATTCATGCCGTAAATGCCGGCAACGGCGGTCGGCACGGCAAGGATCGCGGCCCAGGAGGCGAGCTGTCTGGTGATGACGCCCTGGCGCTGTTGTTCCAGCAGGTTCGACGCCTCAAAGACCGAGGTGATGACTTCGCGTAAGCCCCCGACCATGCTTTCCACCCGTCTAATGTGATCCAGCACATCGCGAAAGTAGGGTTTGGCATGCTTATCGAGGCAGGGGAGATCGAGATTGACCAGCTTACCCACCAGTTCCGACATCGGACCAAGAATGCGGCCGAACAGGATCAACTGACGCCGCAGACGGAAAAGCCGTCTGATCTGCTCGCGCTCAAGGAAATTGGCGAGCATTCTCTGCTCCATTTCCAGCACCCGGTCCTCGATCGTCTGCACGGTCGGCAAATAGCCGTCGACGATGAAGTCGAGGATGCCGTGCAGGACGTAATCCGGGCCTTGAGCCAACAGGCGGGGAGAGGCTTCGAGCTGCGCACGGACGCCGATATGGTTGCGCAGCGAGCCGTGCCGCACGGTGATGATGTGGTGCCGCCCGACAAAGATCGCCGTTTCGCCGTAGCAGATCCTGTCACCCTCCAGATGCGCGGTCTTGGCGACGACGAACAGCTGTTCGCCATAGACCTCCACCTTCGGGATCTGATGGGCATGCAGCGCATCCTCGACCGCAAGATCATGCAGGCCATAGGTCCTCGCCAGCGTCTTCAGCTCGTCTTCGTTTGGCTCGTGCAAACCGATCCAGACGAATTCGTCCCCGGTAAGCCTCGGGCACGGTTCGTCGATCGGCAGAGGACGTCCGCGTTTGCCATTGGTGTACACGTATGAGGCAACGACTGTCATAGCGATCTATCTATTTGCTTAAACGCAATTCCGGACGCAAAATCGGTATCCACTTTTGCTGGAATTGCTTTAAATCGCGACCTGCTCGCCGAGTTCCACAACACGGTTCGGCGGCAGCTTGAAATAGGCTGACGGATCGATGCCGAAATCGGCTAGGATGATGTAAAGCTTCTCCTGCCAGCGCGGCAGACCGGTATTCGGCGTCTCGATCAGATTGCGGCGGCCGAGGTAGAACGAGGTTTGCATGATCTCGAACTTGAAGCCCTTCTTCTTGCAGACGGTCAGCGCCTTGGCGACGTTGGGCTCGTCCATGTAGCCGAAGGTGATATCGAGGCGGATGAAGCGCTTCGACAATCTTGTCATCTCGACGCGATCTTCCTGCGGCACATAGGGCTTGTCCTGGGTCCAGATGGTCAGGATGACGTTCTGTTCGTGCAGCACGTGGTTATGCTTCAGGTTATGCAGCAGTACGGCGGGCGTGCGGTCCGGTACGCTGGTCAGGAATATGGCTGTCCCCGATACGGTGACTGGGGCGCTGGCGGTTTCACGCTCGATGGAGCTTTCGATCGAGTTGATGAAGGTTTCGAGCGGTATGTCGTTCCTCGCTGTCTTTTCCTTCAGATACTTGGAGCCCTTGGTCCAGGTCCACATGGTCAGCATGATGACCAGAGCCAACATGACCGGGACCCAGCCGCCATCGTGGACCTTGAACAGGTTCGCTGCCAGGAAAACGACTTCGATGGCGAACAGCGGAGCCAGAAGGATGGCAGCCGTAATGGCCTTGTAGCCCCAGACGGCGCGCAGAAACTGGAAGGACATCAGCGACGTGACGACCATCGCGCCAGTGACCGAGATGCCATAGGCGGTAGCGAGCGATTCCGAATCCCCGAACGAGAAGATCAGCACGATGACACCTATGAACAGGATCATGTTGACCGCCGGCACGTAGATCTGTCCGGTATTGGTCTCGGAGGTGAATTTGATCGCCAGGCGGGGCAGGAAGCCGAGATGGACGGCCTGGCGCGCCAGCGAGAAGGCACCGGTAATCACAGCCTGGCTGGCGATGATGGTCGCCATGGTCGCAAGGATGACCATCGGCAGCAATGCCCATTCAGGATAGAGCAGGTAGAAGGGGTTGGAAATCTTTGTCGGATCGGCGAGCACGAGCGCGCCTTGGCCGAGATAGTTCAGTGCCAGAGCCGGGAAAACCAGGATGAACCAGGCGACGCTGATCGGCTTTCGGCCGAAATGTCCGAGATCGGCATAAAGCGCTTCTGCGCCGGTGACGGTAAGGAAAACCGCGCCGAGCACGATTAAGCCTGCCCAGCCCGCGTGGGTGATGAACCAGAGAGCGTTGACCGGATTGAGCGCTTCAAGGATTGTCAGATCGTCGCCGATATGGATGAGCCCGCCCCAGGCCATGGCGAGGAACCAGACCACGGTGATCGGCCCAAAAAACTTCATGACCGCCGCGGTGCCCTTGGATTGCACCATGAAAAGACAGACCATGATGGCGGCGGAAAGCGGCAGAACATAATCCGAGAAGGCCGGGGTGATGAGCTTCATGCCTTCAAGCGCAGACATCACCGACAGAGCCGGGGTAATCATCGCGTCGCCGATGAACAGCGCCGAGCCGATCAGACCGGCAAAGAACAAGACCGGCATGTAGCTGCCGGTCTTCTTCATCAGAAGCGCCAGCAGTGACAGTGTGCCGCCTTCGCCGTCATTGTCGGCGCGCAGCAGGAAAAGGACATATTTGAAGGTGACGATGATGGTCAAAGTCCAGACCATCAGAGAAATGAGCCCGATGACGTGCTCATCCTGGATGCCGTTGGCGGTAAACGGGCGTAATGCCTCGCGAAAGGCGTAAAGCGGGCTCGTCCCGATGTCGCCATAAACGACCCCGATAGACCCAATCAGCAACACAAGAAATTTGCGGGTTTCCGAAGTTGTATCGGAAGCGGCGGCATGCGATGCGGTCATAAAGTCTCCAGGCGCAGGGCCAAGGTGTCGTTCAGTGTATATGTCTGGCGCGGAATATGGTGCATCGCCGCGATCAAGGCAAATGGATGCATATAAGACTTTGATGTCATAGTCTCGCTCCACATATCGAAATCCTATGCGTGTAGAGCAATGTTGGTTTCTGTAAAAACAGGAGCCAAACCATGACACCCTTCCTTCGTGCAAGGCGTCAAACTTACACACCCCTTCTTACGCCTTTCAGTGAAGGCCAAATTGACCCACTCGCGTTCGAGGCTGCGATCGACCGCCAGATCATCGCCGGAGTCGACGGAGTTGTCGTCTGCGATGTCATCGGCGAGGGGCCGGTGCTGGGTGCTGATGAGCGCGATAATCTTCTGAAAATCTGCGTCTCCCGCGCTCGACCGCATCTCACCGTAATTGCCGCGACCGGCACGAACTGCACGGCCAAAACGCTCGAGCAATGCCATCATGCCGAACAGTTCGGCGCCGATGCGCTGCTCGTCACGGGGCCATATTATTCGAAACCGACACTGACAGGTGTGGTTAATCACTTTCGCGAAATCGCTTCAGCGGTCGGTATTCCAGTTCTTGTGGATGACGATCCGATGCGGACGGCAAAGGATTTCGGCAGCACGCTGCCGGAGGCACTTGCCGAAATCGATGCGATCGTCGGCATCTGCCATGGAGCCGGGCGTCTTGAGCATTTTGCGGCCTTGCCGATCTCACTCAAAGACCGGTTCACCCATCTGTCAAGAGATGACAACAGATCGATGGACTTTCTCGATCTGGGCGGACATGGAGCGCTGTCGGCATTGGCCAACGTCATTCCCTCTCCGGTGCAGACCATGGTGGCGATGACGGAGCCCCGCAGTGGTTCCAATTCCCTGCTGCAGACGATGTCCGGGGCCGCAGCCGCGCTCGGTACCGATGATGTTGCGGCGCTGAAGGAAGCGCAGTTCTTCCTGCATCAGTCGTCGGCCGATGTCCGTCTGCCGCTGTTGGCGGCCGAACCGGAAACGATCCTGCGCGTGCGGCACGCTTTTGCGCCTTTTGCCAGATGCGAACCTCGACGCGCCGCGTGATGTGGTATCTCGATAAGTAGTTCGTGGGCTGCCCGCTTGACGATTGCAAAGCATCGGCTTTTTAGCGAAACTTGATGCAAGCATTCGCCCGGGAGGAGCCCATGCATCCTGTTTCCCTGCATGCGGACGAGGTGTACGCCTCGGCCCAGTCTGCTGCGGCAAGTTCGCCCGTGGTCGCTTCATGGCGTCGTTGCATGGTCATGCACCATCTGGCGCCCGAGCAGGAACGTGCGCCTGAACGCCTTACCGACAGCGAGTTTCATCACACGCGACAGGCGTCCGAGCGCCTGATCGTTGAAGCGCGGGAAGAGATGGACAGGCTGTTTTCCACGGTCGGCAAATCGGGCTGCTGCCTGCTTCTGACCGACCGGAACGGCGTGGCGCTGGAGCGCCGCGGTTCCGCCGGAGACGACAGAGCGTTTCACGATCTCGGCCTTTGGACGGCGGCGATCTGGACCGAAGCCAGCATCGGGACCAATGGGATCGGTACGGCGCTGGCAGACGAGCGCGCCGTCTCGATCTTTCGGGACCAGCATTTTTTCTCTTCCAACACCGGGCTGAGCTGTACCACCGCACCGATCCGAGACCACCGCGGCGAAGTGGCGGCGGCGCTCGACATTTCCACATGCCGCGACGACGTCAATGAAATGATGCTCTCCATACTTGCGCAAACGGTGCGAGATGCCGCGCTCAGGATCGAGCTCAATCTGTTTCGCTCCGCATTTCCGGGCGCCCGGTTCCTGATGGTGCCGCAGGCGGCACATGCGGCCGCCGCCCTGCTTGCCGTCGATCGCAACGATCTCGTCGTCGGCGCAACCCGTGCCGCGCGTCTGGCGCTTGCGCTTGATGACAACCGTATTGCGGCAGGCATTCCGGCGGCGGATGCCCTTGATGAGAGCAGTCCCGGCGATCGCCGGGATCTGGTCGAGGCGGAGCGGGCAGCGCTGATGCGAGCCCTGTCGCGCGCCAATGGTAACGTCTCACAGGCCGCGATTGCGCTTGGAATGAGCCGGGCGACGCTTCACCGCAAGATGAACCGGTTCGGTCTGCATTGAGATAAATCGAGTTCCGTTGCAGTGCCGCATGCATGGCTGCCTCACACTGTAGCAAGGGTGCGACAGTGTGCGCTGCCATATCGCCGCGGCCTGCTTTTCGTCAAGGAAATGGCGACGCAGATTTCTTTCCAGCCCGGTCCATGAACCGGGAGGCAGTCACATCAAGGGAGGATGACATGCTGCACCAGAAAATCGTCGAATCGCCGTTCAAGCTGAAGTACGGCAACTATATCGGCGGCGAATGGAGGGAGCCGATCTCGGGCAAGTATTTCGACAACATTACCCCGGTCACCGGCGGCAAGCTTTGCGAAATCCCACGTTCGGACGAGAAGGATATCAACGCGGCGCTCGACGCTGCCCACGCTGCCAAGGACAAGTGGGGCCGCACCGCACCGGCCGAACGCTCCAACATCCTGATGAAGATCGCCCAGCGGATGGAGGACAAGCTGGAAGTGCTCGCCCAGGCCGAAACCTGGGACAACGGTAAGCCGATCCGGGAAACAATGGCCGCCGATATTCCTCTCGCCATCGACCATTTCCGCTATTTTGCCTCCTGCATTCGCGCGCAGGAAGGGTCGATCGGCGAGATCGACAACGATACCGTCGCCTATCATTTCCACGAACCGCTTGGTGTCGTAGGCCAGATCATTCCCTGGAATTTCCCGATCCTGATGGCGGCCTGGAAGCTCGCTCCTGCACTGGCAGCCGGCAACTGCGTCGTCATCAAACCGGCTGAACAGACGCCGGCATCGCTGCTGGTCTGGGCGGAAATCATCGGTGATCTGCTGCCGCCGGGCGTGCTCAATATCGTCAACGGTTTCGGTCTGGAAGCCGGCAAGCCGCTGGCATCGTCCAACCGGATCGCCAAGATCGCCTTTACCGGCGAGACGACGACGGGCCGGCTGATCATGCAATATGCCAGCCAGAACCTTATACCGGTGACGCTGGAACTCGGCGGCAAGTCGCCCAACATCTTCTTTGCCGACGTGGCGAACGAAGACGACGACTTCCTCGACAAGGCGCTGGAAGGGTTTGCGATGTTTGCCCTCAACCAGGGCGAAGTCTGCACATGCCCGAGCCGTGCGCTGGTGCATGAGTCTATCTATGACCGGTTCATGGAACGTGCGGTGAAGCGCGTAGAAGCGATCGTGCAGGGCAACCCGCTCGATAGCGCCACGATGATCGGCGCACAGGCATCGAGCGAGCAGATGGAGAAAATTCTCTCCTATCTCGATATCGGCAAGCAGGAAGGTGCCGAAGTGCTGACCGGCGGATCGCGCAATGATCTCGGCGGTGAACTTGCCAGCGGCTATTATATCAAGCCGACGATCTTTGCCGGGCATAACAAGATGCGCGTGTTCCAGGAGGAAATCTTCGGGCCCGTGGTTTCCGTCACCAAGTTCAAGACTGATGCGGAAGCACTCGAAATCGCCAATGACACGCTTTACGGCCTTGGTGCCGGCGTGTGGACGCGTGACGGCAACCGGGCCTACCGCTTTGGTCGCGAGATTCAGGCCGGTCGCGTCTGGACCAATTGCTACCATGCCTATCCGGCGCATGCGGCCTTTGGTGGCTACAAGCAGTCGGGTATCGGTCGCGAGACCCACAAGATGATGCTCGATCACTACCAGCAGACCAAAAACATGCTGGTGAGCTACAGCCCGAAGAAGCTAGGCTTCTTCTGACACAGGTCGAGCCGGGCAGGAGAAACGACGCTCCTGCCCGGCTTTCATCTCGATGGCAGACCTTGAAATTCCTGAGAAAGCGCTATTCGATAGGCAGTCAGGATCGTGCAGTCGAGATGTTCCACGATGTCGAATGAAAACGAACCGCTGGTCGAAATGCTTTTCCGCAACGGCACACTGACCGTTGTGGGGATAATCCTTTCGTTCTCGCTCACCTTTCTCAGCCAATGGGCTCAAAATCCGATCCCATGGACCCTGATCGACCTGCCGACAATGCTTCTGTTATCTGCAGGGATCATTACGCAGGGCAGTTCTCTGGTGATCTTTCTGCGGCACGATTCACTCCAGCGGCGGGTCTATGACCGGGCAAGCAGAGTGTTTCTCTGCGGCCTGGCGATGACTGTCTCGGGCGTTTTCATGGCGATCGTGATAGACTTCATTCAGCTCATCATCTGAGCATCAATAGCATTGCGGGAGGAGAGACCATGAATACTCATGTCAATGGCGAGCCGCGCGTCACGGCCACCGATGCCGCGCTCGATCTCATCACCGAAATCCGACAGGATTACCCCGAAATCCTGTTTCACCAGTCCGGCGGCTGCTGCGACGGGTCATCGCCGATGTGTTACCCTGCGGATGATTTCATCATCGGCGACCATGACGTGAAACTGGGTGAGATCGGGGGAGTACCGGTCTATATCAGCGGCAGCCAGTTCGAAGCATGGAAGCATACGCAATTGATCATCGACGTCGTGCCAGGCAGGGGCGGAATGTTCTCGCTCGATAACGGTCGGGAGAAGCGGTTTCTCAGCCGCTCGCGTATTTTCGGTGGCGGTGAGGCCTGTACCATCCCGCGGGTTGGGTGACGAAGCGGCTGATAGGTTTTATCTATCAATCCATATGAACAGCCGGCTTGAAGCGCTTTTGACGATCGTCAATAGCATTTGTCATGACTGCATCGTTTATTGGCAAGAAATCCTCGGCCGCCGGTGGCTGGGGCGCGTTGAAAAGCTGCGGCAAGCGGCTTCTCGAAAGCGGATCGCCGCTCTCCGGCGCCCGCACCATGTTGAAGGCAAACCAGCCGGACGGGTTCGACTGCCCCGGCTGCGCCTGGGGGGATCCCGAACACGGATCGTCATTTGAATTCTGCGAAAACGGGGTGAAGGCCGTCTCCTGGGAGGCGACGGAAAAGCGTGCGACGCCTGCCTTTTTCGCCGCCAATACGGTCTCGGATCTCCGCAAGCTGAGTGACTACGCGCTGGAGCTCAACGGTCGCCTCACCCATCCGATGCGCTATGATGCGGCAAGCGACCGGTATCTGCCGGTTGCCTGGGAAGATGCCTTCGCCGAGATCGGCAGTATTCTCCGGAACCTCGACAGTCCCGATCGCGCGGAGTTTTATACATCCGGCCGGGCCAGCAACGAGGCGGCCTATCTCTACCAGCTGTTCGTGCGCATCTACGGCACCAACAATTTTCCCGATTGCTCGAACATGTGCCACGAGGCGAGTGGTGTTGCGCTGAAACAGGCGATCGGCGTCGGCAAGGGCACAGTGCTGCTCGAGGATTTCGAGAAGGCGGATGCCATCTTCGTCATCGGCCAGAACCCCGGCACCAACCATCCGCGCATGCTGGGCGACCTGCGCCGTGCCGCCATGCGCGGTGCCGATGTGGTAGTGTTCAATCCGGTTCGTGAAAAGGGTCTCGAGCGATTTTCCGATCCGCAGGACAAGATCGAAATGCTGCGCGGCGGTTCGACCGAGATCGCCAGCCACTATTACCAGCCACGTCTCGGCGGCGACATGGCGGCCGTGCGCGGCATGGCAAAGATTGTTCTTGCAGCAGAAGATGCAGCGATAGCCGCGGGCGAGCCATCGGTTCTCGACCATGCCTTCATTGCCGAGCATTGCGCCGGTTTTGCCGAATATCGCGCCGCAGTCGATGCCACGAGCTGGGCCGAGATCGAGGATCAGTCGGGCCTGACCCGCCTGGAGATCGAGCGGGCGGCGGCCGTCTATATCAAGGCCGAGACGGTGATCTGCACCTGGGCGATGGGCGTGACCCAGCATCTCCATTCGGTGGCGACGATCCGCGAGATCTCCAATTTCATGTTCCTGCGCGGCAATATCGGCAGGCCGGGTGCGGGGCTTTGCCCGGTGCGCGGTCATTCCAACGTGCAGGGCGACCGGACGGTAGGCATCAATGAAAAGCCGCCTGCTGCTTTTCTCGATGCGCTGGAAAAACATTTCGGTTTCGCCGCGCCGCGTGCCGATGGGCATAACGTCCTTTCCGCCATCGGTGCAATGCTGGATGGGTCTGCGCAGGCCTTCATCGGGCTTGGCGGCAATTTCGCGCGCGCAACACCCGATAGTGCATTGGTCGAGACCGCGCTGCGCCGGATGAAGCTTACCGTCAATATCGCGACGAAGCCGAACCATTCGCATCTGATGCCGGGTGAGATATCCTATATCCTGCCGTGCCTTGGACGAACCGAAATGGATCTCAATTCGGCCGGCAACTCGCAGCTCGTGAGCGTCGAGGATTCGATGAGCATGGTGCATGGCTCGGCCGGCATTAATCGCCCGGCTTCACCGCATCTTCTCTCGGAAGTCGCGATCATCGCCGGCATTGCGGAAGCTACGGTGGGTTCAGGCGTCGTCGGCTGGGCAGCACTGGCCGACGATTACGATCGCATTCGCGACCATATCGAGGCGACAATCCCGGGCTTCGATGACTATAATGTACGTCTGCGCAAGCCGCGGGGTTTTCACCTGCGCAATACGGCTGCTCATCGTGAATGGAATACCCTGACGAGCAAGGCATCTTTCTCGGCGACCACCTTGCCGGAGGAGACCGTGCACCAGCGCGCCCGCAAGGGCGACGGTCGTTTCGCGTTGCAGACCTTCCGCTCGCACGACCAGTACAATACCACTGTCTACGGTCTCGATGACCGCTATCGTGGTGTCTATGGCGAACGGCAGGTGATCTTCATCCATCCCGAAGACCTGAAGGCGATCGGTGCGGAACCCGGTGACCGGATGGACGTCGTCACCGACCATGACGATGGAATTTCGCGCGTGGCGCCGAATTTCCGCTTCGTGCCCTATGATATCCCGCGCGGCAGCATCGCCGGTTATTATCCCGAGTTAAATGTACTTGTACCGTTGGGCAGCGCGGGCGACGAAAGCGACACGCCGACGTCCAAGTCGATCATGGTGTCGTTCCGCAGACGCGAGGCTGCGTGAGCAACAATGAGAATGAGGCCGGGCTGTTCCTTTCACTGGTCGCCAGAATGCAGGCGAAAGATACCCGGCTGACATCTCTGCAGGCAGCGCTGATCGTTGCGGCTGAACGTGGCATTGCCCGCGACAGCCGTACGTTCGCCCGCACGTTCGGAGTTGCTCACGCGCTGGTCCTTCGAGAACTCAATGCTTTGTGCGAGCTTAAGGGGCCACTGCTTGTCATCAGCCGGGAGGCGCGGACTTTAAGAACCCACTACGGTCTGCGCGACGGAGAAACCCTTTCCGATGCCGGGCTCGTGCCGCATGGCGATCGGCCGGTTCATGCTAAGAAGAGAGAAAAATCCTTTTAAATCAGTATGCTGGTAGTCCATCAGAATCTGCGAAGAAAATATGTACGGAACAGTACATACATTTTCTTGCAATGTTGTCGCAGGCGGCGTTATACCGCAGCCGCAGGCATGGATGCCTGTCGCTGGCGCGCGGGGAGGGCGTGTCAAGCGAGCCCTTGAAGTCCTCGACCGGGACGCCTCCGACTAGCCGATTGCAATGCACTCGGCCCGCCGCGCGCGTTTCTTCGACAGAAGCACGGTACTCTGCATTTGATCCTGTTCCCCGCTCCTGACGGCACTGCTTTGGCCTTTGACTGTCGACACTGTCGAATCCACAACTGGAGCTAGAGACGCAAATGGAAACCTCTCAGCGCGCCCTGTCCGTGATAGCCAAGGTCTGGCTGTTCGTGCTTGGCGCTATCCTTGGCCTTGCCGGCCTGTTTTTCGCCATCGGCGGGGCCAAGCTCGTCTTGCTCGGCGGCAGCTGGTATTTTCTGCTTTCCGGCATCGCGATCGTTATCGCCGGTGCGCTGGTCATTCTTCGCAAGCCTGCCGGAGCGCTTCTGTTCGGGCTCGTTACCATCGCCACTCTCCTGTGGGCGCTGTGGGATGCGGGCCTTGATTTCTGGCCGCTGATCTCGCGACTGCTCGCCTTCGGCGTCGGTGCCACCGTTATCGCACTGAGCTTCCCGCTGCTGCGCAAGGCTGCCGGCAAGACGCCGGCCTACCTGCCGTCTTTCCTCGTTGCTGCCGTTCTCGCCGTTGCCTCCGTCGCCGGTTTTGTCGGCATGGTGGTGCCGCACCCGACTGTTGCCTTTTCCGGCACACCGGCTCCGCTCACTCCCGTCGATCCGGCCAAGGAGCAGAAGAACTGGGAAGCCTACGGCAACACCAATGGCGGCTCGCGTTTCGCCGCGCTCGACCAGATCACGCGCGACAACGTCAAGGACCTGAAGGTTGCCTGGACCTATCGCACCGGCGATACACCGATCAGCCCAGGCGGCGGCGGTGCCGAAGACCAGTTGACGCCCCTGCAGGTCGGTGAGCGCGTGTTCCTGTGCACGCCGCACAACAACGTCATCGCCATTGAAGCCGACACCGGCAAGGAAATCTGGAAGAACGAGATCAACGCCAAGTCATCCGTCTGGATGCGCTGCCGCGGCCTCGCCTATTTCGATGCGGCCGCCCCTCTTGTGCAGCCCACGATCGACGGTTCGACGCCGGTCACCCCGGTAACGGTTGACGAAGGTGCTCTGTGCCAGCGTCGCATCATCATGAACACGATCACCGCCGAGTTGATCGCGCTTGATGCCGACACCGGCGCATTTTGCCCGGATTTCGGCACCAACGGTCGCGTCGACTTGAAGGTTGGCCTGGGTGCTGCGGCTGATCCGCAATACGTCCTGACGGCAGCCCCGACGGTTGCCGGCACGACGATCATCGTCGGCGGCCGTATCGCCGACAACGTCCAGGTGGATATGCCGGGCGGTGTCATGCGTGGCTTCGACGTCGTTACCGGCGAACTGCGCTGGGCCTTCGACCCTGGCAACCCGGAAATCACCAAGCTTCCGCCTGAAGGCCAGACCTATACGCGTTCTACCCCGAACGTCTGGGCCGGTACGTCCTATGATGCGGAATCCAACACGGTGTTCCTGCCGGTCGGCAGCCCGTCGGTCGATCTTTACGGTGCGACCCGCACGGCGCTCGACCATAAATACGGCGCATCCATGCTGGCGCTCGACGCCACGACCGGTCGCGAAAAATGGGTCTACCAGACGGTCCACAATGACCTCTGGGACTTCGACACTCCGATGCAGCCCTCGTTCATCGACTTCAAGAAAAAGGATGGCACGACGGTTCCAGCTTTGACGTTCGGCACCAAGGCCGGCCAGATCTGGGTTCTCGACCGTGCCAACGGCCAGCCATTGACGGAAGTGGCTGACGTGCCGGTCGTTCCGGGCAAGATCCCCAACGAACCCTATTCGCCGACTCAGAAGCTGTCGGTCGGCATGCCGCAGATCGGTGCACAGACACTGACCGAGAGCGACATGTGGGGCGCCACCCCGTTCGACCAGCTGTTGTGCCGCATCGCCTTCAAGGGCATGCGTTATGATGGCGTCTATACGGTACCGGGCACTGATCTGGCGCTCAACTTCCCAGGTTCGCTCGGGGGCATGAACTGGGGTGGCTTCTCCACCGACCCGACGACGAACACCATTTTCGTCAACGACATGCGTCTTGGCTTGTGGATCCACATGAAGGAAGCCGCGCCGAGCGAAGCCGTTGCCAGCGGTTCCGAAGCCACCAACACCGTCATGGGGGTGGTGCCGATGAAGGGCACGCCTTATGCGGTCGACAAGAACCGTTTCCTCTCGGCGCTTGGTATTCCCTGCCAGGAACCGCCTTTCGGCACGCTGACGGCGATCGACATGGATAGCCAGAAGATTAAATGGCAGGTGCCGCTCGGCACCGTCGAAGACACTGGTCCGTTCGGCATCAAGATGGGCGTTCCGATCCCGATCGGCATGCCGACCATCGGCGGCTCGCTCGCCACCCAGGGCGGCCTCGTGTTCTTCGCCGCCACGCAGGACTACTACCTGCGCGCCTTTGACAGCGCGACGGGTGAGGAAATCTGGAAGGCTCGCATGCCGGTTGGCAGCCAAGGCACGCCGATGACCTACAAATCACCGAAGACCGGAAAGCAGTATGTCGTCATCTCGGCCGGCGGCGCCCGCCAGTCGCCTGACCGGGGCGACTACGTGATCGCTTACGCACTGCCGGATTGATCGATCCGCACAAGATCAAAATCGAAGCCGCGACATGGAAACATGTCGCGGCTTTTCCGTTTATGTTGCCGGAGCATCGAACTGGGAAACCGCGGGCGTTTTCTGAATACATGATAGGCAGGCTTCAAGTCTTGCCTGTGGCTGAAAGTTACGAGGGCTTTACAGGCCCGTAATCCCGACTAAGTTGGTAGTGATATCGGACGCCGAGGGGACGGCGACCGGCTTTCCGAAATAGAGCAGGAGTTGGCCCTTGATCTATGACGTCGCTGTTGTCGGTTCCGGTTTTTCCGCCATCGCCTTGACGATCAATCTTTTGCGCGAACTTGGTCCTGAGCGGTCGATCGCCATTATCGGCGATGATCCGGGCTTTGGTCGCGGCACCGCCTATCGGAGCGAATTCTATCTTCATCGGCTCAATGTGCCGGCCGCGCGGATGAGCGCGTTTCCGGACGAACCTGATGATTTTCTCGACTGGCTGAAGGAAAAAGGGCGCAAGCCGATCGGCGACTATTTTGCCGCACGCGGAGACTACGGGCTATACCTGAGAGACAGGCTTGCATCGCTGTTGCGCCGTCGGGATGACCGCGTTGCCGTCGATTTTATCAAGGCCAAGGCAACCGCCTGCATGATGCCGGGTGACGTGGATGTCGAGTTCCATCTCGACAATGACACGGTGCTGCGGGCAAGGCATGTCGCGCTCTGCCTCGGCGTCGGCAATGCGGAAATGCCGATTGCATCAGATCTCATTCCTGAGAAGATGCAGCGCCGCATCGTGCAGAATCCCTGGCGGCTCGGCTGGCTGTCCTCCGTCAAGCCCGATGACGACATTTGTATTCTGGGATCGGGGCTGACGATGGTCGACCAAGTCCTGTCACTCCGATCGCACGGGCATCGCGGCAGGATCCATGTGGTTTCGCGACGTGGCCTGATCCCTCATCCGCACAGCACGATCAAGCCGGACCCGGTCACGCCGCGCCTGCCTGCGAAAAGCCGCCAGATCAGCGAGATCCTGGCCGGCTTTCGAGCTCAGGTGCGCGAAGGCGCCGACTGGCGCGGTCTGATGGATGGCTTACGGCATCGCACGCAACATCTCTGGCAGGAGCTGAATGATGCGCAACGTTCCCGTTTCATGCGGCATGCGCTCGCCTGGTGGAACATCCACCGGCACCGACTGGCGCCACCGGTCTGGTCTCGTTTCAAGCCGCTGATCGATGACGGCACGGTCACGATTCATGCCGGCTTCATTCGCGAGATCAAGGAAACGGACGGGCGGATCGGCATCCGGTTCCGTAGACGGGGAACATCCGAGACCCGGGAAATCGCCGTCGACTGGATCGTCAACTGTACCGGCATGGAGCGCGCCGGCATCGCCCATTCGCCGCTGTTGCAGCAAATGTGTGAGACATCCGTGATCGGTATGGACAGGCTGGGCCTCGGTGTCAGCGTCGACGCCCGGTCGCGTATCTGTTGTCCAGATGGAACGGTACGGCGGAGACTTTATGCCGTCGGCGCACTGACCGCCGGCCAATTCTGGGAAATCACCGCCGTGCCGGATATCCGCAACCAGGCGAAACAGGTGGCGGAAGAGATTGCGGGCGAGTTGGCGGGCGGCGCTGAGTTGGGGCAGTGGCTACGCGCCTGAGGTGTTTGGTGACGGCACAACTCGCTCTATCCTCATTCCTCTGACAAGCACAGAAATGAGGGAGTGCATGTCTACGTCCTCGGCTTCAGGTTCTCCGGGTCATAAAGCGGCTTGTATCCAACCGCTGCCACTTCCACGGGGAAATCCTCGTTGAAATAGTTGACCTCCAGTTTGCGGCCGACCTGGCAATAATCGTGAGGAAGATAGGCAAGCGCGATGTTCTTGCCGATGGTCGGACCGTAGGCGACGGAGGTCGTGTAGGAAATCCGGCCCAGTTCATCCACCAGCGTCTTGCCGGTCTCCGGATCGACGACCGGCATGGAGCCGACCGGGTAACGCTTCACGCCGCTGGCATCGGTGTTGTCGGTCATGACCAGCGTGCAGAGCATCGCTGGCTGGTGGGCGCGCGCCTTGTATTCCAGATGTTTCGCCTTGCCGCGGAAATCGGCTTCCTTGACCTTGGGGCGGGCGAGATCCGCCTCGATCAGATTGTACTGGGTCAGAAGATCGCCGTTCTGCAGCCGCAGCGATTTCTCCATGCGGCGGGAGTTGGCATAGGTCTCGACGCCGAAAGCCATGACGCCGGTGGCGCGCAACGCATCCCAGACGGCAAGGCCGTCCTCGTATTTCATGTGCAGTTCCCAGCCTTGTTCGCCGACATAGGAAATACGGAAGGCGGTGACCTTCTTGCCGGCGATCTCGATCGGTTTGATTGCGGCGAAGGCGAAGTTTTCCACGTCGAGGCCTGCCGGGTCGGCAACCACCTTTTTCAGCATCTCGCGGGCGTTCGGTCCCCAGATGCCGATGGTGATAAACTTTTCCGAGACGTCGGTGATGGTAACGTCGAGGCCGCGATCCTCGGCAATGCGCTTCATGTAATAAAAATCGCGCGGGCCGGCATCGGCGCCGTTCACCAAGCGTCCGCGATCCTCCAGGCGGAATACGGTGAAGTCGGCGCGCACCATGCCCTCGTCATCGAGGAAGTGGGTGTAGATGCCCTTGCCGATATTGGCGTCACCGCCGATTTTTGCCGCACACAGCCATTCGAGCAGCTCGACATGGTCGGGGCCTTCGATATCGACCATGTGGAAGTGGGAAAGATTGACGATGCCGCAATCTTCGCTCATCGCCAGATGTTCGGCATTGGAGACACGCCAGAAATGGCGGTTGTCCCATTCGTTTTCGCGCACGGGAACCTGGTTGGCGTATTTTTCCAGCAGGTGCTCGTTGGCGGCGTAACCGTGGGCGCGTTCCCAGCCGCCGAGTTCCATGAAGTAACCGCCGAGTTCCTTCTCGCGCTCATGGAAGGGCGATTTCTTGGCGCCGCGGCCGGTGGCATAAGGTTCACGCGGGTGGACGGCAGGGAAGTAAATCTTTTGCGCCGCCTCGCGGGTGCGGCCTTCGATAAAATCTTCCGTCAACTGGTGCGGGTAGAAGCGGGAATAATC
Organism: Pseudomonadota bacterium; assembly: GCA_023451735.1. Taxonomy (GTDB): domain Bacteria; phylum Pseudomonadota; class Alphaproteobacteria; order Rhizobiales; family Rhizobiaceae; genus Neorhizobium. The sequence continues at coordinate 76,555 of JAEXYH010000046.1, read as the reverse complement.
GATCGAGTTGTGGTCGACCTCCGTGCGTCCGTCGGTCATCCAGTCGGCGATCAGCTTGCCGTAACCAGGGCCGTCCTTGACCCAGATGGCGACGCAGTACCAGAGGCCTCGCACCTTCTGGCTTTCGCCGCAGGACGGGCCACCGGCAGCGGAAACCTGCAGCAGGCCGTTGAAGGAATGACCTTCGTTGTAACCCAGTTCGCCGAGGATCGGGGTCAGTTCCATCGCCTTTTCAAGCGGCGTCAGGATCTGTTCCATGTCGAGGTCGCGCTGCGAGGGCGACAGGCGGGCTTCGTTCTTTTCCAGAATATCACGCGGGTGGCAGAGGCGCGGGTTATCTGTCTCGTAATACCCCCACTCGATCTGGCCGCCCTCGGTCGTGTTCGGGTCGCCGGTGTCGCGCATATAGGCAGAATTTCCCTGGTCGCGCAGCAGGGGGTAGCCGATCTCCTTGCCGGTGCCGGCGAATTCGGTGAACGGGCCGAAGAAAGTGAGCGGATGGTCGACCGGCATGACGGGCAGGTCTTCGCCGACCATTTCGGCGATCAGTCGGCCCCAGATGCCGGCGCAGACGATGACGTGATCCGCCATGATCGTGCCCCGATGGGTGACGACGCCCTTGATGCGGCCATTCTCGACAATCAGCGAGGTTGCCGGCGTGTTGCCAAAGACCTTCAGCTTGCCGGCCTTTTCGGCCGCATCGACCAGCTTGCCGGCGACGGTCTGCGAGCGAGGAATGACGAGCCCGGCATCGGGATCGAACAGGCCGCCCTGAACCTGATCCTCCTCGATCAGCGGGAATTTTTCCTTGATCTCTGCCGGAGAAACATAGTGGGCGCGGGTGCCGAAAGCCTTGGCGGATGTCAGCTTGCGCTTGATCTCTTCCATCCACAGATCATCGCCGGTGCGGGCTACTTCCAGACCGCCGATACGGGCGTAATGGCCCATCTTTTCGTAGAAATCGATCGAATATTGCGTGGTCCAGACCGACAGATAGTCGTGGCTGGTCGTGTAGCAGAAATCCGAGGCATGGGCGGTCGAGCCGATATCAGTTGGGATGCCGGACTTGTCGATGCCGACAATGTCGTCCCAGCCGCGTTCCACCAGATGGTGGGCGATCGAGGCGCCGACAATGCCGCCCAGACCGATGATGACCACTTTTGCCTTTGTTGGAAATTCTGCCATTGCCGTCTCCTGACTATGCCAGCGAGATTAGCGGCAGTTCGCGGCCCGGCCCAGTCGAGATACGACACGGAAAGACAATCATCACGTCATAGATGATGCTCATTTCATGCCGCTCAGACGCCTTCGTCGGGAATATTGAGGAGATGACCGCAGGCCTTGCAATGGACTGCGTCGGTGTCATGCCGTTGGAGGCCGCATTCAGGGCAGGCAAACCGCACCTTGTGTGGCCGCACGATCGCCTGCGCCAGCCTGACGAACAGCGAAATGCCGATGATCATTGTAAAGACCGAGGTGAGCTTGCCGAGCGTGCCCGGAAGGGTGATGTCGCCGAAACCGGTAGTGGTGATGGTCGCAACGGTGAAATATAGCGCATCGACGAAACCCTCGCCGCCATCCCTGTTGTAGAAAAAGGTCGTGTAGACGAAACCCGTCACCATGAAGAGGAAAACGACGAAGTTCAGGCTGGCGCGGGTGACATCTTCCAGATGTAGGCAGCCGAACCGCCGCATCACTTCCTTCAGAAGCGGACTTCTGCCGATTGCCCATATGCGCATCACGCGCAGGAAGGCGAAGTTGAACAGGATATCCGGGAAAAGAAGCGTGGCCAGAATGACGAGGTCGACCCAGGTCATCGGCATTTTCAGGAAGCGTCCGAAGGACGGTGCGGCAAGCGAGCGGGCCGCCAGTTCGGCACCGACCCAGACCGCGATCATGTAATCGATGATGAGATAGGACGGCCCATCACGTAGATATGGGCCGAGCAGGAAAAATGCGAGGATGCAGATGTCGATGAAGGCGAGCAATGCCTGCCACCTCAGAGCCCAGGTATCGCGGCCTTTGGCTATGCGGCGGATGGTCTCCCGCAATGAGTTGATATCGAAACGGGACGTGTTGGGGGTGCCTTGAGAATCCATGCGACGTAGATATTGGGCCACTCACAGAGGTCAAGCGTCCCTTGCTTGCGGCAGATTAAGATTGACCTTGAAAAACGAAGTGTTTGTCGTGCTTAATCGGGCAGGACGCGACGGTCTGGAGGAGGCTGGCGCATCCCGGGAGGCCGACCGTCATAACCGAACCTTTTAAAAGGTTGATCCTGCATGGCCTACAAGACGACGATCGAGCAGACAGTCTTTCGCTTCGATGACCTGAAGATGCTGCTGGCGAAGGCGACGCCGGAACGGTCCGGCGACCAGTTGGCGGGGATTGCAGCGGAAGGCCCGGTCGAGCGGCTGGCGGCACAGATGGCGCTGGCCGATCTGCCGTTGAAGGCGTTCCTCGGTGGCGAACTGATCTCGTCGGATGAGGACGAGGTTTCCCGGCTGATCGCCGAGCAGCATGATCCGGTAGCCTTTTCCGCCATCTCTTCGCTCACCGTCGGAGAATTCCGGGAATGGCTGCTCAAGCCCGATACAACCCATGACCGGCTTGAGGCCGTCACCTGGGGGCTGACACCGGAAATGGTTGCCGCCGTGTCGAAGATCATGCGACTGCAGGACATGATTGCCGTCTCGGCCAAACGTCGGGTCGTCACCCGTTTCCGCAACACGATCGGGCTTGTCGGCAGGCTTTCCACCCGCAACCAGCCGAACCATCCGACCGATGACAGCCGTGGCATCATCGCATCCGCCATCGACGGGCTGCTGATGGGATCTGGTGATGCCGTGATCGGCGTCAACCCGGCAACCGACAGTACCGAGGATTATATCCGCATCGTTTCGCTGCTCGACGAGTTGCGCGAGAAGCTTGCCATCCCGACCCAGACCTGCTGCCTCGGCCATGTGACGACGGCGATCCACGCGATCGAACGAGGGGCGCCCGTCGATCTCGTCTTTCAGTCGGTTGCCGGATCGGAAAAGGCCAATCGCGGTTTTGGCGTCGATCTGGCGCTTCTGAAAGAAGCCCATGAGGCGGGGCGGTCGCTGAAGCGCGGCATGCCGGGTGCAAATGTCATGTATTTCGAGACGGGACAGGGAGCAGCGCTGTCCGCCGATGCACATTTCGGCGTCGACCAGCAGACGATGGAGGCGCGCGCCTATGCGGTTGCCCGCGAGTTCGATCCATTGCTCGTCAATACCGTCGTGGGCTTCATCGGGCCGGAATATCTGTTCAACGGCAAGCAGATCATCCGCGCCGGCATCGAGGATCATTTCTGCGGCAAACTCCTGGGCCTGCCGATGGGTGTCGACGTCTGCTACACCAACCATGCCGATGCCGATCAAGAAGACATGGATACGCTGCTGACGCTGCTCTGCGCAGCCAATGTCAATTTCGTCATCACCGTGCCCGGCGCCGACGACATCATGCTGAACTACCAGTCGCTGTCGCATCACGATGCCGTCTATTGCCGCGAAACGCTGAAACGCCCGCCGACGCCGGAATTCGAAAAATGGCTTTCCGAGATCGGGCTGACAGATCGCGACGGCACGTTGATCGGCGAGCCGGCAGCGCTTTCCAACTATGTCCGCAGCAGCGCATTGATCGGAGCCTGAGATGGCAAAGGTGATTGAACCCTCCGCCACCGAACAGAGGCTGGACCTGAAGGAGATGACCGATGCGCGTGTGTCGCTCGGTCGCCATGGCGCAGGCCTGCCAACGCGGGCGCAGCTATCCTTCCTGCTCGATCATGCCCGCGCGCGAGAAGCGGTGTGGACCAGCGTCGACCGAACGTTGCTTGCCGAGCGGCTCCATCCACTGGGGTTGCCGGTGGTGAAGGTCGACAGCATGGCGGGTGATCGCAGCATTTATGTCCGCCGGCCGGATCTCGGGCGGCTGCTTTCTGCGGAATCTACTGAGCGGCTGAAGCAGGCGGGAGCGGGCAAAAGCTATGATGTGGCCATCGTCGTCGCGGACGGCCTGTCGTCCAGCGCGGTCGATCTCAATGCCGTGCCGCTGATCGAGGCGCTTGTGCCGAAGCTCGCTGCCCTGAACCTTGCGGCGGCACCGGTCGTGCTGGCAAGTCAGGCACGGGTTGCACTTGGTGATCCTGCCGGCGAGGCGCTTGGCGCGAAGCTGACGATCGTGCTTGTCGGGGAACGTCCGGGGCTTTCCGCCGCCGACAGTCTCGGGGCATACGTCACCTACGGTCCGAAACAGGGGAACCCGGATTCCGGCCGCAATTGCATTTCCAATATCCGCGATGGCGGTCTGCCGATCGGCGAGGCCGCCGACATCATCGCGAGCCTTGTCCGCGACATGATGAGGACGAAAGTCAGCGGTGTTGCACTGAAGTCGGCTGTGGCAAAGCTTCCGTCCTCACAGGTCTGATCGCCAATCAGGCGGTCAGCGACACGGCTTCTTCTTCGTCCACGGCAAGCGGCAGCCTGACCTCGACGACCGCGCCCGTTCCATCCGCCCGGTCGCGGATCGAGATCGTGCCGCTATGCGCCATCATGATGGAGCGGCACATGGCAAGACCAAGCCCCATGCCGTTCGGCTTGGTGGAGTTGAATGGCTTGAACAGAGTTTCCGGCGTCACGGAGCCCAGACCCGCACCGCTATCGGTAAAGCGTATCATGATGCCGTCGTCGGCAAGGCTGCTCTGGATCGCGAGAGTGCGGGTTTCCACGGTGTCCATCGCATGCATGGCGTTGATTATGACGTTCAGGAATGCCTGCTGCAGCAGGACACGATCGCCGCGGACGGTTCCGCCGGGAGCCATCAGCGAAAGGCTCACCTGCACGCCGTCGGCAGCAAGTTCCTTCTGCTTCAGCTGCACCGCATCGGCGATCGCGGCATCGACTGTCACTTCCGCATTTTCCGATTTCGACTTTCCTAGGAGCATGCGGACACGTTTGACGACCTGGGCCGCGTGTTCGGTCGCCGCCACGGCATCCTGCAGTGCCAGCTTTGCCTCGTCGATATCCGGCGGCTGGCGGTTCAGCCAGCGTGTGCCGGCCTGAACGAATGTCATGATCGCCGAAAGCGGCTGGTTGACCTCATGGGCAATGGAAGCCGAGATTTCGCCGATCATGGCGGCGCGTGACGCCTGTTCCAGTTCCTGCCTGGATGTCTCAAGCGCCTCCTGAAACTGGTAACGCTCGGTCATGTCGACGACGCTTGCCTGTATGCGATCGAGACCCGAGCCGTCCTTGGGAAAACTCAGGGCGACCAGGATCGGGATCAGGTGTCCGTCACGTCTGCGCACAATGGTTTCCGACTGGAATTCAGTCTGGCCTTCGAAAATTCCGGCGAGAAAATGGGCGAAGCCGCCATCGCTGTCGGGAAGAAAATCGTCGAGCGTGCGAAAGAACTCATCCTTGGAAGCAACGCCCATCAGCTTCAGTGCGGTCTGATTGACATCGGTAATCCGCACTGCCCTGCGCATGCTGACGACAAAGTCGGGATTGTTTGCGAGGTATTGGCGTATCTCGGTAATACCACGCTCGTGCAGCTTCTCGAGTTCGGCCTTCACGAGGCGAAAATCATTTTCCCAGATCGCAATCGCCAGCGTCTCGAAGATCGTCCGGTAGCGATGCTCGCTTTCCTTCAGCGCCGCCTCGTCACCGACGCGTCGCAGAAGAAGAAGTGTTGTCACGATATTGGCAGCTAGACTGAACAGCAGCCGTAATGTCGCCTGGGATTCCAGATCCTGCCCATGGGAGGTTGCAAAACTGATCAAGGTGAGGATCGCGCAGATGGCGGAGGTTGCGCGAATTATCCGCTTGCTGCCGAGATCGCCGGCGAGCACGATGACCAGGACGTAAAGCACGGCGACCGCGCTTGCCAGCGTCGTGAACGTATCGATGGCGAAGATGGTCAGACCTGCCGCTATGCCGAAGGCCACGCGATATCTGTGGCTGCCGGCAGCACCCGTGCGGTCACCGGATCGCCGCATCCAGTTCGTCATATCGTTCTGCAAGTCCCGCCCCTCGGTCGATCGTCCGCGCCTGATCGCGATTGCCCCGTTCTTCCGACAGACTATCGGAGAATTCCGTGATATGCTTCTCTGAAATAATCCTGAATTGTCGAAAATTACGCAACCGGCTCGTTTGGGTTGCTGCCAAAACGCAGGCTGCATTGCTTGCGCAGATGGATTTGTCCAAGTCACGGGTAGGGCAGGGCGATATTGTCTCATCATTGGAACGCAAATGTCGGAACCTCATTTCTCTGAGTGGCGGCATGGGTGTTCACAGCAAAACCGGAGGCGTGACATGACGAACAAGCGTCAAGATGCGGACGAAGTCCTGCGTGACGGTCTTGAAAGCCTGCCTGAACCGCTCGACCTCGTCGTGGCGCGCGTGCCCAAAGCGCATGTCGAAACCGACGAGGATCTCGACGAGGCGTTGCGCGAGACATTTCCCGCCAGCGATCCACCGACGTCACTCAGAACCGCGTAATTCAAATCTCAATCAAGGATATGACCATGGAACAGTCCGTCAAATCTCGCCGCTCGGCAGACCTCAAGACCCCAACAGGTCTCGGCGCTGAAGCAACCAAGGACATTTCCGGCGGCGCAAACGCGTTGCTTGCCGATGTCTTCGCACTTTATTTGAAGACCAAGAATTTTCACTGGCACATGTCCGGCGTGAATTTCCGCGATTTTCATCTGATGCTGGACGACCACGGGGACGAGCTTCTGGCCATGACCGATCCGCTGGCCGAACGCGTGCGCAAGATCGGAGGGAATACGCTGCGCTCGATCGGCGATATTTCCCGTAAGCAGCGCATTGAGGACAACGACGCCGATTTCGTCCATCCGCACGAAATGCTTGCGGAACTGCGCGACGACAACGGTGCTCTCGTTGCGAGCATGCGCGAGCTGCATGACGTCTGCGACGAACACAATGATGTCGGCACCGCAAGCCTGCTCGAAAACTGGATCGACGAGACGGAAAAGCGCGTCTGGTTCCTGTTCGAAATCCTGCGCGACACCAACAAATAGCCTCTTCGCCGCCGGCATCCGTATTGCGGATGCCGGCTTTTCGTTGATAATTCTGCAGTCCTTGGTTGATATTGCGGTGGGGAATTTTGCATGCCCGATCTTCCTGTCGATCCCACCGATCCATGGATACGCCCGGCGCAGACCTTCCCCTCACTTACCGACGAGATGATCGAACGGATCCGCCCTTACGGGACGGAGGAGGAGGTCGAGGAAGATACCTATGTCTTCCGCCGAGGCGATCATTCGATCGATTTTCTTCTGGTTCTGGATGGCGAACTGCAGATGTTCGCCGACGATCCGATCAAGGGCCGGCATCATCTCTACAGTTACAAACGAGGTCAGTTCAGCGGTGAGCAGAACATGTTCACTCATCGCAGCATTCTGCTCTCCGGCCTCTGCCTTGCCGGCTCGCGGGTGATCCGCGTCTGCAATGAGAAATTTCGTGCTCTGATCACCGGGGAACCGGATATCGGCGAGACGATAATCCGCTCCTATATTCTTCGCCGCGCCGGTTTCGTACGGCACGCGACGGGTGGCGGCATTCTCATCGGACGTAAGGAAAGCGGCGACCTTCTCGGCATCCAGCGCTTTCTCATCCGCAATCTCTATCCCGTGACGATCATGGGTGCGAACGAACCCGATGCGCCAATGGTGATGCAAAGGTTCGGACTGGCGACCGATGATCTGCCGGCTCTGGTCACGCCCGACCATGGCGTTCTCAAACGGCCATCCAATGAAATTCTGGCCGATGAACTGGGTCTGTTCGAGCCGCCGGAGCAAGACACGCTCTATGATGTGGTTGTGCTTGGTGCCGGCCCGGCCGGACTTGCATCGGCGGTCTATGCCGCATCGGAAGGGCTGAAGACATTGGTGGTCGAAACCATGGCGCCGGGCGGACAGGCAGGCACCTCGTCGAAGATCGAAAACTATCTCGGCTTTCCGACCGGTATTTCCGGACTGGCCCTTGCCGGTCGGGCGCATATCCAGGCGCAGAAGTTTGGTGCAAGGCTCTGTGTGTCTCGCAGTGCTGCGTCGCTCGACTGCTCGAAGTCGCCCTATGTCGTCGGTTTGAGCGATGGCCGTTCGGTCGGCACCAAAACCGTCGTCGTTGCGACCGGTGCGCGTTATCGCAAGCTCGACGTTCCCAATTACGTAAAGTTTGAAGGCCGAGGCATCCAGTATGCCGCGACTGCGATGGAAGGGCAGATCTGTTCGGGCCAGGAGATCGTCATCGTCGGTGGCGGTAATTCCGCCGGACAGGCGGCGGTGTTTCTGTCCCGAACTGCACGCCACGTGCATATGCTGGTGCGCAGCAGGATTTCCGCGACAATGTCGGACTATCTCGTGCAACGGATAAAGATCTCTCCGCATATCACCCTTTGTGAAGGATGCGAGATCACCGAACTGGATGGTGGGCAGGGACTTGAGACAGTGACGTGGATTGATCGCTCGACCGGTGAGACGTCACGCTGCGATGCCTCCAACCTGTTTGTGATGATCGGCGCGGAGCCGAATACGGATTGGCTCAATGGCTGCCTTGAACTCGATCGCAGCGGTTTTATCTGTACCGGGCTGTCTTCCGACGACATGACACGGCATCCCTATGCCGCCAGCAAGCCGGGCGTGTTTGCCGTCGGCGATGTTCGCGCCGGTTCAGTCAAGCGCGTGGCGTCGGCGGTAGGAGAGGGATCGGTGGTGGTTGCAGCGATCCACCAGTATCTGGCGGCGGCGCATTAAGAATGGCCAAGCCGCCGCGTGCCCCTCGTTTCACGTTCAGCAAATGCCTATCCCGGAAGTCTGGGCGCTAGGGAAAGGGCATTGCAGAACGAGACAAACAATCATTTTTAAAACGCGAGATCTGGATGGAGATGCCGCACAAAGGCAAACAGGCCTACAGGCTTCTTTCCAGAAGAGAAACGCACCAAAACAGGCAGGCTCTTGATCCTCCTGGACTATTGCTTTCCATCATCCTGTGTCTGGCGTGGGCGCTGGGAGCTTTTCAGACATACCGCGGGATCGGGCCGACCTGCGGCGTCTGGTCGGGCAGATCGACGATCTCCTCGTCGATATAGCACCACCCCCAGCCTTCCGGCGGATCGTAACCTTCGATGATCGGGTGGCGTGTCTGTCGGAAATGGCCCGTCGCGTGCTTGCCTTCCGATTGGTCGCAGCAGCCGACATGGCCACATTCGCGGCACAGGCGCAGGTGAACCCATGTCATGCCCTGTTCTAGGCATTCCTCGCAACCGCGCGTCTTGGGCGTCACGGTCCTGATGAAGTTATGATGCGTGCACATGCGCGTTCTTCCTTCGGTGTTCAGGTCGCCGGCTGCGTCGCCTTTTCAATGCAGTCGATAAGGATATCGACCTTGAACGGTTTCGGCAGGACACACGTGTCCTTGCCCAGATTGAGCCGCCCGACCTCTTCGGCAAAGGCGGTGACGAAGATGAACGGAACCTCGCTTCCGCGCGTCGCAAGCGTCTGGAAGAGGTCGATGCCGCTCATGCCGTCCATATGCACATCGGAGACGATGCACGAACAGTCGGCGGCCGCAGTGGTGGCGAGGAACGCTTCTGCGGATTCAAAGCTACGGGCTTCGTAACCGAGGGATCTCAACAGGCCGCTCATCCCGCGACGAATGTTTTCCTCGTCGTCGATAATGGCAATGATGACAGGCGCTTTCAACGGGAATGAACCAATCTCCGGGGGAACCCCGGTCTTTCTCTTTGTCCCTAATATGCGCCCCGCAGACGAGGGTTTAAATTATACGGGGGTTTATTCGGCTCATCCTATCGGTGCGACAGGCCAAGCAGTTCGGCCATTTTCACCAGATCGGCGAAGGTCTTTGCGTTCATTTTCCGGCTGACCTTGCCGCGATGAATTTTCACTGTGATCTCGCTCAGGCCAAGTTCGCCGGCGATCTGCTTGTTCATCAGGCCGGCGGTCGCCATGGCCATGATCTGCTGTTCGCGTGGGGAAAGCTGGGTGAAGCGAGATTTGAGGTCGGCCTCGGTGCGGCTGGAACCCAGAAACTCCTGATGTTTCAGTACCGCGGCTGCGACGGAATCGAGAATGTCCTGATCGCGAAAAGGCTTGGAGAGAAAGTCGGCGGCTCCTGCCTTCATCGCGCGTACCGTCATGGGGATATCACCATGGGCGGTGACGAAAATGATTGGAACAACAATGCCGCGGTCGGTGAGTTTCTGCTGGAAATCTAGGCCGCTGGTGAAGGGCAGGCGAATATCGAGGATCAGGCAGCTGGCTTCAGGCAGGCATTCGTCCTCGTAGAGGTCGAGCGCGGTCGCAAATGCCCGAACCCTGTAACCGACGGAGCGAAGCAGAGTGTCGAGTGCCTGCCGGATCAGCGGCTCGTCATCGACAACCAGGATGATTGGGCTTTCCGTCATCTTCTCAATTCATTGAAATTGCCGCGATTCAAGCTCAACCCGACCCTACGCGGCGTGTTCTGCCAAGGGCAATCATACCCGAGTATAGGAGACTAAAACCCATGTGTACGAAAACTGACTGACTGTAGAATATCCGATCGGTGGCGCTCATCTCAATATGGACTGGTGAAAATTCAACAGACCCACAGGAGAGCGAAGATGTCCGCCACCGCAGCTGTTGTAGCCCGTCAGATCAACCCGCGCGATATGAGCACCATTTATGCCGATCTGACCGGCCTATATCCAGTAAATCCCTTTTCCACCGAAACCAAGATTGCCGAACGCCAGCCCACCCAATTACGGCTCGTGGAACCAGCCGCATCGGTCGATCTGGAAAAACAGGTCACGACCGGCGGCCTTGCCCCCTGGCAGGTCAAGAAGGTGAAGCAATATATCGGTGACCGTATTTCCCATGGCATCCCGCTCGATGAACTCGCCCAGCAGGTTCGGCTCAGCACAAGTTATTTCTCCGCTGCATTCAAAGCGACCTTCGGCGTTCCGCCGCACAACTATGTCGTTTCCTGCAGGGTCGAGCACGCCAAGCGGCGCATGCTCACCACCAATGCGCCTCTCTGCGAGATCGCACTCGATTGCGGCCTGGCCGACCAGTCGCATCTCTCCCGGGTGTTCCGGCGCGTTACCGGTACCACGCCCAGCGCATGGCGCCGCTATTTTTCCCGTCCGGACGGTGCCGTCGCGCTGCAGTAGGCGATGGCCAGCCGTGCCGTATCGAGGCGCTGCGGGCTATACCCCAAGTCCGTGGCGTCTCGATTCAGTGCGTAGGCTGATGCGCATATGCCACGTGTTGTAAGCATTTTCGAAGATTGTTTCAGAATGGGGAACTACTTCCCCATGATCGCGTTAGGCGTCCGGACGGAATGGCGGCGACTTTCAGGTCGAGGCCTAAACATTGGGATGCGGCCTCACCACTCAGCCGCATCCAATAGGACGGATCATGGCGGATGACGTATCCATTCAATTGCTTCTGGTCGAGGACGACCATCTGCTGCGGCTCGATGCGGAAGAACTGCTGACAGAGAGCGGGTTCGAGGTTGCATCCTTCGCGTCGGCCGAAGAGGCGATTGCCGAGCTTGACGCGGATGCCGCCCGGTTTTCCGGTGTCATCACCGATATCCGCCTCGGAAAAGGCGCCAATGGCTGGCAGGTGGGCCGCCATGCCCGGCAATGTCAGTCAAACATTCCCGTCGTTTATGTGACCGCTGACAGCGCGTCTGAATGGACGTCGCACGGCGTTCCCAACAGCGTCCTGATCCAGAAACCGTTCGTTCCGGCCCAGCTGATCGCGGCCATCAGCGGGCTGCTCAATGAGGCGAGTATGGCGAATGCCGGCTAACGACCGGTTTGAAATGCAATGAAGGGGCCGGGAGCCAATGCGGTGCCGGCCCTTTGTCGATATCAGCCAAATACCTTGGTCAGCGCCTTGTCGATCGCGCCGGTGATCTGGTCGATCTCGGACGCATTGATGATCAGCGGCGGGCTCATGCAGAGCGTGTTGTTGAGGCCCGGAACCGAGCGGTTGGTGGCGCCGATGATGACGCCCTGCGCCAGGCAATCGGCGGTGACGGCCTGAACCATCTTTTCCGGTGCCGGCTCCTTTGTCGCGCGATCCATGACGAGTTCCGCGCCGCAGAACAGGCCAAGGCCGCGGACATCGCCGATCACCTGATGGCGGCTCTGCAGTTCTCGCAGATTGTTCATCAGCCGCTCGCCCATCTTGAGCGTGTTTTCGAGCAGGCCTTCGTCCTCGATGATCCGCATGTTTTCCAGCGCTGCCGCCGGGCCGGAGGTGCAGCCGCCGAAGGTGGAGATGTCGCGGAAATAGGAAAGCGGGTCCGTCGGATCGTCCTTGAACATCTCGAAGACCTTTTCGGTCGTCACCGTGCACGAGATTGCCGCATAACCGGAGGCAACGCCTTTCGCCATGGTGACGAAATCGGGCTCGATGCCATAGTGCTGGTAGCCGAACCACTTACCAGTACGGCCCATGCCGCAGACGACTTCATCGATATGCAGCAGGACGTCGTATTTGCGGCAGATTTCCTGCACGCGTTCCCAATAGCCCTTGGGCGGGGTGATGACGCCGCCGCCGGCGGTGACCGGTTCGAGGCATAGAAGGCCGACGGTTTCCGGGCCTTCACGAAGGATCACGTCCTCTATCGCGTTTGCCGCGCGCAGGCCGTAATCGTCCACGTCACCCCACTGGCTGCGGTATTCGAGGCAATGCGGCACTTCGGCAAAGCCTTCGGGCATCGGGCCATATTGCTCACGTCGTTCCTTCTGGCCGGCTGCGGCGAGTGTGCCGAGCGTCGTGCCGTGGTAATCGCGGTCGCGGTAGAGGATCTTGTATTTGCCGCCATTGTGCTTCCGGTGCGCGATCTGGCGCACCATCTTGAAAACCTTCTCGTTCGCTTCCGAGCCGGAGTTCGAATAATAGACGCGGGTCATGCCGGGCATCTTTTCGATCAACTTTTCGGCGAACAGCGCTGCCGGAACATTGCCGGCGGCACCGGCGAAATAGTTGAGTTTTATCAGCTGGTCACGCACGGCATCGGCAATCGAGGTGCGACCGTAACCGACATTGACGGTCCAGACTGCGCCGGCCACCGCATCGAGATATTCCTTGCCGGTGGCATCCCAGACGCGCGTTCCCTTGCCCTCAACATAGATCTTCGGGTCTACGCTCTCATACTGCTTGTGCTGGGAGAGATGATGCCAGACATGGGCGCGGTCGGCCTCGATCACGGCCTGGATGTCGTTCGGACGGGAAGCGACGTTCATGATGTTCCTCTTTCTTGCTTTATATGTCGTCCCGCCCTTTCCTCGGAGCATGGCGACGTTTCTTGAGCCCATGAAAGAGCCCTTCGTGCTTCATGTCAAAGGATTTGCGCAGGGAATTTCGCGAAAGCGGCGGTGTCGTGGCGCCCGGCTTTGAAGGCGGATCGTCAAAGGGAAGAAAAACGCCGCAATTTTATTAGCGTGGCGTACTTTAGGTGCGCCAAACGACTTTCGATGCCTGCGCAATTCCCCTAGAAATACAGGCTCTTGGGAACTTGCGGGAGGAAACATGAAGATCACCAAGCTGGAGACGGTGCGCGTCGCCGAACGGAGCAACCTGCTCTGGGTTCTGGTTCACACCGATGAGGGTATTACGGGGCTGGGGGAGACCTTCTTCGGCGCCGAAACGGTTGAGAGCTACATCCACGAATATGTCGCTCCGCGTGTGATCGGTCGGGATCCGCTTGCGATCGATCTTCTCGCGCAGGATCTGGTGGGTTATGTCGGCTTCCGGTCTTCGGGTGCCGAAGTGCGCGGCAATTCCGCCTTCGATATCGCGCTCTGGGACATTTTCGGCAAGTTCACCGGCCAGCCGATCGCGCAATTGCTCGGCGGTTTTTCCCGCAAGGAAATCCGTACCTACAATACCTGCGCCGGCACGGAATATATCAAGAAGGCGACCGGGCAGACGACGGCCAATTACGGGCTTTCGACCGGCAAGGATTACGACGATCTGAACGGGTTCCTGCATCGCGCCGACGAACTGGCGGAATCGCTTCTTTCCGAGGGCATTACGGCGATGAAAATCTGGCCGTTCGACCAGGCGGCGGAAAAGACCAAGGGCCAGTATATCTCATCCGCCGACCTCAAGGCGGCGCTCGAACCCTTCGAAAAAATCCGCAAGGCGGTCGGCGACAAAATCGATATCATGGTCGAGTTCCATTCGATGTGGCAGCTTCTGCCGGCGATGCAGATCGCCAAGGCGCTCACGCCTTACAACACCTTCTGGCACGAAGATCCGATCAAAATGGACAGCCTGTCCAGCCTCAAGCGTTATGCCGAGGTCTCGCCCGCGCCGATCTCGGCATCGGAAACGCTTGCCACCCGCTGGGGTTTTCGCGACTATCTGGAAACCGGCGCTGCCGGCATCGTCATGCTCGACATTTCCTGGTGCGGCGGGCTTTCTGAATCACGCAAGATCGCCTCGATGGCGGAGGCTTGGCACTTGCCTGTCGCGCCGCATGATTGCACCGGCCCGGTCGTGCTGTGTGCCTCGACGCATCTGTCGCTCAATGCGCCGAATGCACTGGTGCAGGAAAGCGTGCGCGCCTTCTACAACACTTGGTATCGCGATCTGGTAACGGCTTTGCCGGAAGTGAAAAACGGCATGATCACCGTGCCGCCTGGTCCCGGGCTCGGCATGGAGCTGAATCCTGATCTGGAAAAGGGCTTTACCGTCGGCCGGCGTTTCTCCGACGCTGCATCCATTTGAGGACTGTGCATGTCGATCTCTTCCGCCTCCGTCCTCCGAAATATGTCAATCGCCGGCCCTGCGCTGATGCTGCTTGGCATGCTGATGTTTGCGCTCAACGACGCGATGGGAAAATGGCTCGTTTCCAGCTATGGGCTGGGGCAGGTCGTGTTTCTTCGCAGCGTTGCAGCACTGGTGATCCTTGTTCCGCTTGTCTGGGTAGCCGGTCTGCCGGCATTGAAAAATGCGGAGCGGCCTTGGATGCAATTCGCTCGCGTGGCCTGCTCGACTGCGGAGGTGTTCTGCTTTTATTACGCGGTCATGTATCTGCCGCTCGCCGACGTGATGACCTACTGGCTTGCAGCGCCAATCTACGTGGCAGCGCTGTCGCCGCTTTTGCTTGGCGAGAAAGTCGGTTGGCGCCGCTGGACGGCGATTGCCGTTGGCTTCGTTGGCGTCATTATCACGCTGGAGCCGTCAAGCGCCATGTTCACCATGCCTGCGGTGATCTCGATCATCGGAAGTGCTGCTTTCGCCTTCATGATGATCTCGGGCCGCTTCCTGCGCGGCACGCCCGATAGTACTCTGGTTTTCTTCCAGGTTTGCGGCGCAGGACTTGCCGGCCTTTTCTTCGTGCCCTTTGACTGGGCGCCGATCCAGTCGGGCTTCGATCTCGCTCTGCTAGGCTTGCTCGGCATCGTGGCGATGGCGGCGCATATGCTGGTCAACCGGGCGCTGAAAATATCCGACGCGGCAACAGTCGCGCCGCTTCAATATACGCTTCTGCTCTGGGCGGTGATCTTCGGCTGGATGTTCTTCGGCGACGTGCCGCGGCTTACCATGCTTATCGGCGCGGCCCTCATCGTCGCTTCCGGCCTGTTCATCTTCATCCGCGAGCAGATGCTGAAGAAGCGCGACACCGTGCTTCCGGCGATACCGGAATAAACAAACAAAGAAGCCCGCACCGGCGGGGTGCGGGCTTCACTCACGACAGCTTTTCCGGGGAGTGTATCCGGATCAGTTGCCGCGGATCGTCTTCAGCTCGGCGAGAATGCCGTCCACCACATCGGCACCGATCTGGGCCTTGTGCTTCTCGTAGACGACCATGGACTTCTCGCGGATACGAGCCTGCTCTTCCGGCGAAAGCTGGTTCACCTGAAGGCCTGCTTCCTTGATCTTCTCCAGCGACTTCTTGTTCAGGTCGGCGATGACCTGACGCTCGACATCGCGGCCGACGATGGCGCAGTCACGCAGGGCCTGCTGCTCTTCCGGATCGTAGGTGTTGAAGATCGCCTTGGAGAAGAGGAACAGGAACGGCGTGTAGGCGTGGTTCGTTTCGGTGACGAACTTCTGCACTTCGAAGAATTTCGACGTGTCGATCGTCACATAGGGGTTTTCCTGTGCGTCGATCGCCTTGGTTTCCAGCGCCGAGTAGATTTCGCCAAATGCCATCGGGGTGGCGTTGGCGCCGAGGTTCTGGAAGGTATCGAGGAAGATGTTGTTCTGCATGACGCGAACCTTCATCCCCGAAAAGTCTTCCCACTTGGTGACCGGGCGCTGGGAGTTGGACAGGTTGCGGAAACCGTTTTCCCAGTAGGCAAGGTTGACGAGACCGGCGGCATCGAGCTTTTCGTTCATGCTGTCGCCGAACTTGCCGTCGAGAACCTTGTAGGCTTCGTCGGCATTCTGGAACAGGAACGGCAGGTCGAAGACGCCGAGCGCCGGGATGATGCCGACGAGCGGAGAAGACGAGGTGACGACAGCTTCCTGGACGCCGGAACGCAGCGCCTGGGTGGCCTGAAGGTCGCCGCCGAGCGCGCCGCCCCAGAATGCGGTGAGCTTCAGCTTGCCCCCGGATTTTTCATCAAGGCATTCCTGCATGGCCTTGATGCCGTTGCCGACCGGGTGGTCGGCATTGATGCCATTCGAGACGCGGATATTGCGGCTGTTGAACTCGGCGAAGGCCGGAGCCGAGCCGGAAACCGCAATCGCCAATGCGGTGGTTGCGAAAAGTAGTTTCTTCATGATGGTCCTCCCAGTTGGACGTTAAATTGAAGAGGGTGTTTGCCAGTCCGTCAATGCAACCATCGTGCGGGTACGATCACGAGATCGGGAAACAGCACGAGCAGGAAAAGCACGATCGTCTGTGCGAGCAGGAACGGCCAGACACCGGCCGTCACCTTGCCAAGCGGTATCCTCCCGACACCGCTGACAACGTTGAGAACCACACCGACCGGCGGCGTGATGAGGCCGATCGAGTTGTTGATGATGAACAGGACGCCGAAATAGACCGGATCAATGCCAGCCTGCTTGATGATCGGCATCAGGACAGGCGTCAGGATCAGGATGGTCGGCGTCAGGTCGAGCGCGGTGCCGACGACGAGCACGAGGATCATGATGACGAACATCAGAAGCGTCGGGCGGTCGATCAGCGGTTCGATATAGCTGGCGATTTCGGCCGGAATGTTGGCCGCCGTGATCAGCCAAGCCGAGACGAGTGCGGCGCAGACCAGGAACATGATGACCGAGGTGGTCTTCGCCGCCTGTAGGATGACGCGGGGCAGGTCGCGCGGCTTCAGTTCACGGTAGATCACCATACCGACGAAGAGGGCATAGACGGCGGCCACGACGGCGGCTTCCGTGGGCGTGACCACGCCGGCCTTGATGCCACCGAGGATGATGACCGGCATGCCGAGCGCCCAAAGCGCACGTCCGGTTGCGTTGAGGCGTTCCTTGTAGGTTGTCTTCGGCAGCGCCTGGACATTGTCCTTGCGCACGACGATGAGCCAGGTGACGATCAGCGACAGGCCCATCAAAATGCCGGGGAAAATGCCGGCCATGAAAAGCTGGGTGATCGAGACGTTAGCAGCCACGCCGAAGACGATGAAGGCCATCGACGGCGGGATAACCGGGGCGATGATGCCGCCGGCGGCAATCAGGCCACCGGAGCGCGGAATGTTGTAGCCGGCCTTGGCCATCATCGGGATCAGGATTGCAGCAAGGGCTGCGGTATCAGCCGCAGCCGAACCCGAGATCGAGGCCATAATGAGGGCTGCCACGATCGCCACGATGCCGAGACCACCACGGATGTGACCGACGCAGGCGATGGCGAAGTCGATGATGCGCTTCGACAGGCCGCCGGAATTCATCAATTCACCGGCCAGAATGAAGAAGGGGATGGCAAGCAGGGTGAAGGTATCAGCACCCGCGATCATGTTCTGCGCTATGATCTGCGAATTGAACATGTCCATGTACCACATGAGCATGACGCCGCAGAACATCAGAGAGAAGGCAACCGGCACGCCGATCGCCATGGCTCCGAGCAGGGAGCCGACAAAGACGAAAAGTGTCATATCAGGTGCGCTCCGCCATCTGTTCGATCGTCAGGTTTTCGCCGGTGAAGGCGGCGATCTCGTCTTCGGTGACGCGACCGGTCACAAGGCGGAAAAGACGTTCCAGCGAAATCAGCACGCAACCCGCGCCGGTGAAGAAGCCGATGCCATAGACCCAGGCCATGGAAAGGCCGGTCACCGGGGCGACCATGCTGGAATTGATCGGCAACTGAACCCAGGTGCCCCAGAAGAAGATGGCGGAACAGCCGATGATCACGAGATTGCTGAGGATCATGCAGACGATGCGGCCTTTGCGGCCCAGCATTGCCACCAGGGATTCAACACCCAGATGCGCGTGTTCGCGAAACGCGACGACGGCACCGATGAAGGTCAGCCAGACGAAGAAGTAGCGCGACATTTCGTCGGACACGTTGAGGCCCGAATTGAAGCCGTATCGCAGCACGACATTGCCGAACACCATGATGGCCATGCCCGCGAGAAGCAGGATGAGCAGGATCTCGAGGAACCTGTAGAATAAGTCGATAATCTTTTGCATTTGCTCCTCCCTGATGCCCCTACAAAAGACCGCGCTGCGCGAGGTTTTTCATCAGTGCCATGATCCCGAATGTCCATTCCGGGCAGGTGTCGCTATGCTCCACCCGGTTGACCAGTCGCCCGAGTTTCGGGCTGGAAATCTCGACAATGTCGCCGATCTCGTGGGTGAAGCCGAGGCCCTTGCCGCGCCGGTCCTTGACCGGGGCAAACATGGTGCCAAGGAAAAACAGTGCGCCATCGGGATATTGATGGTTGCGGTTGATGAGCTGCGACGTCAGATTTTCCGGTGAACGGCTGATGGCCTTCAATGGGCTGACGCCGATCATCTCGAACCCATCCTCGCCCTTCACGGACAGGCTGATTTCGGCAGACTTGACGTCGTCGAGTGTGAAATTTCCGTCGAACAATCGGATGAACGGCCCGATCGAGCAGGAGGCGTTGTTGTCTTTCGCCTTGCTGAGCAGCAGTGCCGAACGACCTTCGAAGTCGCGAAGATTGACGTCGTTGCCGAGCGACGCACCGATGATCTCGCCCTTCGAGGTGATGGCAAGCACCACTTCCGGCTCCGGGTTGTTCCAGTCCGATTTAGGATGGATGCCGACATCAGCGCCACAGCCGACGGACGACATGGGCTGGGCCTTGGTGAAAATTTCCGCATCCGGGCCGATGCCGACTTCCAGATATTGCGACCAGAGGCCCATATCCTGCAGAAGGCGCTTCACTTCGGACGCCTTTTCGGAGCCGGCAACGAGGCCTTTCAGATTGTCGCCGAGAACCGGGGCCAGACGGCCGCGGATTTCCTGGGCGCGAAGCGGATCGCCCTTGGCCTGTTCCTCGATCACCCGCTCCAGCATGCTGTCGGCGAAGGTGACACCGGCCGCCTTGATCGCCTGAAGGTCGGCGGGTGCGAGAAGCGCTCCCGCTTTGCCGCTCAAGAAATCGTCGAGGCTTCCGAGATCCGTAAAGGTTGATGTGTTGGATAGCTTTCCGGCAAGACCGTCAATCTCCAGAAGCGCAGACAGGGTCGGCGCCAGGGGCGAGAGGTCCAGAAGATGTCCATTCGAGAAAAGTACCGGGCAAGGGCCGGCAGCGGCGTTTGACCATACGCGTCCGACCAGAAGCGCGCTCGACGCATCCACCGGCAGGACAATATCCGACGACAGGGCATGCTGATATGCCACGAAATCCTCCCATGTTCAGGAAAAGGCCTCCACCTTTTCCGATGTTGTCAGATGTCCGACAACATTAGAGCCGTTTTAATATGACTTTTGCGCTTTGTCTAGAACGGCAAGTTAACATGCGGGTGGAAAACCACCCGCATTTTCGTCAGCTCATCGCCAACTCCAGGTTCAGGCGCCGGGCCGCGCCGTTCAGGTGACGCTTCATTGCAGTCTTGGCCGCAGCCGGTTCACCCGTCGCGATCGCATCCCTGATCGCCACATGTTCGGCGATGGTCACCTCGACGATTTCCTCCAAAATCGCAGCGGCGCGGGCAGCGTTGATGGCCACATGCGTCCGTTCGGTGATGAAGCCGACGAACTGCTGGAAATATTCGTTATGGGTGGCGGCGGCCACCGCACGGTGAAAGGCGAGATCCGCAACGACGCCCTGTTCGCCCCATTTTTCCGCACCGGTCATCTGGGCCAGAATTTCGTCGAGCTTTGCAAGGTCTTCCCGTGAGTGGTGAAGGGCGGCCAGTCCGGCGGCTTCGGTTTCCAAGGCAAAACGCACCTGAAACAGATCCCGGAAGGCTTCCTTGTCTTCGGGCGGCCCCGCTTCGATGCGCAGCGATTGACGCTGCGCCAGTTCCGTAGCAAAGGCGCCGACGCCCTGGCGGGTTTCCACCAATCCTTCGTTCCGCAAATGAGCAATCGCCTCGCGGACGACCGACCGGCTGACACCGAAGGTCTGGGCCAACAGATGTTCGGTCGGCAGTTTCTGGCCAGGAGCGATGCTGCCATCAGAAATCTCCCGGCCGATCTCGGCAGCAATGCGCGTGGGCAGATGCTCGCTTCGTCTGATCTGAGTGAAATCGGCCATGACGGATATTGCTCCTTGTGATGGCTAGCGAATATCCGCGCCGAGATCGATTTGGCAATGGGGGTTGAAAAGCAGCTCCGGGTCGATCGCCTTCTTGATGGCGACAAGCAGACCGCGTTTGGTCTCCGACAGCCGCTCCTCGAAATCCTCGCGTTTCAGGCGGCCGATACCGTGTTCGGCGCTGATGCTGCCGTTGTATTTGTCGACCACGACATTAACGACCTTCTTAGCCTTGTAGATCAGGTCGTGGCGTTCCTCGATGGTCGAGCCGTTCGGCGGCAATACGTTGAGATGAACATTGCCGTCGCCCACATGGCCGTAGGAGACGCTGATGCATTCGGGCAGTACTTCGCTTACAGCCGCTTCGGCATCGATCACAAAGGATGCGAGTTGCGACAGCGATATCGAAATGTCCGTGCGCATATGGGCGCCGCGCTTCGCCTGCCCTTCGTTCATGCCTTCGCGGATCAGCCAGAGATTGCGCGCCTGCGCTTGAGATGTGGCAATCGTGCCGTCGACGACCAGTTCATCGGCCATCACGCCTTCGAGGAAACGGTGCATCAGGTCATCGATATCGACGAGGCCGGAGCCGGAAATCTCCATCAGCACATAGGCGGGATATTCACCCGACAGCGGGATCGGCAGGTCCGGCATGGCTTCCTTCGCCAGCGTGAAGGCGAGCGGCGGCATGAATTCGAAGGCCGACATCAGGTCGCAGCAATCGCGCCGTGCGCGGCGATAAAGTGTGATCGCGTCGTCCAGCGAATTCAGCGCCAGAAGTGCCGTCGCGACATTGTCTGGGTAGGGCGTCAACTTTACCGACACGGCGGTGATGATACCGAGCGTGCCTTCGGCGCCTATGAAGAGCTGTTTCAGGTCCAGCCCCCGATTGTCCTTGCGCAGGGTCGACAGGCCATCGAAGATACTGCCATCGGGCAGAACGACTTCGAGGCCGAGGACCAGTTCGCGAGTCATGCCGTAGCGAAGGACGTTGATGCCGCCGGCATTGGTGGAGACGTTGCCGCCGATGCGGCAGCTGCCCTGTGCGCCAAGGGCAAGGGGGAAGAACATGCCCTTTTCGGCGATGGCGTCCTTCAGTTCGGCAAGCACGCATCCGGCATCGACCACGGCGGAGAAATCATCACTGTCGATATTGCGGATCCTGTTCATCCGCTCCAGCGTGAGCACGACCTGACGTTCGGGTTCGTCCGGAATGCCGCCGAGCACGAGGCCGGTATTGCCGCCCTGCGGCACTATTTTCAGGCCAAGATCGCGGCATGCCTTTACGGCGGCCTGCACGTCCTCGGTCGATCGCGGACGGATCACGGCAATCGCGCCGCTGGTCACGTCACCGTGCCAGTCGCGGCAATATTGCAGCATATCTTCGGAATTGGTGAGGACAAGATCTTCGCCCAGAACGGCGCATAAAGAAAGGCGCTGCTCGGCGATCGAGCCCGAAAGGTCCGTCATGTAGTCTTCTCCTCCCCAGGAGTGCCCGGATATTCTCCGGCAGTCCAAAGCCTACGTCAGTTTTCGCCGGCGGCTTTTTTGCCTGATGACGAACTCTTCTATTTCCAAACAGAGCATACAGGGTTATCAGACAACCTTACAAGAGGAATTCGTGGAGCATCCACGGTTGTATGGGAGGAAACATGCATATTCTTGTTATCGGTGCTGCCGGCATGGTCGGACGCAAGCTCACCCAGCGTCTCGTTTCGGAAGGCACGCTGCACGGCAAACCCGTCGAAGCGCTGACCCTGGTCGATGTCATCGAGCCGGAAAAGCCGGCCGGTTTTGCCGGCAAGGTTACGACGCTGGCCTCGGATTTCAGCTTGCCCGGGGAGGCGGAAAAGCTGATTGCCACGCGGCCGGATGTGATCTTCCATCTGGCTGCGATTGTTTCCGGTGAAGCGGAAATGGATTTCGACAAGGGCTACCGCATCAATCTCGATGGCACCCGTTACCTGTTCGATGCGATCCGGCTGGTAAATCAGACGGACGGTTATTTTCCGCGCCTCGTCTTCACCTCGTCGATCGCCGTAGTCGGCGCGCCGCTGCCTTGTCCGATTCCCGATGAATTCCATCTGACGCCGTTGACGAGCTACGGCACGCAGAAGGCGATGAGCGAGCTTCTGCTTGCCGACTACAGCCGGCGCGGTTTCTTCGATGGTATCGGCATCCGCCTGCCGACCGTCTGCATCCGCCCCGGCAAGCCGAACAAGGCGGCGTCCGGCTTCTTCTCCGGCATATTGCGCGAGCCGCTTGTCGGACAGGAAGCGATCCTGCCAGTCTCCGAGGATGTGCGTCATTGGCATACGTCACCGCGTTCCGCCGTTGGGTTCCTCATCCATGGGGCGGGGCTGGACCTGTCGAAACTCGGCTGGCGTCGCAGTCTTTCCATGCCGGGCGTCAGTGCGACGGTGGGCGAGCAGATCGAGGCGCTACGGCGGGTGGCCGGTGAAGATGCCGTGAAGCTGATCCGCCGTCAGCCGGACGAGATGATCATGAAGATGGTCGCCGGCTGGGCTCCGGGTTTTGAAGCGACGCGTGCAACTGAGCTCGGTTTCACCTCGGAGAAGAATTTCGACGAGATCATCCAGGTTCATATCGAGGACGAGCTGGGAGGCAAGCTATGAGCTCCGAGGCCCTTAAGAAGATCGCCTTTCTCGGGCTTGGCCTGATGGGTGGGCCGATGGCGCGGCGGCTTGCCCGCGCAGGCTATCGGATCACGGTGTGGAACCGTGATCCGGCGAAAGCCAAACCGCTCGAAGCCGATGGTGCCGTCGTTGCCGCATCGCCTGCAGAAGCGGTGCGTGATGCGGATATCGTTTTCACCATGCTGACTGACGGGAATGTGGTCGGTGCGGTGCTGTTCGATGGCGGCGTGGCGGATGCGATGAAGAAAGGTGCCGTCCTCATTGACACCAGTTCGATCGCGCCGTCGATCGCCCGCGATCATTCCGCCAAGCTTGCCGCTATCGGCATCAAGCATCTCGATGCCCCGGTTTCCGGCGGTGTTGTCGGTGCCGATGCAGGCACACTGGCGATCATGGCTGGCGGCGATGCCGATTTGGTCGAAAGTCTCACCGACGTGTTTGCCGTGCTCGGTCGTGTCACGCATGTGGGGCCGAGCGGGGCGGGGCAGGTGTGCAAGCTCGCAAACCAGCAGATCGTTGCAGTCACCATCGGCGCGGTGGCCGAGGCGATGATCCTTGTCCAAGCCGGTGGTGCGTCCCGCGAGGCGTTCCGCAACGCGATTCGCGGCGGGTTTGCCGAAAGCCGCATTCTGGAACTCCACGGCGCGCGCATGGTGGAGCGGAATTTCGAACCCGGAGGTTCGTCGAACAACCAGTTGAAGGACCTGAAGACGGTCATGGCACTGGCCAAGGAACTTTCCCTGCAGCTGCCGTTGACGCAGGTGGTGACGGGTGAATTCTCCGACTTCGTGTTCGAAGGTGGTGGGGAAAAGGATCACAGCGGCCTCCTCCTTCATTTCGAAAACATCAACCCGAAGCCCTGATCAGGGATCATGAAGAGCATGCAGGGACGGCAATGGCGGCATGCTCGCCGTATCTTTGGCAGATCTAATGCTGCACTGCGATAGAATGTCTTATTGACAGGTCAATTAGGGCTGGCGTCGAGGGGCGTTCGGGCGTAACACGGTCGGACACCCCAAGTCCTTTAAGGGACATCCCACCCCTTGGCGCGGCCCGCGATTGCGATGCCTGGACACCCTTACGCCGCCGCGCTTTTCAGAAATGGATCTGCGCTCTTGGATAACACCTTGGCAAAAGACGTGGCCTCGTCGCCCATCGACGAAAAGGTCAGACTGAAATCTATCATCGGCGGTTCCGCCGGCAATCTGGTCGAATGGTACGACTGGTATGTCTACTCCGCCTTCACCCTCTATTTCGCCCCGATCTTCTTTCCCTCCGGTGACCAGACCGCCGAGCTGCTGAGCGCTGCGGCCGTTTTTGCCGTCGGGTTTCTGATGCGGCCGATCGGCGCCTGGTTCATGGGCATCTATGCCGACCGCAAGGGTCGCAAGGCGGGGCTGACGCTCTCCGTCACGCTGATGTGCCTCGGTTCTTTCCTCATTGCCATCGCGCCGGGCTACGAGTCCATCGGTCTTGCTGCTCCGGCTCTTCTGGTGTTCGCCCGTCTGCTTCAGGGCATCAGCGTCGGCGGAGAATACGGCGCCAGCGCCACGTATCTGAGCGAAATGGCCGGTCGCAACCGTCGCGGTTTCTTTTCCAGTTTCCAGTATGTCACACTGATCTCCGGTCAGCTCGTCGCTCTCGCCGTTCTGCTCGTGCTGCAGGCGTTTCTGACGGCGGAACAGCTGCAGTCCTGGGGCTGGCGTGTCCCGTTCTTCATCGGGGGCTTGCTGGCAATCGTGGTGTTCTATATCCGCCGTGGCCTGGTCGAGACGCAGTCCTTCAAGAATGCCGATAAAGACGCGAAGAAGTCTTCCGGCGGCTGGGCGCTGTTCCGGCATTACCCGAAGGAGGCTTTCCTCGTCATCGCGCTGACCTCCGGGGGTACGCTCGCCTTCTATGCCTATACGACCTACCTGCAGAAGTTCCTGGTCAATACGTCAGGCTTCAGCAAAGAGACGGCGACCGAGATCACCACGGCAGCGCTGTTCGTCTTCATGCTCTGCCAGCCGATCGCCGGTGCCTTGTCGGATCGGATCGGGCGAAAGCCCCTGATGGTCGGGTTCGGCATTCTCGGCACGCTGTTCACCTACCTAATCTTCACCTCGCTTGCGGCTACCACGAACGCGTTCACCGCCTTCCTGCTTTCGCTTGTCGGCCTGCTGATCGTCACCGGTTACACCTCGATCAACGCGGTGGTGAAGGCCGAGTTGTTTCCTGCCCATATCCGCGCGCTCGGCGTGGCGCTTCCTTACGCGCTCGCCAACACGATCTTCGGCGGCACCGCGGAGTTCGTGGCGCTGAAGTTCAAGCAGATGGGCCATGAAAGCTGGTTCTTCTGGTACGTGACGATCATGATCGCCATCTCGCTCGTGGTCTATGTGAAGATGCGCGACACCAAGCATCACAGCCATATTCAGGAAGACTGATTCTCTCGGCCTCGCTGCCGGACAATGAAAATCCTCATTCGGCAGAGGCGGGCCTATGGCTCGCCTCTTTTTCATATCCACTCGTGTCATTTTTTTCGATGCACGAACAAGGCCCGTTTCGATATCGGCTTTGAAAAGCAAACCTGCATAAGCCTCGATCAAGGCTGCGGGTTCAGGATTGCGGCCATCACTTAACGCGACCCTGTTTTACCCCAGTTGGTTACCGCTTCTTAAGATTTGGGCGGGTCGCGTTAACTATTTGTTAACCACGTCGGCGGTAGACATCGGGCAACGAATTTTTAACGTAGATGACCAAAGTGCTAACAGACGCTCGCTCCATTCGCATCAAGGGCCGTTCGTTCCTGGCGGTCGTTCTTTCACCGGATCTTCCGCTGGATCAATGGCTTGAACGCCTCGATGATCTCGCTGCCCGATCTGCCGGGTTCTTTCTCGACAGACCCGTCGTCCTCGACGTGTCTGAACTGCCGATCAAGAAGCCCGAACTGAAACAGCTGATCGACGACCTGGCCGAACGCAATGTGCGCGTCATGGGCGTTGAAGGCGCTCGCCCGTCGATGCTCGGTCCGGGCATGCCGCCGGCGATGAAAGGCGGCAAGCCAGCCTCGGACGTCGAGGTGACTGCTCGCGAACCGGAAACGGCGACCGAAGCCGAGACTACCGCGCCGGCACCGCAGCGTCAGGAAGCGCCGCAGGTTCGGGCTATCCCGCAGTCCCTGGTTATCGACGAACCGGTCCGGTCCGGACAGTCGATCATCTTTCCAGAAGGCGACATCACCATTGTCGGTTCCGTCGCATCCGGCGCCGAGGTTATCGCCGGCGGTTCGATCCACATCTACGGCACGCTTCGCGGCCGGGCGATGGCAGGATCGATCGGCAATACCAACGCACGCATTTTCTGCCGCCGTCTCGAGGCCGAGCTGATCGCCATCGACGGTATCTACAAGATGGCGGAAGACATGGATTCGAGCCTTCGCGGGCACGCCGTGCAACTGTCGCTCGAGGGCGAAACGATCATGGCAGACATACTTTTCTGAACCGGCATAAGGTTCAACACAGGAGATCAGGATGGGGAAAGTCATCGTAGTGACGTCCGGCAAGGGCGGTGTTGGCAAGACGACATCGACCGCCGCACTCGGGGCAGCACTTGCACAGCGCAATGAAAAGGTCGCCGTCGTCGATTTCGATGTCGGGCTGCGTAACCTCGACCTCGTGATGGGTGCCGAACGTCGGGTGGTCTACGACCTCGTCAACGTCATCAACGGCGACGCCAAGCTGCCGCAGGCACTGATCCGCGACAAGCGGCTCGACACGCTGTTCCTGCTGCCGGCCTCCCAGACGCGCGACAAGGATGCGCTGACGGAAGAGGGCGTCGAGCGCGTCATCGGCGAATTGAAGAAGTATTTCGACTGGGTCATCTGCGACAGCCCGGCCGGCATCGAAAAGGGCGCGACGCTTGCCATGCGCCATGCCGACGTCGCCGTCGTCGTCACCAATCCGGAAGTCTCTTCGGTTCGCGACAGCGACCGCATCATCGGCATGCTCGATTCCAAGACGCTGAAGGCCGAGAACGGCGAGCGGATGGAAAAACATCTGCTGCTCACGCGCTACGATAACAATCGTGCGGAACGCGGCGACATGCTGAAGGTCGACGATGTTCTGGAAATCCTTTCCATCCCGCTTCTCGGCATCATTCCGGAAAGCATGGATGTTCTGAAGGCTTCCAACCTCGGTGCTCCGGTAACGCTTGCCGATACGCGCAGCGCTCCGTCCCAGGCCTATTTTGAAGCTGCCCGCCGTCTGGCCGGCGAAATCGTACCTGTGACGGTGCCGGGCGAAAAGCGCGGCATCTTCGGAAAACTCTTTGGAAGGAAGGCCGCATGAGCATACTGCGTCTTTTCACACGTTCGGCACGGCGCTCGGCGCCGGCTGCACGGGAACGCCTGCAGGTTCTGCTGGCTCATGAGCGGGCATCCACGGGCTCCGACCTGACCGCGATCCTGCGCGAGGAAATCCTCGCCGTCATAGCCAAGCATGTGCAGCTCGACGGCGACCGCGTTACGGTGAAGGTCGATCGCGACGAGAATGTTTCGATCCTCGAGATCGATGTCGAGATTCCGCTGGATGCCGCAAGGGCAGCCTGAGGTTTGACAACAGAAGGCTCAACGGTCTTCCCAACTTTTTGACGGCTCGGCGCTTCGGCTCCGGGCCGTCTTTCGTTTCGGGAGGGGCTGCCGCTCAGCAGGACGATGCAGAAATCTGGACTATTTGGCGCATCAATAGCTGTCCGGTGGTTTTCGTTGGCGACCTGCGCCCTATCATCCTCTGGGAGATAACCGCCGAAGCGTTGCTTGATGATATCATCCCATGGCGCAAGTGATCCCCAGACCAGCGATGTCTGCATCGTCGGCGCGGGCCCCGTCGGCCTTGCGATGGCCCTGAGGCTTGAAGCCCAAGGAGTTTCCGTCACCTTGCTGGAGATGGGCCACGATGACGCCATGGTCCCGCGGCAAGGCAAGGTCGAGATCAGCAATCGGCATCATGCGGTCCTGCAAGCGGCATCGCGACCCGGAATCGGCGGAACCTCTGCGCTATGGGGTGGTCGCTGTGTTGCCCTGGACGACATTGATTTCGACAAGAGAGCGCATGTCGCCTTTTCAGGCTGGCCGATTCCACATGACGCGCTCAGTCGATATTACACTCCTGCCCTCGAATTTCTCCGATGCAGCACGGCCGATCTTCCGGCCGCAGACCTGGCGGCAGGCGATGATCGCGTCACGATATCTGCTGTCGAGCGCTGGAGCGAGCGACCCGATCTGGGTCCGGTCTATCTGGAGAAGGTGCGTGCATCCGAACGGATATCGATCTTCACTGGTGCCGTCGTGACCTCCATCGAACCTGATGCATCCGGGCAAAGGATCGAAGCGCTGAGGGCAGAGATCATGGGGCGTCAGGTCAGTATCAGGGCAGGGGTATTCATCCTTGCGGGAGGAGGGCTGGAGAATACGCGCCTGCTTCTTGGTCTTGCTAATTCCGCCGCTGAAGGCGGAGCTGCTCTGTCTCCGGCCACGGGGCGGTTCTATCAGGGGCATCTGACCGGTTATATCGCTGTTGTCCAGTTCGATGCAGCACACTCGGCCCTGCCGCTCTCCTTCCTGCGAGATCGCGCCGGCGGTGTGTTTCGCCGCCGCTTTCAGATCGCGCCGGCCGTTCAGCGGGAGGAGCGGCTACTCAACAACGTTTTCTGGATCGACGCCATCTCCATTGCCGATCCTGTCCACGGTTCTGGAGCCCTATCGGCCTGTTACCTGTTTCTCAGGCTGACCGGGCTTTACGGTCGCCTGTCAGAAGGGCTGGCACCGGCCTCGCGGGGTGCGACAGCCGGTCGCTGGAGGTCGCATCTGCGCAATCTGGTCAAGGACTGGGCTTGGGTACGTGACCTGCCCGCCGTCCTGAAAGCCCTTGCCCGCCGCCGTGCCGGTCGCCATACGCTGGTTAATCCCAAGGGCCGTTATCTCCTGCGTTACCACGCCGAACAGGTGCCCGACGCAGAAAGCAGGGTGAGGCTCAACCCTCGCGAAACGGGAACTGAGCCAGCTCTAGCCGTGGATTACAGGGTCGTGGAGCAGGATATCGATTCGGTCGTGCGCTCCCACGAAGTGCTGGATGCCTGGCTCCGCCGAAATGGTATAGGCCGTCTGGATTACTCTGCCGATGGGGCAATCCGCCGAAAATCCGTGTCGGATCAGGCCTTCGACGGCTTTCACCAGATCGGGCTTGCACGAATGGCGGTCGATCCTGCGGAAGGCGCGGCAGACGTGAACTGCCGCGTGCATGGACTTGCCAATCTTTACCTCTCAGGCAGCTGCCTGTTCCCGACCGGCGGTCATGCCAATCCGACCCTTCCTGCGGTAGCACTGGCGCTCAGGCTTGCCGATCATCTCGCTCAGAACCTCAAACCGGAACAGGACGGGGCCTGAACTGCGGCTGGTTGAGATTGGGGTTTCGTCGCGACAAGGTCAGCTTCCCGGCGGCGTAGAACATCAGGAACGAGCCGATCTGATAGGGGAAGATTACGTCGATCTCGACGAATGAGCGCATCAGCAGCAGAAGGCTGACGGCAAAGAGGACGATCGAGTCGGGATCATTGCGCCGGTTCAGCATGGCGCCGAGATGGCCGAAGACATTTTTCAGAAGAACGAAGACCAGCAGCGCAAGCCCGACCAGGCCGTTCTCCACGGCCACCTCGATATAGGTGTTGTGGAAGTGGAAGCCTGAACGGGTGGCGATGAAGAATTCGTCCCAGAGTTGCTCCGGCTTGGCGAAACCCTGCACCCAGAAGCCCTGATAGCCCATGCCGAGAACGGGATTGAGCTGTGCGGCCTCGATACCCTGCTGCCAGAGATAGGTTCGTCCCGTCAGGGTCGAATCCTTGCCGAACAGGCCGAGGATCGCGTCGACGGCACCCATCTGGAGGCCGGCCACCACGACGGCGAGTCCGATTACGACGATACCGACAAACAGCAGCTTTCTGCTGCTCGGCCCCAGAAGGCCGAAGGGCAGATAGGCGATACAGGCCGCGATCAACCCGGCCGTGGTGATTACCGAGGTGGCGGATTGAGAGGCCATCAGGCAGTAGGCGCAGAGAAGTGCCGCAGCACCTGCGCCTGCAAGCCAGATATCCTTGCGGCGAAAGATGATGGCGTAAAGAACCGAGAAAACGATCCCGAGCGAGGCATATAGCCCGAGCTGGTTCTTCGAAGAAAACGAGCCGACGAAACTGTAGCTGCCGTCCATCGCGTCATAGCTGTAGGAGCCGAAGACGATGGAATAAAGCATCACGACGACAGTGCCGATGATAGAGCCGCGCGTGAGTGTAATGACGCTGATCGTCCGCATCGCAATCAAAGCACAGATCAGATGCGTCAGAAACTGGATTGCCGTGCGCAGTGAAACGCCCGGCGCCGGCGACCAGAAGGCGGACAGGAAACAGAGAAGCGGGAAGGCAAGGATCCAGAAATATCTGAAATAATTGCCCAGAACCCGCTTGTAATCGACCAGTATCAGCGGAAACCAGAGCGCATAATAGGCCAGGATAGACACCTGTCCGAAGCGGCTGGAATAGGCAAAGACGAAGAAGGATAGCGCCACTGCCGCTATCCCATAGACCTGGTTCCTGTCAGGGTCGACCAACATCGACCGTGCGATCTTCATTCGTCACCTATTACTGCATCAGGAGTTCTGATGAGACCTTGATCACGTCGCCGGGCCGCAGCGTGGCGTTTTCGTCAACCGAGATCTGTTTCGGACCGTCGCCTGTATCCCGGACGATGACGTATTTGATCGCCGCGTCCTTGTTCGATGGGTCGAACTTCAGGGCTTCGGCCGATTGCGCCAACGCTTCCTGCATCAATTCGCGGCTGGTGGAGAGCTCGAAGCCAAGCTTTTCAAGCTGTGCTTCTGTATCCTGCAACTCCTGCGCCCGCTGGGCATCCCAGTCGTTGCGAAGATTGATCTCGTCCTGGTTCGCCTTGTTGATATCCTGCTTGGCGCGCAGCGCAGCCGTATCCGTATCCAGCATGTTGGACTCGAGATCAGCAGACCGCTCTTCGGCGGACAGACGGCGGCTGGATGTCGCAAGCCCCTGTTCGCTCAGCTTCGCCATGCGATCGCGGTCGTCGTTATAAAGTTCGAGCTGCCGCTTCTGTGTCACGGACTTCTGCGCCAGAGACTGGACCTCGGTATCCAGCAGTGTTTTGAGATCGGCCAGTGCCTTCAGCTGAAGCTCGTAGCGATCGCGTCGGGACTTCATCAGCGAGGCTTCGCTCGCCATCAGCTCCCTGGCATTCGGCACGTCCTTCAGTTCTGGTGGCATTACCAGCTCATTGATGTTGCTGATTTCCGCTATAAGCCGCGCCCTGCGGGCAATCAGGCGACCGCGTTCGGAATCGCTGACCTGGCTGTCACCCCGCGCCCTGATGAAATCACGGGCAAAACGCTGGCCCGAATCGGACCGCTTGAGGCCACCTGCAAGGCTGACTGCCTTCAAGACGGTCAGGTTGGGGGAATAGGGATATTCGCCCGGCTTGTCGACATCGCCGGCCAGGAAGAGCGGACGGAATTCGGCGACTTCCACGGAAGCGGAGGGAAGATTGCGCAATGCGAATTCGCCCTGCAGCCTTTCGCCGATCGCCTTGCCCACCTCTGCGGTCGTCTTTCCGGCAGCGTCGAGATCGCCGATGAAGGGCAGAGAAAGGGCGCCGGATGGGCCGACGGTATAATCACCGCTGACGGCATCCCAGGTGCGGACGCTGCCATCGGCCGGCTGCCACTCCGCCACGCGAATGCGCAGCTTGTCCATGACGCCAAGGCGATAGGCGCCTTCCTGGCTTTTGGCACTAAGCGGCGCTGCCGCCTGTGCGGGCTTGCTGGCCTTCGCCTGGGGCTGGGCCTGAGACTGTGGAGCCTTAGACGGGGAAGCCGGTGATTGAGGCTGGGCAGTGCTCTGCGCGCCTGCTGATGTGGTCAGCGACAAAACTATTGTTCCCGCCGCCATTGCCAGCGTCGGGAAGCGTCGCGGAAAGACCATTCGGATACCCATCAGATCTCCTTGGTTCTCGTATGTTTCGGTATTTCATCGTGATGTTCCGCGCCGGGGAAGATGCGGCGCGGCAGATAGGCCTGTCAGTAGCTGCCGCGAGCCATGCACACGGCAGGGATCGTCCGCAGAATGATCGAGACGTCCTGAACCAGTGACCAGTTCTGCACATAGTGCGTATCGAATGCGATGCGGGTCTCGTAGGACACGTCATTGCGTCCGCTGATCTGCCACAGGCCGGTCAGGCCAGGGCGGGTCTGCAGGTAGTAGATGGCAGAGCTGTCATAGACCTTCAGCTCGTCATCTACCACGGGACGGGGACCGACCACGCTCATTTCACCACGCAGGATGTTGAGGAGCTGGGGCAGTTCGTCCAAGCTGAGCTTGCGCAGGACACGGCCAACTGCAGTGACGCGCGGGTCGTCACGAAGCTTGCGGGTCTTGCGCCATTCTTCTGCAGCCTCGGGGTTTTCCCGCAGGTGCTTACGGAGCAGTTCATCGCCGTTGACCGCCATGGTGCGGAACTTCAGGCATTTGAACGTGCGTCCCTTGTGGCCAATACGGCTGTGTCCGTAAAAGGCCGGGCCTTTGTCCGTCAGCTTAACCAAGGCCATGATCATCAAAAACAGCGGGCTGAAAATGATCAGGGCAAGGCCTGCGGCGGTAAAGTCGAACGTTCTTTTGACCAGGCCGCCAATCGGGAGTGTCATGGCGGCATGGTCCAGGTCTGATAGCGGCGTATCTGCCGAACGTGTCGCTGACTTCATAGAGGGGGCTCCATTTAGGTTTTGCGATAGTCGGTGCCTTAAGGCGCTTCATTGAGCTGGTATCTGATAATAAGTCTGTGTTCGTAATTTGATGCCAGACAAAAATTTCTGCGATGTGACGAAACAGGCCTGACGGAGGCAAAAAAGCACAAGGCGGTCACAGCCGCAGGTGGTGATCGTAAATATAAAGGCTTACGCGAATACTACCGGATGTCTGTAAAATTGAATCGATGTCGACTATTAATCGTAATCGAAACTTGATCTGCATGTATTACGAGTAATTTCCAGCGGTCTGATCAGTCGCCGCTTCTTGAGGTTCAGGCCCAAAGTAGCTTGGCCTTAGGACCAAAGGCCTAGGCCTGCTGCACTGCAATACAATGGTGCGGCGCAATAGGGTGCATGATGGCGCCCGGTGACCTTTGTAACAATAATTGAACGGATAGTGCGGCTGTCGTGAGCCGGTAGCGTTCATTTGTTCCAAAGTGCGGCAATTCCGGCGTAAATGTGGCAAAAATGTGGTGTTGAGATGTGGTAACAAGGTATTGAACCGTTTGAAGCGCGCTTCCTGAGGACTGAAGTGGAATCTTACCAAAGATTCACTGGTCAAAATCTGCAGCCTGCGAAAATCTTGAAAACTCTCTCGTTGCACCGTAATGTAAAGGGCATGGGAGAGGGCCGATGAAATTTAAAAAGTCATAAGAAAAGTCCCTCGGGAGGAATGATGATGTACGCACCGCGTGTATTCGTGAGCATGTTAGGCACTCTCGCCGTGTTTGCGGTCGCCGCGTATGTCATGTCCGGTTCCTTTTGGACGGCATTCATA
This sequence comes from Pseudomonadota bacterium, assembly GCA_023451735.1. Taxonomy (GTDB): domain Bacteria; phylum Pseudomonadota; class Alphaproteobacteria; order Rhizobiales; family Rhizobiaceae; genus Neorhizobium. The sequence goes on along the minus strand of JAEXYH010000046.1, from coordinate 42,557 downwards.
GAGACCGTTCTCTGCGCACTAATACTTCAGATCGGTTATTTTATCGGGATCGTTTACCTGGTACGGCGCGAGAAGGCGCAGATGGAGAGCGCTCGTTCCACCGAAGGCCCTGCCAAGTCGAGACCGGATGCCTCCGGCCGCGACAGCCTGACCGCCGAAGCGCCGGCAAGAATACATATCCAGGACCATTGAGCCTGTTCCTGCGACTTTTCCGCCCCTAAAATTAGCTCTTTCACATCGCTGCCATTTTCCTAAGTTCATAAGTCTGCACCTTTCAAGCGGTGAGACGGACGATGGAGAAGCTTATGGCGGAAGCCGTTGACGAAACGATCTGTGTAATCATCGCAGCCAAGAATGCCTCGGATACGATCGGCCTGGCTGTGGCGTCGGCTCTTCGCGAGAGGGTCGTCTCCGAAGTCGTCGTCGTCGATGACGGATCCAGCGACGGCACCGATCATGCGGCGTTTGCAGCGGATGACGGAAGCGGGCGCCTGAAGATCATTTCCTTCGAAAAGAACCAGGGGCCGTCGGCAGCCAGGAACGCGGCAATCGCGCAGTCCAGTGCGCCGCTGATTGCCATTCTCGACGCGGACGATTTTTTCTTTCCTGACCGTTTCGCGCCCATGCTTGCCGAAAGCGGCTGGGATTTTATTGCCGACAATATTGCCTTCGTGGCCGATCCGGCGGCGCTTGCATCGCCGACACGCTTCCAGTCGCGCGCGCGGGATCTGTCTCTGGTCCAGTTCGTCGAGGGCAATATTTCGAAGCGTGGCAAGCCGAGAGGCGAAACGGGTTTCCTCAAGCCGGTCATGCGCCGCGCCTTTCTTCAAGCCCACCAGTTGCGCTACGACGAGCAATTGCGGCTGGGCGAGGATTACGACTTCTATGTACGAGCTCTGGCCTTCGGGGCGCGTTACAAGGTGATCGAACACTGCGGTTACGGTGCCGTGGTGCGGGGAGACTCACTCAGCAGCCGGCATCGCACCGAGGACCTGAGGCGGCTTTACGAAGCAGACAATGCCATTCTTGCCGCCATGTCTCTGCCTTCGGATGCGCGTGCGGTGATCACACACCATCGCGATCACATCAAAGCGCGTTATGAGTTGCGCGAATTCCTTGATGTGAAACGGCAATCGGGCAAAGGCGGCGCGATCCGGCATATGATGTCACGTCCGGATGCCCTTCCGGCTGTTGTCACCGGTATCTTCTTTGACAAATACGATGCTCTTCGACGCAACAAGAACACGTCGGCAGCCTCGCTGCCCACGACGCCTCGTTATCTGCTGACCGGTGTACCCGTGGCGGGCCAGAGTTGATGATGGCGGGTGACCTCCACCCGCCTTACCGCCTCATCGCGTGAATTGACGCAGCTGCGACGGGCAGGTTTTACCCGCGCCGCCCATCTAGCTTGCCAGCGCCGAGTTTGACGGCGGCGCCAAGGATTGCCGGATCGCGCATGACCCAGCGGGCTAATGTGCCGAAATCCGGTGACTGGCGGCGCTTCAACCGTCCTGCCTGGCTCCAGAGGGCCTGTCGTCTCGCCATGTTCTTGTAGGTGGTGATCGAGGCGACGTCCTCCGGCCTGTTCTCGAAGCGCGTTTCCAGCGTGTCGAGTGCCACCAGCGTATTGAACTGCTGCTGGAGGAATTCCGGCGACTGGTTGTCGATGCCGTGAAAGATGTTGACGCCCATGCCGCGCGCCGCGCCGGGCGTGTCGCACAGCACCGTGCGTTCCGATTTCAAAATGCAATCGGCAAAAAACAGCACGTCTTCGGCTGCCAGTCGCAAGACGGGATCAAACCTCACCGTTTCGAAGACCGGCCGGGAGATTACCATGCAGCTCAAGTGCAGAAAGGCCCAGTCCTTCAGCATCACGCTGGCGAGATTGGGGATTTCGAGCAGGAGAGGTTTTTCTTCCAGCGTCTTGCCATCCTCGGTTTCGGCAAGCTTCGCCATGCCGAAATGGTAATAGAATTCCTCGCTTTCCTGCATCGACGCGAAATAGCAGTCGGCTTCGAAACGCGTCATGGAGTCGTGGGCATTCTTGAGGTGATCAGGCCGCCACATGTCGTCGGAATCGAGCAGGGCGACGAAACTGGTATCGCTTGGAACGGCGTCGAGACCTGTATTGCGGGCCGCGCCCGGTCCGCCATTTTCCTGCTGGATAACGCGGATTTTCGCTTTCCATTCAGCGGGAATGTCGCGCAATTCCGTTTCAGCTGGAAACGGGGACTGGTCGTCGACGATGACGATGTCGAAATCCTGAAAACTCTGCGCGAATATCGATTTCAACGCGCGGGACAAAATACCTTTTTTCCGTTGGTAGAACGGAATGACGACGGTAAAACTAGCCATGTTTTTAATTCCTTAGCATTTCTGGAATGTGAGCTTGGCGGCTGTCCATCTTTCCTGATGAGAGGGGAGCTCCGTGTCGAAAGGCTGCGAGCGGACAAATAGCCCGGCGCAAGGAACACGAATGAGGGCAAGTGCACCTGCGCCTCAGGAGACGCAGCTTATCTGTTGAAGCGGACAGTATGTGCAACTGCCGCGGTCGGCTTCCGAAGCGGTTTCGGAGGCTCGAACAGATGCATTTTTACAACCAGCGGACCTTTCCAAATTGTGAGGAAACGGACCGATTTCTTGCAGTCCGATCTGATTTACGGCCGGCGATTCGTGCTGATCGGTGCGAAAGCCGTCCTGACCTATGCCGCAAATACGATAGTCGTGTTGCGGCGGAGAAGACGCAGGGCCGCGAAGTTAATCTTGGGCGCCGCACCAATTTTAGAAGGGTAAATACGGCAAAACAGTGAGATTTACGTCGTTTTGAGCGTTCGCTCGTATCGGGTTATGTGCTCCAAGGGCAGGAGTTTTCCCTGGAAACAGTGGATTAATGCGTCACGCTATCATTTTTCCGACAAGAAAGACGGGTATGCAAAATATCCGCCGCTGGTGATGTTCCAACACCAAAGCTGCTCTATCTGTGAGCAGCAATCATGAAAATACCCCAATTGCATCCCTGAGTGTTTTCATGATTTGCTGCAGTGCAAAATGTTTCTTGGTCGAGAAGTGGCGGCGCGCCGCTTCTTTCGCTTAATGGTTGAAGGGAACAGGATGACGTCCGAGGTTGTCGATATAAGCCTCATCATTTCTTCGCGAAATCGAGCCTATGGTCTCGACAGCTGCCTGCGGGCCATTTCCGTTGCTGCCCTGCGGGCCAATGAACTCAAGCTCGAGTTCATTTTCGTCGATAACGGATCCACGGATGGAACATCGGATGTGGTCGCCAGATGGAGCGAGACCGCCCCGATCGCAACGACGCTGCTCTTCGAGAGCCGTCCGGGGCTTTCCCATGCCCGTAATACCGGCATCCAGAACGCGCGTGGACGTATTCTTGCTTTCACGGATGACGATTGCGAGGTCTCGCCGGATTATTTTGCGACCATCGCCGATCTTTTCGCCGAAGATGCGGCCCCCGTCATGCGCGGCGGCCGCGTCGATCTTGGCGATGAACGCGATCTGCCGATCACGATCAAGACGGACATGCAGCATGCGGTCCTCAACAACTACAATCATCCGGGCGGTTTCATCCATGGCTGCAATATGGCCTTCCCGAAGGCGCTGGCAGACAAGGTCGGATTGTTCGATACCCGTTTTGGCGCGGGCGCGACTTTCCGGTCTGGCGAGGATACGGACTATATCCACCGGGCTTTCCGCGCAGGCTTCAAGGTGGAATATATACCCAGCCTCGTCGTCAAACATTTCCATGGCAGACGCAGCATGGATGACGTGCAGCGGCTGTTCGACGGATATTCCTATGGAAACGGTGCGCTCTACGCGAAGTACATGTTCGTGCGGGATTCCAACATGCGCGGCATGTTCCGCTGGGATGTACGCCAGGCGCTGAAAGAATATTTCGGCGGAGGCAATCTCGATGCAGCGCTCGGACTGACCTATCGAAACACGGTGAAGCAGAATTTTGCCGGGCTCTGGGCCTATTGGCGCAGCGGGCGCGCGGGTCAGGCTTCTTAAACGATCCGGACATTCTCTGGAAACGGTCCACGCCATGCGGGCCAAGACGCATATGGGGCGGTTTGCGCCGCTTTCTAATCGATTGGAATGTTCATGGATGCTAGCGCCGTCGACAGTGGCGACCTGAAAAAGAAAACCGCGACATCGATCTTATGGTCGATTGTTCGCGTCGGGTGGAGCACGGTCGCGACCTTCGTCATCTTCGTCATCCTGGCGCGTATTCTCGGGCCGGCGGATTTCGGCACATTTGCGCTTGCCAGCCTTTTCGTCGAGATCGGCCGTGTGCTCGCCTATGCGGGGCTTGGCGATGCGGTGACCCGTCAGCTGGAACTCGACGAAGAACTGGCGGATACGGCCTTCTGGGCCTCGGTTGCCTTCAGCGTTTCGGTTGGGCTCGTCATCTTCTTTGCAGCACCTGCCTATGGCGAATTCGTCCGCGATCCGAATGTTGCGGAAATCCTCAAATGGCTGGCGCTTTTTCTGCCTCTGTCGTCGCTCGCCGTCATCCACAATGCCCGGCTGGCGCGCGATTTCGGCCACAAAAGCCTTGCCGCCCAGAGCATTGCCGCCAGCCTTCTTTCCGGTCTGACGGCGGTCGCGGCCGCCTTTCTCGGCTGGGGCGTGTGGTCGCTGGTGGCGCAGACGGCGGTCAACGGCATCGTACTCGTCATTCTCGGCTGGCTGTCCTATCGCTGGATCCCCAGGCTGCGCTTCAACGTCACCATTTTCCGCTCGATCTTCCTGTTCAGCGTCAGCCTCGTTGTCAGCCAAATTCTTTGGATGATGCTTGCCCGCGTGCAGGATATTTTCATCTCGCGCTGGTTCGGGCCGACGGAAGTCGGTCGCTACCGGATTGCGTGGCGGCTGATCGAGCTGATTTCGCAGGCCGTCCTTTCGCCGATCGGCAGCGTGGCGTTGGTGACGCTGTCGAAGCTGCAAGCCGATCCGGTGAGCTTCCGTAACGCCTACAACCGCATCGTCGGGCTTGCGGCTCTCGGGACCTTCCCGCTGCTTCTCGGTTTCGGCGCGCTGTCGGATCAGCTCATTCTCTTCCTGTTCGGCGACAAATGGGGCAATGCGGGCGATGTCTCGACCGTTCTGGTGATGATGGCGGTGCCCTTCGTGATGAACGTCTTCGCCTCCTCGGCGCTGGCCGCCGTCAACAAGGCGCAGAGCATTCTCTCGGTTGCAGCGCTGCAACTCGCCATGACGATCCTGTTGACCTGGCTGCTGGTGCCCTACGGCATCATCGCTGTTGCGGCCGGATATGCTTTGCGGGCCTGGCTGACCATGCCCTACCAGCAATATGTGCTGAAACGCTTTGCTCATATCGATTCCATCGGAACGCTGAAGGCGATCGCGATGCCGTTTATCGGTTCGCTGGTCATGGCCATCTGCGTCTGGTTCGCCAAGCCGGTCATTCTTGCGGCAGTAACGCCGGCATGGCTCGGCACCGGCATCTGCATCGCGCTGGGCGGGATCATCTATGCCGCATTCATGCTGATTTTCGCCTTCAAGATGATCCGGCCCTATCTTGCCATGATCATGTCTATGCTGCCTGCACGCTTCCGCCTGCTGGCGCAAAAGTAGAACGAACCCGGAATTACGACTGTACCGTCAAGGAGATCCCATGCAGGAAACGAGTGCTGCCACCATCAAGAGGCTTCAGGGCGTGATCCACGAGAACCTCGCCGATCTGGTCGATCTGTCCGGGCGTTACGCGCTTCTGGACTTCCCGAACCACTACAATATCGGTGACAGCGCCATCTGGCTCGGGGAACTCGCCTATTTCGATCGGGTCAAATCGAAGCCAAGCTTCGTCAGCGAAATCCCCACCCATAGCGACGACCGGATGCAGGCCGCCATCGGTGATGGCCAGATCCTGCTGCATGGCGGCGGAAATTTCGGCGACATCTGGCCGAGCTTCCGCGAATTTCGCGAGCATATTCTTGGAAAATATCCAGGCCGACCGGTCATCCAGATGCCGCAGACGATCCATTTCAAGAGCCAGGAAAACGTCGACAGCACCGCGCGTGCGATCGAAAAGCACGGCAATTACAAGCTGCTCGTGCGCGACAAGAAGAGCTTTGAATTCGCCAAGAAGTGGTTCCAGTGCGAAGTCCGGCTTTGCCCGGACATGGCTTTCTGGATCGGTCCCGTGAAGCGCCTCGCGCCGAGCCATGACCTGCTTCTCAACCTGCGGGCCGACCAGGAGGTCGGCGCTGCACATGATACGTCCCGCGCCGTGGCGCGCCCGAACGTGATCGTGGCGGACTGGCCGGAACAGGAGGAAGCCGATTTCCAGAAGCGCACGAAACGGGCGGCCATCATCAAGGGTCTGTTGCGTGGCGATGTCGGCGGGCGGGCAAAGATGACGGAACTGGCCTATCGCGAGCGGGCGCAGCAGCGTTTTGACCGCGGCGTGCGGCTGCTGAGCTCCGCGCGGCAGGTGATTACCGACCGCATGCACGGGCATATCATGAGCCTGCTTCTCGATGCCGACCATTGTGTACTCGACAACAGCTACGGCAAAACCAGCACGTTCATCGATGCCTGGCAGACTGCCAACGGTGATCGGGCGGAACTGGTGGCGAATATCGACGAGGCGTTGGACGCTCTGGACAAGCGGACCGCTCTCAGCCGCGCGACTGCCATTTGACGGCGAGGCGTCGCCCGCAAGGGTAAATGAAGCGCTAAACTTTTCTGCCACCGTGGCCGGGCGACAAAAACGTCCGGCCGTTTTCGTATTGCAATCAAGTCCGAGAATAGCTTTTCAAACGGCTGGGATAGCTGCAGACAAGTGGTTTCCCTCGATTCGGGCAAGCGACCACTTTTGCCCCATGTTCGCCATGTTTTCGCCTTAATTCGCCATGGTTGGTCTAGCCTTCTCACGCTGGATGCACGATCCCGCGAGAAAATGTGATTGTTTTTTTCATTTTAATTCATGTTGCGATGCAGCATCTTTATATTAGAATTGTCTGTAAAGCCCCTGTATGCCAATGCTTCCGGCCTGACAAAAGCCAATGAGCGGCTGCCGAATAGCTCCTACTGCTAGATTTCGCACCTGCCAAATTTGCTGCGCTGCCACATTTTACCCGAAACTTCACGTGATGCTTCTCACTCACGCGGGCTGAAGTCTGCTCTGATTGAAATGGCGGTGACGGGAGGCGCTGCCCAAAAGGGGTGACTGGTTTGACTGTTGATCAGAACATATCCTCGCGTATCAATTTGATGCGTATCCTGCTGATCTGCGGCATTGTCTTCGTGCATGTGCCTCATGATCCGGCGGCCGACCTGGTGATTGCCGAGACCGGCTGGTTCAACTGGCTGAGCGTTTTTCTCGGTGACAGCCTGTTTCGTATCGGCGTGCCGTGCCTCAGCATGATCTCGGGTTATCTTCTACTGCGCAAAGGTGCGGCATCCTTCGACTACGGCAAGGTAGTCCGGTCCAAGGCGATGACGGTGCTCGTGCCGTTCCTGATCTGGAACCTCGGCCTGTTCCTGGTGATACTTGGCCTGCAGCGGGTTGGCATCGGCGTCGGTTATTTCCCTGATATCACGGCCTCGTTGCGCGAAATGCTGACCTATGCCTTTGCGCTCGAAGACCTGCCGGCCAATGTGCCGCTTTATTTCCTGCGCGATCTGTTCGTTTGCATCCTGCTGTCGCCGGTCCTTTTGTTCCTGCTGCGACGCGCGGCGATCCCGACGCTTTCGATCCTGTTCGTTCTGGCGGTCATTCCGGACCTCAGCTTCGCCATCGTCATCAAGCGCTCGATCCTGTTCAGCTTCGCGCTCGGCATGTTTCTCGGGTTGCGTGCCGCGGATCTCAAGGCGCTGGACCGTTTTGCATGGCCGGGCTCGATCGCCACGCTTCTCGCGGCCTTCGCATTGTCGCTGGTGATCTATCTCAGCCAGCCCAATTTCCCCTGGGGCGTCGATCTCGCTCGCAACATCCTGTCGATCGTCGGTGCCTTCGGCGTCTGGATGATCTCGGCGCTTGCGATCGAAACCCGGCTCGGCAAAAGGCTGGCTGCGACTGGCAGCCTGAGCTTCTGGATTTTCTGCGCCCATTATCCGCTGCTGGTCATGCTGTGGATGGTCTGGAACCGTGTCGGAGCGCCGGAAGCCTATCCGATCTTCTATTTCGGCTCGGTTGTTGTCTCGCTTGTCATCTTGGTGATCAGCAACGCCGTCATCATGCGGATCATGCCGCCCGTTTATCAGCTTCTGACTGGTAGCCGAGGGCGCAAGGAAAAACTCGCGAAAGCGACTTCGAACCATCCCGTCGGGTCCTCCCACCCGATGGAACCGAAATTGTCACAGCAGCGCAGGTGAAATCATGACGACCATCGCACTTAAAATCGCGGCCGCCATCTCCACTCTGGGCCTCTCCATCCTCTCCGTCGCCATGCCGGCTTCGGCGCAGGGCACGCTGAACAACAAGTCCTTCGTTGAAAACTTCGACAGCTTCGACCGTTCCTTCTGGTATGTCGCGGATGGCTGGGCCAATGGCTCGCACCAGAACTGCACATGGTCGAAGAAGCAGATCGATACCGCCAACGGCACGCTGACGCTGAATTTTTCCGAAGGCCAGTCGAAGGACCGCAAGTTTCTCTGCGGCGAAGTGCAGACCAAATCGCGTTACCTTTACGGCACCTATGAGGTGCGGATGAAGGCGGCGACGGGTTCGGGTCTCAACTCGGCTTTCTTCACCTATATCGGCCCGACCGACAAAAAACCCTGGGACGAGATCGACTTCGAGGTGCTCGGCAAGAATACCAATCAGGTGCAGGTCAACCAGTATATCAACGGCAAGGGCGGCAACGAGAAGCTCATTCCTGTTGAAGGTGGTGCCGACCAGGGTTTCAACGACTATGCCTTCGTCTGGGAAAAGGACCGTTTGCGTTACTTCGTCAACGGTAAGCTCGTTCATGAAGTGACGGATCCTTCGAAAATCCCGACCAATGACCAAAAGATCATGCTCAGCCTGTGGGGTACCGACACGCTGAAGGACTGGATGGGCCGCTTTTCCTATCAGGGGCAGTCATCCATGGTGATCGACCGGGTTTCCTTTACCGCTCAGGGGGATGCGTGCCAGTTCCCCGAATCCGTTGCCTGCAATCTCGATTGAGCCCTATCCGCAGCCTAGCCATTTCGTCGTTTGTCATATTGCGTCGAATTTTTCAGCACAGGAGCATGCCCGTTTGAGCGTAAACGTTCTCTATCTCGCCCATGATTTCGCCGATGCGGCGATCCGGCGGCGTGTGCTGACCCTGAAGGCCGGCGGCGCAGACGTGACGGTTGCGGGGTTTACAAGAGGTCGGAACCTGCTCGAGGGTGAACCGGGTGTGCGTACGATCGTGCTCGGCGAGACCTCGGACGGGAAATTCGCCCAACGGATCGGCGCCATCGTCAAGGCGAGCGCCGGGCTGAAGTCCAAGCTTGCCGGTATCGCCCGGCCGGATGTCATCATCGCCCGAAATCTCGAAACGCTGGCGCTTGCAGGGCAGGCGGCGCAGCTGTTCGATCGCAATCTGCCGGTCGTTTATGAATGCCTCGATATCCATCGTCTGCTGCTGGATGAAGGCTGGAAGGGTCGGCTCGTGCGTGCATTCCAGCGCCATTTCGGCCGTCGCGCGCAGTTGCTGATCACCAGCTCGCCTGCCTTTGTCGAGAATTTCTTCAAGCCGAAATCGGGGCTCTCACTGCCGGTTCTGCTGCTGGAGAACAAGGTTCTCGCACTTGATCCGGACACCCTGCCGATCCAGCCCGCACCGCGGGTACCAAAGGCCGGTGAGCCTTGGCGCATCGGTTGGTTCGGGGCAATCCGTTGCGCCAAATCGCTTTCGATCCTCACCGATTTCGCCAGCCGGATGGATGGCAAGGTGGAAATCGTGCTGCGCGGCCGCCCGGCCTATAGCGAGTTTAACGACTTCGACCGGATCGTCGCCGATGCCCCGCATGTTACGTTCCACGGTTCCTACCGGAACCCGGAGGATCTCGCCCGCATCTATGATGAGGTGCAGTTCAACTGGGCGATCGATTTCTTCGAGGAAGGGCAGAATTCCGAATGGCTGCTGCCGAACCGTCTTTACGAAGGTGGCCTCTATGGCGCGGTTCCGATCGCACTCAAGTCGACCGAGACAGGACGCTTTCTCGCCCGCCGCGAGATTGGCGTGACGATCGACAAAGCCACGCCCGAAGCGTTGGAAGTTCTGTTCTCTCAGATGACGCCCGAAATTTATGACGGGCATTTCGCCCGGATCGCCGCTGTCGAGCGCGGTCAATGGATCACCGGCCCGGCCGATTGCCGGGCGCTGGTTGCAAAACTGGCATCGTTGAAACCCGATTTACGCTCACCTGCTGACATGCAGGCTGCGTCAACCATGCAGTCGTGAGGTGGAATATGGTAGTGAGTAGCGTTTCCGGTTCCGACATGTCGAACCAGCAGTCCGATCTTCAGCACAATCCGCGTGTTCTTCTCGTCATCCCCTGCCTCAACGAGGCAAAGACGATCGAGGCGCTGCTGCGCAAGTTCTCGCTGCAGCGGGGCGAAACCGACATGCTGATCGTCGTCGCGGATGGCGGCAGCCGCGACGGCACGCCGGATATCGTGCACCGCATGGTCGGCGAAATCCCCGATCTCGTCCTGCTCGACAATCCCAAGCGCATCCAGAGCGCTGCGATGAATCTGGCGATCCAGACATATGGTGACGGTCGCGATTACCTGATCCGCATCGATGCCCATGGCGATTATCCGGACAATTATTGCCAGGCGCTGATCGAGGAAGCGGTCGTGCATCAAGCTGATTCCGTCGTGGTCGGCATGGAAACGGTTGGTTTCGGCGCCTTCCAGCGGGCGGCGGCGATCGCACAGAATTCCAAGCTCGGCAATGGCGGTTCCAAGCACCGGGCCGGCGGTGGAGGCGAATGGGTCGATCACGGCCATCACGCGCTGATGCGGATCGTGGCCTATCGTCAGGTCGGCGGTTACGACGAAACGTTTAGCCATAACGAGGATGCCGAACTGGATTTTCGCCTCAGGAATGCCGGATTCCGCATCTGGATGACGGGTGAGACCTTCATGACCTACTACCCGCGCTCCAGCGCCTCGGCGCTGTTCCGCCAGTATCTCGGTTATGGGCGGGGCAGGGCGAAGAACCTTCTGAAACATCGCTCCATCCCGAAAATCCGCCAGGCCATTCCGCTTGCGGTTGCGCCGGTGGTTGCCGGTGCGGTTCTGGCCTTGCTGTACTGGTGGGCGGCCGTTCCGGTTGCCGTCTGGATGATCGCATGCATCGCTTACGGTGCCTATATGGCGATCGGCCAGCGCAACATGATCGCACTCTTTGCCACCATTCCCGCGATGATCATGCACCTCGCATGGTCGGCGGGCTTCTGGATGGAATTGCTTCGTATCCGACGAAAGAGGGTCGCATGACGGCAGATCTCACTGTGGCAAGCATCGACATCGGCATCTGCACCTATCGGCGTCCGGCGCTGAGTGACACGCTTGAATCGCTGTTCAAGCTGATCGTTCCCGAGGGTGTGTCGCTGCGTCTGATCGTGGCCGATAACGATGTAGTGCCAAGTGCGAGCGACCTAGTGGAGAGCCTACGCGAGCGCTCTCCGTTCCCGATCCTCTATGTCCATTGCCCAAAGTCGAACATCTCGATTGCACGCAATGCCTGTCTCACCTCGGCCGATGCGGATTTTCTTGCCTTCATCGACGACGACGAGACAGCAACGCCGGAATGGCTGGCAGCACTTTACGAGAAGGCGCGCCAGACCGGTGCGGAAGCTGTACTCGGTCCGGTACGCGCGCTTTATGGCGATGACAGCGCCGCCTGGATGCGCAATGGCGATTTTCATTCGACCATGCCGGTCTGGGTCGATGGCCGGATCATCACCGGTTATACCTGCAATACGCTGCTCGACATGCGCTCGCCGCTTGTCGCCGGCCGCCGTTTCGCGCTGGCGCTCGGCCAGAGCGGTGGTGAAGACACGCATTTCTTCTCGCAGCTGACCGAAAGCGGCGGGCGGATAGAATTCGCCGAGGATGCGCTGGTGCTGGAGCCGGTGCCGGCAAGCCGTGCGAGCTTTCTGTGGCTTGCCAAGCGGCGGTTTCGTTCGGGCCAGACCCATGGCCGGATCGTTGCGGCGAAAAACAGCCGCGTGAAGCGTTTTCCAAAGGCTCTCATCGCTGCCACAAAGGCCGGTTATTGTGGCGCCATCGCCGCAGCCTTCACGCTGATGCCGGTGAAGCGCAACCGTTATGCGCTGCGTGGTGCGCTGCATGTCGGCGCCGTGATGGGCATGCTCGGCGTTCGTGAAATACGCCAGTACGGCACCCCGGAGGCTGCATAAGTATGGATAGCGGGATACCCGATATCAGCTTCATCATCGCCGCCTATAATGCGGAAGATACGCTGGAACGCGCAATCGACAGCGCGCTTTCGCAGGTCGGCGTGATCGTCGAAGTCATAGTCGTCGACGACTGTTCGACGGATGCGACGGTGGCGATTGTCGAACGTTATGCCGATCCCAGGATCAAGCTGATCCGCCAGCCTCAGAATGGCGGGCCGGGCCGGGCGCGCAACACCGGTATAGCCGCGGCCACCGGCCGTTTCGTCGCGACGCTCGATGCCGACGATGCCGTTTACCCCGAGCGCTCGCTTTCCATGCTGCAGCGGGCGAAGACGCTCGACGCCCAGATGGTGGTGGACAATGTCGATGTCGTGCCGATCGAAGGCGGAGCGGCGAAGACGATGTTCGACAGGCGGCATCTGGAACAGAAACGGGAGATCGCGCTTGCGGAATTCATCGATTCCAACCTGATCTTCAAGACGACCTTCAACTACGGCTATATGAAGCCGATCTTTAACCGCGCCTTTCTTCTCGAGCATGGTCTCGAGTTCGACGAAGGCTTGAGGATCGGCGAGGACTACATCCTGTTCGCCTCGGTTCTGGCGAGCGGTGGGCGTTGCGCCACCGATCCCAATCCGGGCTATGTCTATTATCTCATGCAGGGGTCCATTTCCCGCGTGCTCAAGCACAAGCATCTCGATGACATGCTGGAAGGCGACCGACGGTTCCTGGAGCGTTATTCGCTCGGTCCGGCGGAACTGGCGGCGCAGCGCCGCCGCACCCACAGCATCATCGAGGCTCGTTCGTTTCTCACCCTCGTCGACGAGGTCAAGGCCAAGTCGATCGGCGGGTTCCTCAAAACCGCAATGAAAGCACCCGGAGCGCTGAAGCATTTCCGGATGCCCATTGCCGTTCGCATGCGCCGGTTCGTAAAGGCCGGTGCCAACTGAAATCCGATCAATCGGGCGTGTATGCCCCCTGGAAAGGACTAGGGAATGAATTTGAAGAGACCAGTTCGGAAGGCAGTAATCCCCGTCGCAGGCAATGGAACCAGGTTCCTGCCCGCGACCAAGGCCATGCCGAAGGAAATGCTGACGATCGTTGATCGTCCGGTCGTGCAATATGCCGTCGACGAAGCCATGCAGGCGGGAATCGAAAACATCATTTTCGTCACCAGCCGCAACAAGACCGCCATCGAAGATTATTTCGACAGCAATCCCGAACTGATCGCCAGCCTCACCCGTTCCGGCAAGACTGTGCAGGTGGCACAGCTGGAAAAGATGCTGCCGCTTGCCGGCACCGTCAGCTATACGCGCCAGCAGGTGCCGCTTGGCCTTGGTCATGCTGTATGGTGCGCCCGTGAACTGGTGGGCGACGAGCCGTTCGCGCTGCTTCTGCCTGATATGGTCTCCTATGGCGCCCGCGGCTGCATGTCCGGCCTGATGGACCTTTACGAGGAAGTTGGCGGCAACGTATTCGCAGTCGAACAGTGCGCGCCGGAAGAGACGTCAAGCTATGGCGTCGTCGCCATCGGCAACGACGTCAACCACGGTTTCCAGGTCACCGGCATGGTGGAAAAGCCGAAGCCAGCTGATGCGCCGTCGAACTATTACCTCAATGGTCGCTATATTCTGCAGCCGCAGATCTTCGAGCTTCTCGAAAGCCAGGAGCGTGGTGCCGGCAACGAAATCCAGCTGACCGACAGCATGCAGAAACTTTTGAAGGTCCAACCTTTCCATGCGCATCCTTACCAGGGACGCACATTCGACTGCGGCTCGAAGCGCGGCTTCATCGAGGCAAACGTCGCCTTTGCGATGATGCGCTCGGATATGAGCGGCGACCTGGCGGTGACGATCCAGGAACTGCTGGATGCACATGCAACCAAGGTTCGCGCGGCCTAAGCGCATTAAATACAGGGAAGGCGGGACATTCGCCTTTCCTGCACTATTTTCCCCACAGCGGATGACACAATGGATCAGGCAAACTTTCGACCGATGACGATCTTTCCCCCAGAACAGAAAGACCACGATACGTTCATCGACCTCGACAAGCTGTGGTCTGCAGCCATGCGCCGGCTTGGCGTCATTGCTGCCTGCGTTGCCGCGATGGTTGTGCTGGCCGGGCTTTATCTGGTCTTCGCCCAGCCGATGTACACATCCATGACGAACATCCTCATGGATGACAATCTTTCCCGTTATGCGGAAGAGAATGCGTCGGACGTCCAGTCCTCGCAGATGCTCGACAACCGCATGTCGAGTGCGGTCGAAATCCTGAAATCCAAGGAACTGGCGCTCAGCGTCGTGGACAAGGCGAAGCTTGATGAAAACGCCCTCATCGTCGATCCGCCCCAATCCCCGGTCGACCTGGTCAAGGGTATGCTCCGCAGCGTCACCTCGATCTTTGCTGCCGGCACCCCGCCGCTGACCGAAGAGCAGATCGCTGCCGGACGCCGCGAAAAGGCCGCCGCCATCATCCAGCAATGGCTGACCGTGGAGCGTGTCGGACGCAGCTCGGTCGTCGCACTTTCCGTGCGTTCCCCGGACAAGCTGCTCTCGGCGCAGATCACAAAAACCTATGCTCAGTCCTATCTGACGGAACAGTTGAACGCCAATTTCGACGCCACCGAACGCGCCAGCATCTGGCTGCAGGAGCGGCTGAACGATCTTAATACCCGCGCGCAGCAGGCGTCGCTCGCCGTCCAGCAGTTCAAGCGTGAGAAGGGCCTGATTTCCCCGCGCGGCGAGCTCCTTTCGGCACAGCAACTGTCCGACCTCAATAGCCAGTTGATCGTGGCGCAGGCCGATGCTGCGACTGCCGCCGCTCGCTACAACCAGTACAAGGCGATCATCGACAAGGGGCCTGAGGCAGCTGTCGAGAATGCCGTCGTCTCCAACCGCGATACCGACAACACCGTGATGCAGGATTTGCGCAAGCGCTATATCGGCATCAACGATCGCGAACAGGCAATTATCCAGCAGTTCGGCGCCGACCATCCGCAGGCGCTGGCAATGAAGGGCGAAAAGCAGGACATCACCAACCAGATGTTCCGCGAGTTGCAGCAGCTGACAGGCAGCTTCAAGAACGAACTCGACGTTTCCCAGTCTCGTGTGGAGTCGATGCGGGAAAACATCCAGCGTGTTGCCGGTAACAATGCCGATGCCAATGTGAACATGGTGCAGCTGCAGGAACTCGAGCAGCGCGCCTCAGCCCTCAGGACACTCTACGAATCCTATCTGCAGCGCTTCGAGCAAGCCTCGCAGCTGCAGTCCCTGCCGATCGCCAAGGCGCGCGTGATTTCCGATGCCGGCGTGCCGACGGCGCCGTCCAGCCCGCGCAAGACGCTGACCATGGCGCTTTCGATCATTCTCGGCCTGCTCATCGGTTGCGCCGCTGCGGCAGTACTTGAATTGCGCGAACGCTTCTTCCGCACCGGCGACGACGTGCAGCAGAAACTCGGCATGCGTTTCCTCGGTTATCTGCCGCGGATTGCGGGTGCTGCGCGGGAAGATGCGCCGAAGCCGGCTGCGGTTCCCGAGAATGGCGACGCCGCCAATCAGCCCGTGGGGGACCCGATCTCCTTCCGCCGCATGATGCGTGTCGCGGTAGAGGCGCCGCGCTCGCAGTTTGCCGAAACGCTGCGCAACACCAAGCTTGCCTGCGATATCGTCCTGCAGGGCAAAAAATGCGCCGTCATCGGCGTGGTCTCCTGCCTGCCTGGCGAGGGTAAATCGACGGTTGCGGCCAACTTCGCGGGTCTCATCGCATCGAGCGGCGCGCGTACGCTGGTCATCGACGCCGACCTTCGCAATCCGGGTCTTTCGAAGATGCTGGCGAGTGAGCCGGAAGTCGGCCTCGTCGACGTCATCCTCAACAAGACGTCCTGGACAAGCGTTGCCCGGGTGGACCGCCGTTCGCGTCTCACCATTCTGCCGATGACGACCCGCGGTCGTCAGGTCACCCATACGAGCGAGCTGCTGGCCTCCACGGGCATGAGCCAGTTCCTGGAAAGCATCAAGGACACATTCGACGTCATCGTCGTCGATCTTGCACCGCTCATTCCGGTTATCGATGCCAAGGCGTTCGAACCCTATGCGGATGCGTTCGTCTTCGTGACCGAATGGGGGGCAACGCCGGCCAAGGCGGTACAGAGCGTGCTGCAGTCGGAACCGCAGATTGCCGCCAAGACGATCGGCGTCATCCTCAACAAGACGGATCTCTCCGAGCTCCACAAATATGCCGATCCGGGTGCGCCAGAGCGTCTGCGCTCCAACTACCTGTCCTATTATCGGGACTACAAGGAAGTGGCAGCCGAATAACGGCGGTCGACCTACAGGCAAACGGCCCGGTTTTCCGGGCCGTTTTCGCATTCAGGGTTTATATCAGCGCTGGACGCGCATTCCGTCCATCAAAAGCCCGATCAGCCTGTTGGCACTCTCGCGCCATTCCGGCGTGTCGGGGATTGAATAGATGCTGGACATGGCATGCATCAGGTCCGCCTGGCCGATATCCTTGCGGATCAGGTTCTGATCCTGCGCGGCCGTCAGAAGCTTGTCGAAGGAGGAGCGGATACGTCCGAACCCTTCGGCGAACATGGCGGAGTTGGAGCTGGCAATGATCTTCAGGCTGCTCGCCATACCGCGCTTGGTCGCCATGTAGTTGACGAAACGCCGCATCCATTGTTCCAGCGCCACATCTGCCGCTTCGTTTGAGGACAGCTCTTCGGCGGCATCCGCGAGGATTTGCAGCTCCCGCTGATAGACGACCTCGACCAGATGTTCGCGCGTCGGAAAGTGGCGATAAAGCGTACCGATGCCGACGCTAGCCTTGCGAGCGATGTCTTCAAGCGAGGTTTCCACCCCGTTTTCGGCAAAAGCCGTCGCTGCGACCTCGATAAGCTTGTCGCGGTTCCTGCGGGCGTCGGCCCTCAGTTTCGGCGGGGTCCTGTCTGCTTTTTCCGGCGTGGCCGAGGCCAAAATCATGCTCCCACGGGATCAGCCCTTGACGCGAAACGTCAAGCTGCTAGTTTAAACGGAGGCGCCTCCGAATTGGAGGGTCCTCTACTTTTAAACCGGAAGTAGGGCGGATGTCATGCCGGAAATGCGGCATTCGCTTGCAGAGCCTAATAAGTGGGGCTCTCCGATCATTCGTCCAGTCGCAACGGCTTTTTTCTCGCTCTGGCAGCAGGAGTTTTCATGGCGCAAACGATCCACCTCAATCTCGACATCAACGGAAAGACGCATGGGCTCGATATCGAGCCCCGCGTGACGCTTCTCGATGCCCTGCGCGAACATCTCGATTTGACCGGTACCAAAAAAGGCTGCGATCAGGGCCAGTGCGGTGCCTGTACCTGTCATGTCGATGGCGAGCGAGTGCTCTCCTGTCTCACCCTGGCGGCCCAGGTCGAGGGCCGTCAGGTAACCACGATCGAAGGCATTGCCGGTGACGACGGCACCCTGCATGCGGTGCAGAAAGCCTTTCTCGAACACGACGCCTTCCAGTGCGGCTATTGCACGCCGGGCCAGATCATGTCGGCAGTCGCCTGTATCCGTGAAGGGCATGCAGGATCGGATGTCGAAATCCGAGAATACATGTCCGGAAACCTCTGTCGATGCGGAGCCTATAACAGCATCGTCGCAGCCGTGCGCGATGCCGCCACGACCCTTGCCGCTGGGCAAAAAGCGGAGGCTGCGTGATGCGAGATTTTTCCTATACACGCGCATCGTCCATAGAGGATGCCCGCAAAGCCGCGCTGCAGGCCGGTGCGATGATGCTGGCCGGCGGTACAACGCTGCTCGATCTCGCCAAATGCGGCGTCTTCGAGCCCGATCAGGTCATCGATATCAGTCATATAAGCGGGCTTGATGCGATTACCGTCACTGACAAGGTGGCTACGATCGGTGCTCTTGCCAGTATGAGCGCGGTTGCCGACCATCCGGTGATCCTCTCTGCATTTCCTGCCGTCGCCCAGTCGCTTGCGCTCGCCGCGTCGCAGCAGTTGCGCAACATGGCGACGATCGGCGGTAATCTCCTGCAGCGGACGCGCTGTCCCTATTTCCGGGATCCTGCTGCATTCCCGGCCTGCAACAAGCGCGAGCCCGGCTCCGGCTGTTCCGCCATTGGTGGCGTGACGCGCAACCATGCGGTTCTCGGCACCAGTGAACACTGCATCGCCACCTATCCCGGCGATCTCGCCGTCGCGCTCGTTGCTTTCGATGCAACTGTCGATCTCGGCGCGCGAAAGGTCTCTGTCGAGGATTTCTTCCTTGAACCCGGTGACACGCCGGACAGGGAGACCGTCATTGCGCCCGGCGAGATGATCATGGGGATTTCGATCCCCGCGTCTGCTGCCGCGAGGAGTTCCACCTATCTCAAGGTGCGCGACCGCCAGTCCTATGAGTTCGCCGCCGCGAGCGCTGCTGTCGGCCTTGAGCTTGAGGCTGATGGCCGAACGGTGAGGGATGTGCGTGTCGCGCTGGGTGGTGTCGCGACCAAGCCCTGGCGGGTGCGTTCCGTCGAACAGGCATTGATCGGACAGCCCCTGACGGTGGAAGCGATCAACTCGGCAGCGAAGCTCGCCATGGACAAAGCGGTCGACCATGGCGGCAATCACTACAAAATCGAACTGGCGCCGCGCGTCGTCGTCCGCGCCCTCAAGTCTTTGGGAGGTCTGGCATGACCATTATCGAACCCAGAAAACATGGCAGTGCCGCAGACGGCATGGTCGGCGGGCGGCTCTCCCGTTTCGAAGGTGAACTGAAGATTACCGGCAATGCGACATACGCGTTGGAATATCCGGTCGAAAACATCACGCATGCGGTGCTGATCCAAAGCACGATCGCCGCTGGTCGTGTCGTGTCGGTGGATGCATCCAAGGCTCTTGCCGCGCCCGGCGTGCTGCTGGTCCTTACGCCGGACGACGATCTCGGCCTGATGACGGCATCGGACTGGTATGGAAACCGGCCGGAAAACCAGCCGTTCCATCCGCTGCCGAAGGTCGTGCGCTACAATGGCGAGACGATCGTTGCCGTCATCGCGGAAAGCCGCGAACAGGCGAATGAGGCGGCGAAGCTTGTCAAGATAACCTATGAGGAAGCGCCCGCGATTTCCGATATGGACGATCCGAAAGCGGGGGAGGGCAAGCTTCTCGATGCCATGACCGTC
Organism: Pseudomonadota bacterium; assembly: GCA_023451735.1. Lineage (GTDB taxonomy): Bacteria > Pseudomonadota > Alphaproteobacteria > Rhizobiales > Rhizobiaceae > Neorhizobium. The sequence continues at coordinate 23,000 of JAEXYH010000046.1, read as the reverse complement.
GAATGGGGCGATGCGGAAAAGGCGCTTGCGGCTTCTGCCGTCCGCATCGAGGCCGAATACCGCACGCCGCGTGAATATCACGTGGCGATGGAGCCGCATGGCCTGACGGCGCAATGGGACGGCGAGCAGCTGACGGTGTGGGAGCCCAGCCAATGGACCCACGGCATGGCGCGGACCTATGCAGAATGGTTTGGTATCAATCTCGATGACGTGCGGATCGTTTCGCCCTTCATCGGCGGGGGATTCGGCTCCAAGGGCGGCGCGCTGCCCTATGGCGCTGTTGCCGTCGCGGCGGCGAAAAAGCTCGGCCGGCCGGTGAGGCTCGCCGTCAGCCGGCCGCAGAATTTCACCAGCTATGGTGGGCGTGCCGCTACACGCCAGACCATTGCACTCGGTGCTACGGAGGACGGCGTTCTGCAGGCAATCGTGCATCGTGGCGCCAGCGAAACTTCCACCTACATGGACTACCCCGAACAGACCGGAGCCGCGACGCCTATCCTCTACAAGGTGGAGAATTTTTCCTCGCAGAGCCGCATCGTGCCAGTCAACGCGGTGACGCCGGGGGCGTTGCGCGGACCGGGCAAAAACCCAAGCGCCTACGGGATTGAAAGCGCCATGGAGGAGCTGGCCTACAAGCTCGGCATGGATCCCCTTGAACTGCGGCTGAAGAACTATGCCGATCACGACTACCAGTCCGGCAAACCATGGTCGACGCGAAGGCTGCGCGAGGCGCTGACCGAAGGGGCGGAAGCTTTCGGCTGGGCGAGGCGCAGCCACGAACCACGCTCCATGCGGGATGGGAAAACGCTGATCGGCTGGGGTATCGGCTGCGGCACATTCCCGGTCATCCGAGCACCAAGTTCAGCGATGATCCGGGTACTGAAGAACGGCCGGGTCGAAGTCGTTTCGGGCGCGATCGACATGGGGCAGGGTACCTATACGATCCTTGCCCAGACAGCGGCAGAAGCACTCGGCGTCCCGATCAATCAGGTGGATGTGGTGCTTGGCGACAGCCGTCTGCCGGGGTCTGCGATTGCCGGCGGTTCGATGCTCGCGGGGTCGATCACCGACGCCGTGCATAAGACGGCAAATGCGGCGCGCGAGGAGATCATCGGGCTTGCGCTCAACGAGCCGAACTCTCCCTTCCGCGATACGGGTGCCAATACACTTGTTGTCAGCGAAGGCCGTATCTCGGTTGAGAGCGGCAATGGTCCGTCGATGACCCTGCCGGAGCTTCTTTCGGCACTCGGTCGGGAGGAACTGGAAGTTACGCGCAACACGTTACCGGATGACGCGCAGAGCGCTTCCGACCGCAGCAATGCCTGGACCAGCATGGGCCGCGTGCAGGGGCCGACGATGGGTGACCATTCCATGCATTCCTGGTGCGCGCATTTCGTTGAAGTGAAGGTGGACGAAGATTTCGGTACAGTGCGTGTCTCGCGGATGGTTTCCGCCTTCGATTGCGGCCGGCTCTATAATCCGAAGATGGTCGAAAGCCAGTGGCGCGGCGGCATCATCATGGGCATCGGGCAAGCTCTGCTGGAAGAAGGGCTGGTCGATCCGCGTTATGCCCGCACGATGAACAACAATGTCGGGGATTATCTGGTGCCGACCAATTCCGACATTCCCGATATCGAGGTGATCTCCGTCGGCGTGCCGGATTACGAGGCGTCAGCCTTGGGCGGCAAGGGTGTGGGCGAAGTCGGCATCGTTGGCGTCGCACCGGCGATCGCCAATGCAGTGTTCCACGCGACCGGCAAGCGAGTGCGGGATCTGCCGATCACGCTGGAGAAGCTGATGTGAAAAAACAAGGCATCGTTGCTTCTTCTGCCCGGAATAAGCAGCGATGCCTTCAGTCCGTGGTTTCTCTTTTCAGTCTAGCGGCGCCAAGCCGTAATATTTCCGGACGTGATTTTGGGATCTCCGTGGACTGGATAGGTGTAGCCGGTGTTGGGCCTTGCATTCGGCATTCTTGAAGGGAATGTCGTTCGTGCAAACTGCATGTAACGTGCATCGGCTTTGGGGTTGCCCGTTGAATCCTTCATCGACACGGTTGCCATTTTGCCATTCGCGTCGGTTCTGACCAGCACCGTTCCTATACGTTTGCTCAGAGGAGTGCAGCTTGTGACAAGCAGGCCCAGAAGGAAAACCATGACCAGGCGCATAAATAGCTTTCTGGCAAACGGGCTTGGATTATTACCGTGCTGACTGGTATCGATTTTCCCGGAAAGCGGCAATCTGATAGAAGGTCGCGACCCCACCTGTCACGCCGCAAAATTGTGCCCCTCAGTCCTCCGAATACCGCTCCTCCGCCCACGGGTCACCACGCATGTGATAACCGTTCTTTTCCCAGAAGCCGGCATGGTCCATGCCGGTGAAATCGATCCGTTTCAGCCATTTGGCGCTTTTCCAGAAATAGAGATGCGGCACGACGAGCCGCGCCGGGCCGCCATGCTCCTGCGTCAGAGGTGAGCCTTCCCAATCAGTCACGATGATCGCGTCGGGCGAGGCAAAGTCGCTCAGCAGCAGATTGGTCGTGTATCCGTCATAGCTGGTCAGCATCACCGCCACAGCCTCTTTCGTCGGATCGACGAGATCGAGAAAATCGCGGGTAGAGACGCCTTTCCAGTTGTTGTCGTATCGCGACCATGTCGTCACGCAATGAATGTCTGACAAGCTGTTCGTCTGTGGTAACGCTTGGAATGCTGCCCAGTCGAGTGTCATCGGATTGTTGACGAAGCCGTAGACCTCCAGTTTCCATCGAGCCGTGGAAATACTCGGTTGCTGGCCGAGATCGAGAACCGGCCAGTTCTTCACCAGATGCTGGCCGGGCGGCAGTCTGTCCGTCTCGGGCCTGGCATGGCGGCCGGTCAGGAATTTTCCCTCATCGGCCCATTTGCGCTTGGTGATCGTCAGTTTCGAGTCCCGAGCCGGGGTGTCATCGGCCATGAACGTCTCTCCATCACGGTTGTCTTGCGTCCCTCGATAATCTGATGAACATGGGCGGCAAATCAATCGTCCATCTTTTACATTCCTCTTCGGGACCCTATGGCCGCTTCACACTCCCGCTTCAATCCGCTTGTCGGCAAGCTCTCCCTTCCTCCCGTTCCTTCCGTGGCCGCCTGGGGCCGTGCCTATGACGGGAACGTTGGCCCGTTGATCGACCTGTCACAGGCCGTGCCCGGTTATCCGGCCCATCCCGACATGTTGCGGCTGCTTGGCGAGACGGCGTCATCTGCCGCCTATACCGGTTACGGCCCGATCGAGGGCGATGCTGCCCTGAGGAAAGTCTACGGAGCCCATGTAGCAGACGTCTATGGCGCGGCGCTTGTTGCAGCCAATACCCACATCACCTCCGGCTGCAACCAGGCTTTCGTCTGCGCCGCGATGACGGTTGCCGGTCCCGGCAATACGGTGCTGATGACCGAGCCCTTCTACTTCAACCACGAAACCACGCTGGCGATGATGGGGATCAGGACTGCCTTCGTACGCTGCAAGGCCGAAGACGGTTTCCTGCCAGACGTTTCGGCGATCGAAGAGGCGATCACCACCGATGTGAAGGCGCTGGCACTGGTTTCGCCTAACAATCCGACCGGTGCAATCTATCCGCCGGCATTGCTCGAGCAGATCTTCAAGCTCTGCCAGCAGAAAGGCATCTGGCTGATCCTCGACGAGACCTATCGTGATTTTCTGCCCGAATCCGGTCAGAAGCCGCATGACCTGTTCAGCCTTGAAGGCTGGGAAGAAACGCTGATCAGCCTCTACAGCTTTTCCAAATCCTTCTGCATTCCGGGCCACCGTCTCGGTGCCATCACGGCGGGCGAAGCCGTGATCGGTCAGGTCGCCAAGATCATGGACAATCTGCAGATCTGCGCCCCGCGTGCTGCGCAGGCAGCGGTTGCGACGGCTTTGCCGCTATTGGCCAGCTGGCGGGAGGAAAACCGACAGGAGATCGGTCGCCGCGCGGAGGCTCTGAAAGCGGTCATGGAGCAACTTCCCGATTGGAAGCTCGATGCGATCGGCGCCTATTTCGCCTTCGTTCGCCATCCATTTGCCGGTGTGGGCTCGGCGGAGGTGGCTGAAAAACTGGCGAGACGCGCCGGTATCACCTGTATTCCCGGAATCTATTTCGGCAAAGGTCAGCAGGCTTACCTGCGCTTCGCCTTTGCCAATGCCGACGTTGAAACGGTCGCGGGAATAACGGAACGTTTGCGGAACTTTTCGCTGTCCTAACGATCGCCGCGATCCTATAACGGGGCATGGCTCAACGTTCAGGCAGCGCCGACCTTCCTCTTCACAGCGGCCGGGTTCCCCGGTGGCTCGGTGAACGCATGACGCGCCTCGGTGCCGTCATCACCGAGGCGATCGTCATCCACTACGGTCGCGACGAGTTGCTTGCCCGGCTCGCGCATCCCTTCTGGTTCCAGTCTTTCGGGGCCGTGATGGGCATGGACTGGCATTCCTCGGGCATCACAACCAGCGTCATCGGCGCGTTGAAACGCGGACTGACGCCGATGTCGGGCGAACTCGGCATTCATGTCTGCGGCGGGCGCGGTAAAAATTCCCGCCAGACGCCGGAGGAGCTGATCGCAATAGGTCAGCGTGTCGGCATCGATGGTGGCAGGCTTGCCCAGACCAGCAAGCTCGTCGCCAAGGTTGATAGTGCCGCTGTGCAGGATGGGTTCGATCTTTATCTCCACGGTTTCATCGTTACCGACGACGGCAAATGGGTAGTGGTGCAGCAGGGCATGAACGATGCGCGGCGGCAGGCACGGCGGTATCACTGGCATTCGCAAGGGCTGAAGAGCTTTCTCGATTCACCGCATACGGCAATCGAGGGCCGCGGCCAGGGCGAGATCATCAATCTCGCCGATCACCGCGCGCTCGCGTCGCGTACCGGCCAGCTTGATCTCCTGGCCTCGCTCGGGCCCGACAAAATTGTCCGCGAAGTCATCGCGCTAGATCCCTCGCGGATGAGAAAACCTTTGGCTCAACCGATGCTGCCGCATCTGGTCATGCCGGAGCATCACGATGTCCGCGAGGCGGACGTCAACATGCGCCGCCTGCACGGCACGCTGGCAGCTGCTGCCGACCGAGGCCCAAGGGATTTCGAGGACCTGCTGATGACGCCCGGCGTTGGGGCACGCACGGTCTCGGCTCTCGCCATGGTGGCCGAAGTCGTGCATGGCGCGCCCTGCCGTTTTTCCGATCCCGCCCGTTTCTCGCTCGCCCATGGCGGCAAGGACCGGCACCCGTTCCCGGTGCCACTGAAGGTTTATGACGAGACGATAAGGGTGATGAAATCTGCGGTCGGCAAGGCCAGGCTCGGCCGTGAAGAAGAGTTGCAGGCGTTGAGACGCCTCGACGATCAGTCGCGCCAGCTCGAACGTTATGTCACCGGTCCCGATTTCAAGGAGATCATTGCGGGGGAGTTCCGCCATTCTCACGAATGGGGCGGGCGAAGCGTATTCGGCTGGGAACCTCCGGAGGAGGAGAGCGGCAAGCCGATACAGGGCGGGCAAAAAGCCCCTTGAGATCACTGCCCGATATTTGACAGCGGTCACTTGCAGCCTTCGACACAGTGTCGCGGTGCAGGTTTTACGGTGGCCCTGCGGCATGTCGCTGCTTGCCAGCTCTTGGCCACTCCCTAGGCTGCGAACCAGGAGTCATATGAGCAGGGAGTACTCATCATCATGTCAGCCTTCATGGATCGCCGCCAGCTTCTCACTGCTGTCACAGCCTCGGCGTTGTTGCCCGTTGCCGCCCTCGCGCAGAATTCCGGCGCGATGCCTGTTGCTGTCGAGGGCAAGCCCGGCGTGATACCCGAGAGCATGAAGTTGCCGCTTTTGCCGCCGCTTGAAAGTTTTCCGATCTGGCCGGAGGGCAAGGTGCCGGGTAGCGCGGGGGTGTCGGCCAAGGAGGAATGGATCCTGCGCAATCCGAAAGACGGTGATCCGAACGATACCGCCGCCCTGCACGTGACCAATCCGATCCTGATGGTGCGCCGGCCGGCCAAACCCGATGGCTCTGCGATCCTGATGATCCCCGGCGGTAGCTATACCCGCGTCGCGGTCACCCGCTCCGGCAGCAGCATCGACAAGACCTTTGCCGATCTCGGCGCGACGGTCTTCATCATGACCTATCGCCTGCCGCATGACGGCTGGGATGCCGGCCCGGAAGCGTCTTTGCAGGATGCGCAGCGTGCCATGCGCCTGATCCGTCACCGGGCCAAGGAGTTCGGCGTCGATCCTGCCCGCGTCGGCGTCACCGGTTTTTCCGCGGGCGGGCATCTGGCCGGCTGGCTGACGGAGAGCTTTGGCCGCGACACCTATGAGCGCGTCGATGAGGCCGACAAGTTTTCAACCAGGCCCCTCGTCACTGGCATGTTCTTCCCGGTGATGACCATGATGGCGCCCTATGCGCACGAAACCTCGGTCAAGAACATGTTCCCTAAAGGCGGGACGGACGAAGAGAAGCGCAAAATCTCGCTGGAGTTCAATCTGCCTGCCGACATGCCGCCGACCTTTCTTGCACACGCGGGTGACGACCCGGCGGTGGCTCCGGAAAACAGCCTGATCCTGTTCCAGGCCCTGCGCGCCCAGAACACGCCGACTGAACTGCACCTCTTCGAAGTCGGCGGGCATGGCCTGATCGAAAACGGTAAGAACCTTCCGCATCTGGCGCTGTTCGAGACCTTCGCGAAACGGCATGGCTTGTGGACGTAAGCTGGGGCGCGGTTGTCGGGCGGCCCGCAGAAGCTCCCGCGGGTTATCTACGGGAGCGGGTGGACATGACCTTGCAAGACCGGCCAAGGAACCCTTTGAGGTCCGGCGGTGTTATCGATCAGGATTGGAGGACGATATCATGACCCGTGAAAGTACATCCGACGAAGCGACCCGTTTCGGCAGCAGCCAGCCGAATGTCGCCAGCAGTTGCGGTACCGGCGAGGCGGCGTTCAAAAAAGAGCCGAGCCCGGCCAGTATCGAAATCAACAAGGCACGCAAGGCTCGCGGCGTGGGAGCCGGTGCAGTTGATCGCGACGAGCGCGTCGCCGATGCCGGCGACGCAGGTTAAGTCAGGTCGGCAGGGCAGTTTCGCCTTTCCCGGAAATGCGAAACTGCCCAACCTTACCGTTTTGACGAAATTCCGGACGCGAAACCGGTTCCTGCTTTTGCTGGAATGGCTTTCGATCAGCGGATGTGCAGCGGCGCTTCCCTATGCGCAACGATACGGCCGGCAAGTTCGCCGATCCGCTGCATCGCTGTTTCCAACACGTCTTCCGGCACGGTCAGCGAAATGCGCAGGAAACCGGCTGCCTGATCGCCGAAGGAGGTGCCCGGCATCACCGCAACCTTCTGCTCACGCAGCAGTTCCCAGGCGAATTCCTCGCCATTCAGACCGGTCGCCGTTACGTCGAGCAGGATGAACATGCCTCCTTCCGGCGGCATGGGTTTTACAAGATTGCTGCCCTTAAACGCGTTTTCGACGATCGCGGCGCGGCGGGCATAGTTTTCCCGCATGACGTCGGCGGTGTCGAAATGCTGCGACAATGCCAGTGCCGTCATATCCGAGATGAAAGGCTGCACGCCGAACAGCATGGTTTCCGAGACCGGCAGCAGCCTTTCGCAGAATTCTTCCGGCCCGGCAGCCCAGCCGGAGCGGAAACCGGGGGCGGCATGGGATTTCGAGATGGAAGAGACAGCGATGGTCCGCTCGGCGAGTTCAGGCATATCGAAGGGCGAAGCAAACTCGGTGCCGTCGAAGATCAGCTGTTCGTAAACTTCATCGGAGACGATCCATAAATCATGCTTGCGGCATACGTCGCCGATCGCGGCGATCTCGGTCCTGGTCAGCACTGCACCGGTCGGGTTGTGCGGCGTGTTCAGCAGCAGCACGCGCGCTTCCGGGGTGATCGCCCGTTCCAGATCCTCGGCCTGAAGGTGGAATTTCTTTTCGGGCCTGAGCGGCACCGGGATCATGTGCGCGCCAGTCGAGGCGATGACACCTTCATAGGTCGCATAAAGCGGATCGCCGACCAGTACGCCGTCGCCGGCTTCGACGAGACCGGTCATCACGCCGTAAAGCGCGGTCTGGGTACCAGGGAAGCAAAGGAAATTCTTCTCGGACACACCCTTGCGGCGCCTGGAGTATTTTTCGACCAATGCTCTCAAGACAGCCGGTTCGCCGCGCCCGTTGGAATATCGCGTGCGGCCGGCATACATGGCGCGTGAGGCCTCATCCAGCAGCGCCTTGTCGGGTGCCACGTCCGGCTCGCCGATCGTCAGTTCGATGATCTCCTCGCCCTCGGCCTTCATCCGCCGGGCGGTGAGATGTAGGGCCCAGCGGCCGGAACCGAGATGGGCAAGACGGTCGGTGATGGAAGCATAACGCATGGGATGTCCTTTATCTTTCAGAAGCCAGTTCGCCCGGCTTCAGTCTCAAAAGCGCCTCGACGGAGGCGAGTGCGCTGTCGGCCAGTTCGTTCTCGGCAAACATGTCCGAGGTCAGCGTTCCTTCCAGCCATAGCCCGTCAATCAGCGCATTCAGCGAGATGGCGAAGCTGCGGTTTTGCTTTTCGGAAACGGGTGTGCCGCGTTCCTCGAAAAAGTCTGCGACAAGAACCTCCAGCGCAGTCAGGAAGGCAAGGTAGTTTTCGCGATGGATGGCGGCGAAAGCCTGGTCGGTCTGGATATGGCTGATAAAGGCGGCCCAGAGCGACAGCGTGCGGCTGTCGGTTACCGGCGGCGTGACGTTGGCGACGATGAAACGGCGTAACCTGTCACGGGCCGTCTCGCCTGCATCGGCTGCCGTCACCGCGATCTCCGTCATGCCGTTCATCACGGCAAGATAGGCTGCCTGCAGCATCTGGTCCTTGCCGGTGAAGTAATGCCTGATGAGGCCGGCCGTCACGCCGGCGCGATTGGCAATCTGGCGTACGGTCGCGCCCTGTATGCCGGATTCCGCAATACAGTCCAGCGTCGCGACAATCAGGTCTTCGCGACGCTCAGCCTCGCTGGCGCGGGTATAGGAGCGGCGTTCTGGTGCCATCTGGTCGTCACATCTGCGTTCGCTGTGCCAATCCGAGCTTTATTATACGACCGGATAATTTCCGTATAGTCGAGTTCCGCATCCTCCGATACGGAATGAAAGGTGCCTGCAGGTCCTGTCGTTGCGGAAGTCGCTCGTCTCCGATATGGATTGAATTTCTACTATATAAGACGATTTGGGCGACTTGTGACATGGAGCATGATCCTGCCGATGCCATAGCCTTGACGTTGAAGCAGGAGCGGGAAGCGCGCAAATGGTCGCTCGCCGACCTTGCCGAGCGGTCGGGTGTTTCCAAGGCCATGATCAGCAAAATCGAACGGCGGGAAGCGAGCCCGACAGCGACCGTGCTCGGCAGGCTTTCCGGCGCTTTCGGTCTGCCGCTGTCGGTATTGATCGCGTCTGCGGAAAAGGCGGCCGAAAGGCTGAGCCGCTCGGAAAACCAGTCGGTCTGGACAGATCCTGAGACCGGCTATCGGCGCCGGACACTATCGCCTGCGGGTGCACCGGCGGAACTTATCGAGGTCTGTCTTCCGGGTGGCGCGCGTGTAGCCTATCCCGCATCTGCCTTCGTTTTCCAGCAACAGCAGATATGGATAATGGAAGGGCGTCTCGACTTTTTAGAAGGAGGCGTGTCGCATAGGTTGAACGCAGGTGACTGCCTTTTGCTCGGCAGTCCGTCCGACTGTGTCTTCTCGAACCCCGGTACATCGCCTGTGCGCTATCTTGTCGTCCTATCGCGCGGTTAAAGCGGCCTCACATTCCCCTCCAAGGAACCATCCTGCCCGCCTGTGGTTGAACCTTGCGAATAACAGCAACGCAAGGAGCTTGTCATGCAGGGCAACAAGACGCATCAGCAGCAGCGAAACATCATCGAAGGTCGCGAAAACACCACCAATGGTGACCCTGGCTTTAACATCCGCGCCGATCTTAACCGCAGCGAAGCCGCCCGGGACGCCTATCGTCGTGGCGAGACCCTCGACATGCGCGCAGTCGAGGTTTCGTTCCAGGACGATCCTGCTATTATCCGTGGCGTCAACCAGGCGAGCGAGCACCGCAAGGGCTCAGGGTCCTGAGACGATCCGTAGGAGGTGGATTTTGCGTGGTGAAAAGCCATGCCGGGAGGAGGATTTCTCATGCAACCTCGAACACATTCATCCGATGCTGCCGGACGGGAACTGGCCGAAACGCTGTCGGCGCTTTCCCTCGATCAAACGGTAATCGTTGTGCTCTCTCCACAGATCGTCGACCTAGCATTTGATGTTGCGCGGCGGCTCGGCTGCGAACTCGATCTTCTTCTCGTCGGACGCATTCCGGCTCCCGGCCACCCAGAAACGGCGATCGGTTCAGTAATTGATCTGGACGTGCCGCAGGTCGTGGTGGATGAAAATCTGGCGCGGGAGTTTCATGTGCCGCCGGGTTACCTGAATACAGAACGACAGCGCCAGCTATCGGATCTCGAACGCCGGCATTTCATGTATCTCGGAGACGGTGAATTTCGTCACGATCACACCGGCAAGGACGTGGTTATCTTCAATCATGGTGTCGATGCTGCCATCCTGCAGCTGGTTCTCAAATGGCTTGGCGAGGCCGGTGCACACTCCGCTCGTGTCATGCATGTCGCGGCTTCCGTTGAGCCGGTGGATGACCGTTCTGTTGCCCAGATGCTGAAGGAAGCAAGGCGCTTCCATAAACTATTGCACTAGATTTCGATCGTTGCCAGCAGCGGCAGATGGTCCGAGGCGAGCTTGGCGAGTGGGGTGGCGATGACCTCGGCCTCCACGATTTTCACGTCTTTCGACACGAATACGTGGTCGATCCTCAGCAGCGGAAAGCGTGACGGGAAGGTCGGGCGCAATTGTCTGGCAATATGCGCGCGCACATCCGTCAATGCCCCGGCGAGCCGCTTGTAGGGTGGGCTGGAGGGGATCGAGTTGAAATCGCCGAGCAGCACGGTGGGATGACCGTTGAGACGATCGTGCCCAAGCCATTCAGGGCCGAGCAGGACTTTCGTCTGGCGCATCCGGTCGATGCGCCGCAGGCCCAGATGGGTGTTGAAGACTTGCAGCCGTCGATCACCGACTTCAACCTCGATCCACAATGCGCCGCGCTGCTCGCCGAGCGAGGGCAGAGGACCTGCTTTGACCATGTCGGCCGGCAGGGCCGTCAGGATTGCATCGCCGTAACGTTCCTCCTCGACATCGAGAGCTGCATGGAAATGGTGCTGCATCTTGAGGATTTCGGCGATCACATGCGCCTGGTCTATGCCGCCCGTGCGCCTTCGCCCGACATCCAGTTCCTGCAGGCCGATAATATCAGGTTTCGTAATCGCGATCATCTCGGCGATGCGTTCCGGTGCCAGCCGACGGTCGGTGCCGATGCAACTGTGCACGTTGTAGGTCAGGAGTTTCAGGCGGCGGGGAGCCGAGGATTTGGCCGGCGGTGACTGCATAGGGCAGGGAACACCTTTGGCCGGGTTTTCGTTCCCCTTTTCCAACCTGACAGGAGACGAGATGATCGGCAGGAAGCATATTTTACAACTGGCTATCCTTGCTGCCGTCTGCGTTGCCGCCTTCCTCGTCTATCGCAGCCTTGGTCGCTATACGTTTGATGAGGTGGCCGAGGCCGCAGAAGCCATTCCGTTCGTCAGGCTCTCTGCAGCCATGGCCTTTGTTGCAGCATCCTATCTGTGCCTTACCGGCTTCGATACGCTTGCGGTTCGTTACGTCAAAAAAACGCTCGCCTGGCGGCAGACGGCGCTTGCATCCTTTTGTGCGCTGTCGATCGGTCATAATGTCGGCATGGCGGCGCTCAGCAGCGGTGCGGTGCGTTACCGGTTCTATTCGCGCTGGGGGCTGACGGGCGGCGAGATCGCCAAGGTGATCGGCTTTTGCGGGATCACCGTCGGGCTCGGGCTTTCGACCCTTGCGGCGATTGTGCTGCTTCTCGATCTGGGTCCGGATACCGACCTGTTTGGCATCGGGCAGGATACGCGGGTCGCGGCGGGCCTCGTCTGCCTGCTTCTGCCTGCCGCCTATCTCGTCCTCTGCGCGTTGCGGGTGCCGGTGCGGCTTCGCAAATGGCGGCTGAATCCGCCGCCGCTCGCTCTGGCACTTCTGCAGATCGGCATCGGTACCCTGAATTTCGCCTGTGTGGCGGCGGCCATCCACCAGCTCATGGCGGTGTTCGGATCGATCACCTATTTCGAAGTCGCCGGCGCCTATGTCACAGCCAATGTCGCGGCGCTCGTCAGCCACGTCCCCGGCGGGCTCGGCGTGCTGGAGGCAACCATGCTCGGCATCCTTCCCGGCACGAAAATCATCGGCGCGCTCGTCGCTTTCCGCGTGCTCTATTTCTTCGTACCGCTAATGATCGGCCTGCCGACGTTTCTCGCCAGCGAGGCCTATTATCGCCGCCGCCCCACCATTTTCAAAACATTCGATGGGGTGAAAAGCGCGACAGGAGACGACGGAAGCCTGCCTGGATTTGCGGAACCGGCCAGAAAGGCTGCTTCGGATCGATAATGCTGGTGCCGGGAATTGATTCAGTCTCACCTTTTTCGATATTTACGTCGAAAGGCTTCAGATGCCGGCCGTTGACGTTCAGCATCTCTATGGTGCGGATCAGTGAGCCGGTCTCTTCGAAATGCCGCCGCACGAGCGCGGGATCTGTTGCCAGATGTTCCGCCAGAAGATCTACCCGCAGTTCCGCAATCGCTTCCCGGCCGGCGCGGTCCGTCGGCTCCATCGCAAGGTCGCTTTCGGTATCAAGACCTTCAGAACGGTTGTTGAGGTTCGATGATCCGACGCGGACGAAGTGTTCGTCGGCGATGATCAGCTTGGAGTGAACGATGATCTCCCGCTCGCCGCCCCTGCCGTCCGGCGTCACGGCATAAAAGACCCGCAACCGGTCGTAGCGGTCGGCACGTTTCAGTCGGCGGATCAGCCGCGTCCGGTTCTGGCCCATCATCAGCTTTTCCAGAAAACCGTGGGATTCGCGGGTGACGAGAACGACGACCTCCGGCCCATTCTGCTTGCGCAGGCGTTTTGCAAGGGTGCGGGCCACGCCGAAGGAGGCGAGATATTGCGTCTCGATGTAGAGATGTCTTTCGGCGGCCTTCAAGGCATCATGAGTGAGGCGTATCGCTTCGCGATGACCGCGGCGGCCCTTCCATTTCCATGGTTCGGTCAATGCCAGACCGGTCGGGCAGTCCCGCAACGCAGGTTCGAGATCGGATGGCCAGGGGGCAGGGCCGTGCACATCTACCGGCTGCAGTTCCTCACCATGGGTCTTGCGCCATCTGCGCCGCGCCGCATCACCGATCAGTTTTGCGATTTCTCCGGTAACAACGGTCTGCATGTCGTGGACGGGTCCGTAGGACGTGCCATCCGGAGAAGTACGCAAAGGATTGGCAATCGTGTGCTGCCTGTCGTCCCAGCGACGGGCTGTGAGGTCTATTCCCCCGAGAAAAGCGGTCTTGTCATCGATCACCACGATTTTCTGATGGTGGCTCGCCCTTAAAGGATGGCGGAAATCAAAGCGCAATGCGATGCGCGGATGATCCGCCCATTCCATCTTGCCGAACATACGGAAACTCTTGCCGGAGTAGACAGGCCCCATGCCCCAGACGAGAATGCGGATTTCGAGATCCGGTTTTTCTTCGACGGTTCGCCGCAGCAATGCGCCGATCGTTTCGGAATTCTTGTCCCGCGGACGTAACCGGATATCGGGATTGAAATCCCAGCCGACGATGAAAATGGATTTTTCCGCCTGGTGCAGTACCTCGTCGAGGCGGTGGAAATAGTCATCGCCATCGATCAGGAACGCAATGCGCTCTGCCTTGACCGAGCGCCAGACGTTTCTGCCGGGCCTTATGATCCGCATACGATCAACAACCGGATCCGTCAGATCAGGGTTGGAAAAACTGCTCACGTCCACCTTGCGCCACCTCGTCATGTCTGACGGATGAACGCCGGGATTTCAGTTTTGGTTCCCGCGGCAGGGTGGGCGCGAGCATATTGCGTTTTGTGCGCTACATCCGGTGCACAGCGTTGTGGAGCTTATCCCGCCTTCTGCATCTGCTGCGTGGAAACCTTGGTGTCGAACGACCCCACATAGGTATCGTCGACCACCTGCATGGCAACGAATACGGCAACCAGGATGCCGGCGGTCACGACCAGAAGCTTCCACAGGCACGGTTTGAACTCTGCCGGCTGCTGGGACCGAGACGCATCGCGGCTCGGCATGCTCTTACTCGATACTGTCATGTCGTTCTCTTTATGCCGCCGGTTCCGCCGCATTTCCTGGCGGCATGTAAACGGGCGGTCTGTTTGTCTCATCCGGATTTGGGACCGGCGCCTCATCGGGCAGCCGATCCGGTTCCGGTTCGTCGATCGGCGGATCTGGGGTCCATCCCGGCGCCGGCATAGGCGGCTTTTCGGTGGGCTCTCTCGGATCTGGCATCATCGGCGCCTCCATTAATGCATCGACAACCCTCGGCGCAAGTGATGGTTCCCACTTTTTTAACAGGAGCTGATATGCCGCATTTGCATCTCTCGATAGCATGTCGCAACAATTTCGCGCCGTTGATTGCGGAACTTCCCGCTATGGTTCGGGGTTGCCTCTGGCGATCACGAACCGGTGTACTATCTGTGGATGAGACGGAGGGAGAAGCCGGATGACCCATGCGAAGGATAATTTTATTGCGTGGCTGAAAAGCGCTCACGCGATGGAGGAGCAAGCGATCACCTCGCTCACCGCACAGACGCGGCGGCTGGAAAACTATCCCGATCTGAAGGCGCGGATGCTTCATCATCTTGAAGAAACGCGACATCATGCCGACGAACTGCAGACGCTGCTCAACAAATTTTCGGGTGCGCCTTCGACGCTCAAGGACATTGCCGGGCGCATTGCCGCCACCGTGCAGGGTATTCCCGGAATGGTGATGAGCGATGAGGTGGTGAAGTTCACGGCTGCGGCCTACGCGTTCGAGCATCTGGAGATCGCGACCTACCGCATGCTGATCGCAGCTGCGGACGAGTTGGGGGAAATCGAGGCGCAGGCGGTGTTCGAAAGGATACTGGCGGAAGAGATTGCAATGGCCACCTGGCTCGAAGATAACCTGGACCCGATCACCCGCGTCTTCCTCATGCGAGACGAACGGGATTTGCAGGCGAAGCGCTAGCCTGGATTAGCCAAAGAAACCGTGCCTGTCGAAGTGGCGATGCAGGCTCGTTTCGTCCTTCACGCCGCGCTGGTAGAGGTGGATCATTTCGACGGCGACATCACTTGCGGCAGCACTGTCGCCGTGCAGGCCGCGCTCTATGCAGAGGTCATCGAAGACGCGTTTCAGGAAGGCGAGTTCTTTCGGATCGAATGTATTGGTTTCTACTGCCGGGATCATGCCTGCCTCCATCATGGGGGCGAAAGAACGCGGGGTAAACCTCAAGCCTTTCAGCCGCCGGCGCCCTACCATTTGCCAGCGATGGCATGACCGTACTCTCTTCCGCCGCCGTTGCAAGCGGCGGCGGATTAATTCGAGGTAATGATTCGGTGAGCTCCGCCCTTGGGCGCGTCAGCGTGCCGGCTTGAGACCGAGGTCAGTCGAGATGATTGGCTTCAGTGTCGTGGAACTGCTCGTTTTGCACGGCCTTGCCGTCAAGGCCACGCTCTTGCGAATGCTTGGATTTGTCGCGGTTGGAAAGGACCATATTGTCGGCAAGAACAGATTTGTCGATGTCGGTCATCGCGCCGTTTCCGCTGTTCTTTCCCTTGGCACCGGCGCCGATATGTTTCGAGCTGGCATTGGCCATGGAGCTTCCTCCTTTTCCTATGGTCTCGCTTTCAAAACGAGCCAGCGGAGGATTTGATCCAAAGAATGCCCAATGCCTGTTGCGGCGAAATGTAGCTCAGCGAGCACCTTGCGCCATGCGAGGGTCGTGGGCGTCCATGGCCTGATCGGTGTCACGGCTTACTTCCGCATCAGGCTCGCCGAGAATGCGACTTTCAATCCACGAGCGGGGATTACGCCGCGGTGTGATGTAGCCCACCGGAAGTGCGATCGCCTGTAGAAACCAGACGATTACGGCGTAAAGTCCGGTCTTCAGCCTTCCGGTCCGGTAGGAGGTGATTGCGACCGCAAGAGCCAGGCCGGCGGCGATGATGAGGGCTGGCGTGGTAATGCCAGGCAGAGCCGCGATCAGCACGGCGGAAGCGATGAGGAACGTCCAGGCAAGTGCCAGGATGCCGAGCTCCGGCAGGCCGCGCAGCAGGCGGTAGAAATAGGGCTTGCCCGTTGCCGCCCGCAGCAATTCGCCGATGCCGAAGGGTTCCTTCGTTCTGACCTGCTGCAGGAGAAGATCGCGAGAACGGGCATCACGGCCATGATGGCTCGCAAAACGGCGGTCCAGCCGATGCAGTTTCCAGCCGGCGCTGCGCAGACGTATGCCGAGGTTCAATTCCTCGTAACCGTGGAGATTGCGGTCCGCCATGTAATCGATAGCCTCGATTGCACGACGACGATAAAGGCCGCCACCCGCGAGCTGATCCACAGCACCGATGCGGTTGTCAGCCATCAGATCGTTACCGGAGGCCACTGTCGTTTCAATGTGGCCCGTGACGCCACCGGTACGCGAGTGGCGCTCGAGAAAGGCGATCGCTTCCGGCAGGAAAGCCGGATCGAGTTCCATGTCCGCTTCGATCAGGCAGATGAAATCGTGACGTGCATATTGATAACCGAGCTGCGATCCGGCGCCACTACGGAAACGCGCAGGGCGGGCGATCTGGGCCAGCCGCACCGGATAGGTCGATGCGATCTCGATCGTACGGTCATGGGAGCCGAGGTCGGTGACAATGATCTCGCCCTCGCCACCCGGAAGGGCCGCCAAAGCGGATTCGATCGTGCGGGCGATCCGCTTTTCGTCATTCAAGGTCTTGATGATGATCGATACGGTCATGGCGTATAACTCCCTGACTTGGTCGCGATTTTTGCCCACAGATGCGATCGGGGCGCGGTGTGTCGGAAGACTTAAAGGCAGCCAGTTCCGATCCTCATAAAGACAATACTAAAATTTTAGCGATCACGCGAGCGTGAGATAGGAAAAGGCCGGTTCGGCTACCCAAGATCAGCTCCCTTAATACGTTGGTTGATCGATAACCGATTGTTTTTTCGAGAAATTGTCAACCCAGAGCTGGGTTGAAAGAATTCCGACAAAAGCCGCATTGTCGCGGAAACCGGCGACATTCTGCTTACGACATTTGTCATAAAGCCTGGATACCGCTAACGGATTGAACAGTCCGCCCGCCGCGACAGCACGGTCGGACAGCATGTCGGCGACATAGTGCCGTTCGTTGATGCCGGAGCCGGTAAAAGAACGGCTGTCGGGTGCGCGATAGGGCTGTTTCTGCCGCTCGGTGACATTTTCCGGCAAAAGGCCTTTCGCCGCGTCGCGCAGGATATGTTTTTCACGCAGGCCCTTGAGCTTGGCATCCGGCGACAGCCTCGCGGCGAATTCGACCAGACGGTGATCGAGGAAGGGAAAACGCCCCTCGATCCCGTGCGCCATCGCCATCCGGTCGCCTTGGCTGGAAAGGATGTAACCCGGCAGCAGAAGACGGGTTTCGAGATATTGGGCTTGATGCAGCGGGTGCCAGCGGCTGAAACGTTCCGGCAGGCGCGCAGCAAGTTCCTCGGCGGCATCGTAAGTACCGAGCGTTTCGCGCAGATCCGCGGAATAGAAGATTTTTGCCGCTGTCGTACTTTTCATCCGCGGCCGGTGCGAAAAAAGCAGATCGGACGGGTCGGTGCCCGAGATGTTGAAAAAGGCCGAAAGATATTCCGCCGACTGCTGTTTCAGTCCCGGAAGATAGGGGTAGAGCTTGCGGAAGAGATGCGGTCTGATCTTCGAGCCCGGCTTTCGGGCACAGAAGCGGCGCACCCTGGCTTCCCGGAAAATGTCATAGCCGGCAAACACTTCGTCCGCACCTTCGCCGGTCAGCACCACTTTCATGCCGGTTTCGCGAACGAGACCAGCCAGCGTGTAGAGGGGGGCAGGGGCAGTGCGCAGAATAGGGCGTTCGGTAAAACGAACGATATCGGGAAAGGCGGCTGCGATCATTTCAGGTGATGACGCGACCGACCGATGATGGGTGCCGAGCGCCGCGGCAACTTGCTTCTGGAAGCTGCTTTCGTCGTGTTCCGCGCTGTCGAAGGTGACGGAAAAGGTGTTCAATCCATTCGACGCCATCGGGGCAGCGAGCGCCGAGATCAGCGAGGAATCGAGACCACCGGATAGATAGGAACCGACCGGCACGTCGGCGCGCATCCTCAAACGCACGGCTTCTGTCAGCAGTGCACGCAGTTCTTCCGACTGATCCTCACCGGCTGCCATGCCGCGTTCGCCGGCATCAGGGAAGTCGAGCGCCCAGTAAGATCTCAGACGGTTCTCGCCAGCGGTGCGAACCAACATCTGTCCCGGCTCCAGCTCGAAGATATCGCGAAATGCGGTACGTGGCGCGATCGGTGCCCAAAGGGTGAAAATCTGGTCGAGTGCAAAAGGATCGAGTTCGGCTTCGATGCCGGGTACGGTCAGAAGTGCCTTCACCTCGGAAGCAAAATAGAGCGTACCCTTGTGCTCGGTGTAGAAGAGCGGTCGCACTCCCATCCGGTCACGGGTCAGCAACAGCCGGCGTTCCGCCGCATCCCATATGGCGAAGGCGAAGTCGCCGTTCAGTTTTTCAAGGCAAGCCTCGCCGTCATAGGCATAAAGCTGCAGCAGGACTTCCGTATCCGAACCGGTTCGGAAGATGGCACCACGTGCCTTCAACTCGTCGCGCAGTTCGACATAGTTGAAGATCTCGCCGTTAAACGCGATCGTGTAGCGCCCGTCGGCGCTTGTCATCGGCTGCTGACCATCCGAGAGGCCCACGATCGACAGGCGGACATGCGAGAGGCCGATGCCGGGGCCGGTCCATATGCCGCTGCCATCCGGCCCGCGGTGGGCGATCGCCTGTCCCATGACGGAGAGAAGCCGCGGCGCAAGTTCCGCCCCGAACCCTTCTCCCGCGTAACCAGCAAATCCGCACATGTTTTCCATCCCGACAGGATCGTCCGATCCCGTTCATAAGCGGAAAAGCTTGCCGATCCCCTTATGCGGGCTTCATCGACAAGACAACGGTCGGCCAGAGTTCGGAAACGGTCGGATGAACGGGTACTGCCCAGCGCAGATCATCGTAACTTGCGCCGACATTCATCAGGTTGAGCACGCCATGGATCGCCTCGTCACCGCCGGTGCCGAGCAGGGCCGCACCGAGGATTTTCTTCGTCTTCGCGTCGGTGATGATCTTCATGAAGCCCTTGGTTTCGCCTTTTTCAACGGCACGGCCGACATTGGTCATTGGCCGTGTGCCAACCAGCACATCATACCCCGCCCTGCGCGCCTCCGTCTCGCCCATGCCGACGCGCCCGAGTGGCGGGTCGGTGAAAAGGGCGTAACCGAGCAGGCGTTGCGAAACCCTGCGGTCCTCACCATCGAAGAGATTTGCCGCGACGATCTCGAAGTCGTTGTAGGCCGTGTGGGTAAAGGCGCCTTTACCGTTGCAATCGCCCATCGCCCATATGCCATCGACATTGGTGGCGAGCCGGTCATCCACCTTTATGAAGCCGCGGTCGTCCAGCTCTATGCCGGCCTTGTCGAGGCCGAGATCGTCGGTATTCGGCCGTCGCCCGACTGCCAGCAGCACATCCGAGCCGATCACTTCCGGATCACCTTCGTCGCAGTTCACGCCCACCGCAATGCCGTGTTCGTGCTTGCGGAAACGGATGCATTCGGCCTTGGTACGGATATGGATGCCTTCCGCCTCGAGGATTTCGCGAACCGCGTCGGAAATGTCCTCATCCTCGCGGCCGATCAGCCGCGGCCCTTTCTCCACTACCGTTACTTCCGCCCCGAAGCGCCGATAGATCTGTGCATATTCCAGCCCGATATAACTGCCGCCGACGATGACGAGATGCCTTGGCAACCGGTCGAGCATGACGATGTCGGTATTGGTCATATAAGGAATGTCGCCCACACCGGCGAAATCCGGGATCGTTGCCCGCGAGCCGACGTTCAGAAAAATCTGCGGTGCGGTCAGCAGTTCGTCTCCCACACGAATGACGTTGCCGCTCTCGAACCGCGCATGGCCGCGGATCAGGCTGCAGTTCGGCATGCCCTCCAGCCAGTTCTCGTTGCTGTGGCGACTGTCGAGCGTCACCTTGTGCGAACGGCGCATGACGGCCGGCATGTCGACCGTCACATCGCCACCGATACCGACACCGTATTCGGCGGCGCGGCGGGCGAGATGGGCAGCATAGGCGCTCGCGACCAGCGTCTTGGTTGGCTTGCAGCCAGTATTCACACAGGTGCCGCCGACATGTTTGCGCTCGATGACCGCGACCGTCTTTCCGGCATCGTTGAACCGGCCGGCCAGTGAAGGGCCTGCCTGGCCTGCACCGATGATGATCGCGTCAAAGCGTTTCATATCGTTGCTGCCGCGGGCAATAGCAGGATGATGATGAAGGCTGCGACGAAAGCGACGCCATCTTCGATGAAGGCTGCCGGCGCATCCTTGCCAAAACTCTCGGCCAGCTTCGCCCGCGCCCAGGCGCCGCCATAGGTGCCGACGATGGCCCCGAGAACGCCGGAGACGAGGCCGGCCAGCCACAGATCGTACGGGATGCCGATCGCGGCACCGGCCATACCGCCGGTTATCAGGCGGGTGGCGAATTGCTGCGGCACCTTGCGGCTCGGCGTGTTCGGCAACTGGTCGGTCACCAGTTCGAGCACGGCGAGAATTGTGAGGATCAGAACCGCCCAGTTGGAGCTGAGGAAGGACAGCCACGAGCCGGAAAGGTCAAGCCAGCCGAGCGCCGCCGCCCAGGAGACAAGCGCCGGCGCCATCATGGCCCTGAGGCCGGCGACGATGCCCATGAATAGCGCAAGCAAGGAAACCATCTGAACCCCTCTTCCGCCCCGAAGCGGTCTGCCCGTATTGAGTGCACATCGAAGCGATATCCTACCGCAAGTCAAGAGTCTTGGATGGGATTGCTGCCGTTAGCGACGCTGCTCACCGGTCTTTGTCCGCGTCAGAATTTTCGAACATGCTCATTACGCGAGAACCCATTGGAAAAATCCGCGGCGCTCCGTAAGATATGCTCGTTCTGGTCGAGGGAGGAGGAGCCCTTTAGACGTGAAGCATCGTATCACGGCAGTGCTTGTCCTGTGTCTTGCGCTCGGTCTCGTGCTGACGTGGAAAGTGCACGGGTTTGTGGCGCGCAGTGCCATGGACGAGGCGGAGTTGCAGGCAGCGACGACGCTGAGGCTCGCCGTTTCGGCTCTGGACGGGCATCTCAAGCGTTACGAGGCGTTGCCCGCGTTGACTGCGGATGACGAGATCATCGAGGTCCTGATCGAGGATCCCGGCAACGCAGTCTTGCGGTCTGCCGCCAACCAGTATCTCAAATCCGTCAATGCGCTGCTGAAATCCTCCGATATCTACATCATGACCATGGACGGCACGACGATTGCCGCCAGCAATTACGATTCCCCCGTCAGTTTCGTCGGCGAGAATTTCAGTTATCGCCCCTATTTCCAGGAGGCCGCACGTGGCGAGCAATCACGATTCTTCGCGGTCGGCACAACATCGGCCAAGCGTGGTTACTATTTCAGCTCGCCGATCGTGATGAGCGGCAGGATCCTGGGCGTGATCGTTTTCAAGGTCGATCTCGATACGATCGAGGCTTCCTGGGCCGGCGGCGACGACCGCATCTTCGTCTCCGATCCGGAAGGCATCATCTTCATGACCGGCAGTGACGAGTGGCGCTTCGGGGCCATTCTGCCGCTGACGCCAGAGCGTGTCGCCCGCACCGAGACCTCCCGCCGATATGCGGATGTTAAGTTGCATCAACTGCCGCTCGACTATGGCAGTTTTGCCGGCCACGAGACGATGCTGATCCGGACTTCAAGCGGGGGCGGCAGCGCGGAGCGGGAATATCTCTATGTGTCGCAGGCCATGCCGGGCGCCGGCTGGACGGTGAATGTGCTGATGGACACGGCATCGGTGCGCTGGCAGGCGCAGACGATGATGGCTGCCGTTTTCCTCGCGCTCTGCCTTGCCGGGCTTGCCTCGGCGATCGTGCTGCAAAGGCGTGCGCGGCTTGCGGAGCGCATGCATCTGCAGGCCGAAGCGCAGAACGAGCTGGAGCGCCGGGTCGACGAGCGCACTGCCGCCCTTGCCCGCGTCAACAGCCGGATCGAAAAGGAGATCGCCGAGCGCCGGCTGACGGAACGCCGGTTGCGCCAGACCCAGGCCGATCTGGTGCAGGCCGGAAAGCTCGCAGGCCTTGGCCAGATGTCAGCAGCCCTTTCCCACGAACTCAACCAGCCGCTCGCCGCAGCCAAGACCTATGCGGAAACGACCGGCTTACTGATCGAGCGCGGGCGTGTGGAAGAGGCGAGCGACAATCTCAAGCGTATCTCGGCCCTGATCGACCGGATGGCCTCGATCAGCCGGCATTTGCGCAATTTTGCCCGCAAGCCGAACGAAAAGCTCGGTGCCGTGAGTGTCGAGGATGTCATCCGCGATACGATAGAGATCGTCTCGGCGCGGCTCAAGGCAGCGGATGCGGAGCTGCGCATAACGATCGAACCCGGCCTGCCGCGGGTGATGGCCGGGGCGGTGCGCCTGCAGCAGGTTCTGGTCAACATCGTGACAAATGCTGCCGACGCGGTCGAAGGACTTGAGGATCGGCGCATCGACGTTTCGGCCTCCGGTGACGGTGAGAAGGTTATGATCATCGTGCGCGATCGCGGGACAGGGGTTCCGGCCGCCATCCGCGAGCGCATTTTCGATCCGTTCTTCACCACCAAGGGCGTCGGCAAGGGGCTGGGGCTTGGCCTGTCTATCTCCTACAATAT
>JAEXYH010000096.1 GCA_023451735.1 Pseudomonadota bacterium | reverse complement strand
CGCCAGGTGGCCAATCGCGTCATCTTCATGGACCAGGGCCAGATCGTCGAACAGAATTCACCGGCCGAGTTCTTCGACAATCCGCAGCACGAGCGCACAAAACTGTTCCTCAGCCAGATCCTGCACTAGCAATCATCGAGACATTCTCTACGGAAAAGGGCGCCCAAGGCGCCCTTTTTTGTTTCACCATTTGTAGGAATATCTGGCATTCACGCTGGACATCGTCGTTGCGTCCGTGAAATTTCTGTTCACGTTGCCGCTAAGCGTGATGTTCTCCCCGAGAGGCTGCTCGAATCCGAAGCTCGCGGCGACTGCTGAAAAATTCGCGGTACCGTTGGCGACTGCCACAAATGCCGTTCCGGTCTCCCGCTGCCTCAGCTTGATGGACTGGCTCGCGTCGAGACCTGTCCAGTCCTTCTGTGCGCCGTCGTACCTGACCACATAGGTGGCCTGGCGCTCCAGATTGAATTCCGGCGTGGCGATCTGCTTCTCGTAATAATTCATGGTGATGGCGGCGCTGCCCGCATTGCCATCCATGTTGATCCCGATATCACGGCTCATCTGGTATGCGGGCCGTTTTCTATCCGCGGTTTTGATCCTGCTCCAGAACTTGAGAGGCGTGTTTACCACCTCTCCGGTCTTGGATGAATCCACGCCGACATTGAATCCGGCTTCCGTTTCAAGCCGTACGGGCAGTCGCAGGCCCAGCTTCACCGAATAGCTTGTGTCCGAATTCTTGATCGGCTGCCAGATCAGCGGACGCTCATCTGCCCGGCTTGAACTTGAGATGAAGGCGGCGAGCAAAACTCCGCTCGCAATGGCGAGAAAACTTCTGTTCATATGTATCCCCACTCGAAGGCTCAAAAACAATGCAAAGGTCCAGGCCACCCGCGCGGCCCGCGAAAAACCATTTCAGTGTGATGAATGCGCCGAACCCGGAACTTCTGCTCCCGGCGCCAAATTTACCTTCCCCTGCGCGATGCAACGGAACCGATGCTTCAAGCCTACTAAAAAACGCTGTTCACGGAAATTCAAAAAGCCGTTTCGCAGATGCGAACAAGCGTGGGTGAAATGTTGGTGTCAGTCATCTGAGAGTGGAACAAAAATTGTTCGTTGTCCGTTGAGCCGTCGATTTTGGGGAGACGGGTTATGAAACCAGCTTTTTTGACCGCACTGATACTAACGCTCATTCCGGCAGCAGCAGACAGCGCTTCCGCCGCCACCATAGCCTATGGCAGCATAGATATCGTGCAGGGATCTGATATTGAGCAACGCTACCTCAGAACGCGAGAGGAGTGCATGCTTGAGGCCTCAACACCCCCGCGAGGCCATCCTTTTGCGGAAAACTTCTACAATCAGGCTGCGCTGCGGGCATGTCTCTATCGCAAGGGTTTTTCCGGGAAAGGTGAATACGTGTACCCGGTGCCTTTGTTCGGAAGCCCGTCGTCCGCACACAGGTTTTACTGAGCCCGATACGTGACTATCCGATCCCGCCCGACCGCTCCTAGCCGCCCGCAAAACATCGACATCATTAGTCATTTCAATAAGTTAGTGGCGACCCCTGCAGGACTCGAACCTGCGACCTACTGCTTAGAAGGCAGTTGCTCTATCCAGTTGAGCTAAGGGGCCTTAGGCGGCAGATATCCGCCGCAGCAATCAATGCGTCCAGGGCTGTTGGCGGTTGAAACGGAAATTGTCCGTATAGGACACCGACTGCCTGTTTGCGTCTTTCGGGTGAATGACCCGGTATTCGATACCCTCGCGCTGCGCATAGGCCTCTGCCAGTTCCTGCGTCTCGAAGGTCAGCCGAAGCTGCTGCTTCATGTCGCCGGACGATGTATAGCCGAGGATGGGGTCGATACGACGCGGCGTTTCGGGATCGAATTCGAGAACCCAGAGACGGGTCTTGGCCTTGCCCGACTGCATTGCAGTTTTCGCAGGACGATAGATCTTCGCAGCCATGAGTTCACCAACCCCATAAATCCATCCGCAATCCAGGCATAGTCTCGTGCCTGAGAACGCCATTTCGGCTTTGCGGTTACAACGCTTTTGCCGTGTCCCCGTTTCATTGTCAACGACCACCGCGACCAATGATCCGGAAGACAAGGCGAAGTTCCCGCTCCTATCGAACGATCGTCAGAGTTTCGGCCGCGCGGGTGATCGCCGTGTAAAGCCAACGTTCGCGCGTATCGCGGAATGCATAGCTTTCGTCGAACAGAACCACGTTGTTCCATTGCGAACCCTGCGCCTTATGGCAGGTCAGCGCATAGCCGTAGTCAAACTCGTCATAACGCTTGCGCATCGACCACGGGATTTCCTCCTCGCTTTCGAACGCAGCCTTGAGCAGCTTGATCTTCGCAGCCCCCCGATCCATGTCGTCGTCTTCCGGTCGGATCATAAGATTTATACCGGGCTTTACCGTTTCGCGCGACGCGCTCATCACCTGCCAGAGCGAGCCGTTGAGCAGACCCTTGACCTGATCGTTCCTGAGGCAGACGAGCTTGTCACCCGATTGCGGATAGTCGGCGGTAAAACCCTTCAGTTCACGCAGGCGCTGGTTATAGCGTTTGCGGGTGCGGTTGGTGCCGACCAGTACCTGATCGGCCTCCAGCACCAGCTCCTGGGTGACTTCATCCCGCGAAATCACCTGGGCCTTGCCGTAATCGCCATACATGATCTCTCTGCCCTCACGCACCTGCATGGCGAGCTGGATGATGGGATTGTCCTGCGCCTGGCGATGGATTTCAGTCAGCAGATAGTCCGGCTCCTGTTCGGTGAAGAACCCGCCGCCGGAAACGGGCGGAAGCTGCCCCGGATCGCCGAGAACCAGGATCGGCGTGCCGAAACTCATCAGGTCCTTGCCCAACGCCTCATCGACCATCGAGCATTCGTCGATGACGATGAGAGCGGCTTTAGCGACCGGGCTCTGGCGGTTGATGGCAAACATCGGGGAGATCGACGTCTTGCCCGTCTCCTCGTCCTCAACCGCCTCTTCACCGCGCGGGCGATAGATCAGCGAGTGAATGGTTTTTGCGTTGCGTGCACCTCTGGATCGCAGAACCTGCGCCGCCTTGCCGGTAAAGGCTGCAAACAGCACTTCTCCATCGACATGCTCCGCAAAATGTTTGGCAAGCGTCGTCTTGCCCGTGCCGGCATAACCGAACAGCCGGAAAACCTGGCTACGCCCGTCCTTCAGCCAGCGCGAAACGGCCTTGAGGGCCTCATCCTGTTGCGGTGCAAATTGCATGCTCGGGACTTGGCAGGATTCTCGGCGAAAGCGCAACAGAAAAGAACGAAAGATGAATCAAAGCCAGGGATAAGAACGCAGGCCGCTACGGGCCAGACGGATTTGCCGCATTGAAATGCGCGAATCGCCAGCTTGGCATCCCGTAACAAATACCTAGGTTAGTCTTACACCAAAAGAGAGGATCTCCATGATACCCGACACCTCATCCGCCACCCTCCCTTCCGGAACGATGGTGCCGTCACTTGGGCTGGGAACCTGGAAAATGGGCGAAAATGCCCGGACTGCCGATCAGGAAGTCGAGAGCCTTAAACGCGGCTTGGATCTCGGCATGACGCTGATCGACACAGCCGAAATGTATGGAGAAGGCGGCTCCGAGATCATTACGGGAAAGGCCATAGAGGGGCGCCGCGACGATGTGTGCCTCGTCAGCAAAGTCTATCCTTACAATGCCAGTTACCAAGGCGTCATCGATGCCTGCGAGCGCAGCCTTAAGCGCCTGAAGACCGATCGGCTGGACCTCTATCTTCTGCACTGGCGTGGGGAATACGACCTCGAGGAAACCGTTGCTGGGTTTGAAGAGCTTCGCAAGTCGGGGAAGATTCGGGAGTGGGGTGTATCGAATTTCGATGTCGAGGATATGGAAGAATTGATGGAGGTGCGAGATGGAGACAAATGCGCCGCCAATCAGGTGCTCTACAATCTGTCTCGCCGGGGTATCGAATACGATCTTCTGCCCTGGTGCCAGCAGCGCAATATTCCGGTCATGGCCTATTCCCCTATCGAACAGGGCCGCATCCTGCGCAACACCGAACTGATCCGCATCGCCAAGGCCTATCAGGCAACCCCCGCCCAGCTTGCGATCGCCTTCGTCATGCGATCGCGAAACACGATCGCCATCCCGAAATCCAGCGATCAGCACCGTGTCGAGGAAAATGCCGGGGCTATTGGGTTGGAGATCAGCAAGGAGGATTGGGGAGCGCTCGACGCCGCCTTCCCTCCGCCATCCAGAAAACGACCACTGGAAATGCTCTGATCTAAAGGCGGGCGCGACCGGCGACGATTGCATCGATCGTCCGAAACACATCCGACGCCTGCCGGGTCTCGGGAACGCGATAGATGGGATAATGGATGAAGGCAGCCGCCGCGAGCTGGTCGATACTGCGCGCCACGCCACGACGCTTTGAGACAATTGGCTGGGCACGCTCGCTCATATGGTCGTCGGTCAGACCCCAGCCGGCATAAAACGGCGCAGCATAACAACGCACCGGCACGCCGCGCAAAAGCGCGTCGAAGCCGAACTGGCTTGCAACCGTCCAGACCTCGTCAACGACCTTCAGGATCGATGCGGCCGACACCGGCTCCGCAGATAGCGTAACGCCTGCCCTGCCCGAGACCATTTCCGTGAGATACCCCTCGCGATAACCGGCAATGACATCGGGATGCGTGCGCACGATGCAGTGAGCACCAGTTATCAGCGCATCATCGAGCATGGTCGAGAAAGACGCCGATGATCCTAGCGAGAGTGGAACGGACACGTCTCCCTTCACCTGATCGATGAGAAGGATTCTCCGCCTCCCGCTCTTCTCGAACGTCGGCTCCCGATGAGGAAGGTGGTTGTATTTGGAAAGCCCGTGGAGAACGATCGCTTCGCGAACATCCCTCGCCTCCTGCCCGCCATCGTCCGAAGCCTCGGCGATGAGCCTTTCCAGACGCGAAGCCTTGGACGCATCCATCGACAGAGCCAGATCGTCTGCAACGATGGAAAAAGGCAGAACGCCCGATTTTCCAAGTCGCACGGAGCGAAGAAATCCGTCCTCAAGCCGCCAATGCGGCAGATGGCGCGCGGTAGCGATCGTCTCCGTCATTTTCGCGACGATGCGGCCACCCCAGGCCATGGTTCCGCCAATGCCGGGCGCAAGGCATGTCCGGAACTCCGGCACGTCGAGATAGTCCTTTACCCACGGCATATCTTTCCGAAGCCAGCGCATGGCTCCGAGTGACGTTCCGACTGGGGCAAGCCAGGGTTTCCCCCCGATCTTGCCGGGATCATCATATTTCAAGGCAGCGACCGTCCGAGTTTGAACCGATTTGTTATCGCCTACTCTGGACGGTCGGCTTTGTCCAATCCCGTTACATGCCCTGCGGACCGCGGTTCATCGCTGCGATGCCGGTACGGCAGACCTCGATCAGCCCGAGCGGCTTTACCACGGCGACGAACTGGTCGATCTTCGAGGATTTTCCGGTGATCTCGAAAATGAAATGACCGACCGTCGCGTCCACGACCTTCGCCTGGAAGGCATCGGCGAGACGCAGAACCTCGGCTCGGCTTTCACCGGTTCCCGCCACCTTGATCAACGCCACTTCCCGCTCTATCGGGCGCTCCTGTCCAAGCTGGCCAGCACGCACGGTGAGATCAACAACGCGGTGTACCGGTACGATCCGCTCGAGCTGCGCCTTGATCTGCTCAAGCACGGTCGGCGTACCATTGGTGACGATGGTAATGCGCGATAGGTGAGATTCGTGTTCCGTTTCCGAAACGGTGAGACTTTCGATGTTGTAGCCGCGGCCGGAGAAAAGGCCGATGACGCGTGCAAGTACGCCCGGTTCGTTGGTCACGAGAACCGATAGTGTGTGGCTCTCGACCTTGGCGGTCTCCGGGCTAATGAAATAGGCAGAGCCGGTCGGTTGCTGATGTGCGTTCATGATCTGGGTCCGTTCCCTTAAAATTTCGTCAGGAATGCCGGCTCGCATCAAACGAGCTGGCGGCCCTTTGCATCAATGGCGGTAGCAACGGCTTCGTCGGAAGCTTCATCCGGCAGCAGCATCTCGTTATGCGCCTTGCCCGACGGAATCATCGGGAAGCAATTGGCGAGATTGGCGACGCGGCAGTCGAAGATGACGGGGGCCTTCACGGCGATCATCTCGGCAATCTTTTCGTCCAGTTCCTTCGGATCATCGCAATACATGCCGACCGCACCATAGGCTTCCGCCAGCTTGACGAAGTCAGGCATCGCTTCCGTGTAGGAATTCGACAGGCGGTTGCCATGCAACAACTGCTGCCATTGGCGCACCATGCCCATATACTGGTTGTTCAGGATGAAGATCTTGACCGGCAGGTTATGCTGGATGGCACAGGACATTTCCTGGATGCACATCTGGATCGAGGCATCGCCCGCGACATCGATGACGAGCGCGTCGGGATGGGCCACCTGCACGCCAAGTGCTGCCGGCAGTCCGTAACCCATCGTCCCGAGACCGCCCGAGGTCATCCAGTGGTTCGGCTCTTCGAAGCCGAAGAACTGGGCCGCCCACATCTGGTGCTGGCCAACCTCGGTGGTGATGAATGTTTCCCGCCCTTTTGTCGCTTCGGCCAGACGCTCCAGCGCATATTGCGGCATGATGACGTCATTCGAGTTCTTGTAGGAGAACGACTTTCTCGCCCGCCAGGTCTCGATCGACGAGCGCCATTCGGCAGCCTGTGTCTTTTCCGGCTTCTTCGGCAAGGCCCGCCACAGGCGAACCATGTCTTCGAGAACATGGCCGACATCGCCGATGATCGGAATATCAACGCGAACGTTCTTGTTGATCGACGAGGGGTCGATATCGATATGGACCTTGCGCGAGTTGGGTGAGAACGCATTCAGACGTCCGGTAATACGGTCATCGAAACGGGCACCAATGCAGACCATGACGTCACAGTCATGCATGGCCATGTTGGCTTCGTAGGAGCCGTGCATACCAAGCATTCCGAGCCAGTTCTTGCCCGATGCCGGATAGGCGCCCAGGCCCATCAGCGTCGACGTGATCGGGAAATCGGTCAGTTCCACCAATTCGCGCAGAAGCTTCGAGGCTTCCGGGCCGGCATTGATGACGCCGCCGCCGGTATAGAGTATCGGCCGGCGAGCTGTCGCCATCAGTTCGACAGCTGCCTGGATTGCCTTCAGATCACCATCGACCTTCGGCTTGTAGCTTTTGCTTGCGAGTGCTTCAGACGGCGGAACATAGGTGCCGGTGGCGAACTGCACGTCCTTCGGAATATCGACAACGACCGGGCCGGGACGGCCGGTCTGTGCGATACGGAAGGCTTCGTGGATGATGCCGGCCAGCTCGTTGACATCCTTGACCAGCCAGTTGTGCTTGGTGCAGGGACGCGTGATACCGACCGTATCTGCTTCCTGGAAGGCGTCGGAGCCGATCAGCGTGGTCGGAACCTGGCCGGTCAGGCAGACCAGCGGGATCGAATCCATCAAGGCGTCCTGCAGCGGCGTGACCGCATTGGTAGCGCCGGGGCCGGAAGTCACCAGCATGACGCCGACCTTGCCGGTGGAGCGGGCATAACCTTCTGCCGCATGACCGGCGCCCTGTTCATGACGGACGAGAATGTGCTGGATGTCATCCTGCTGAAAGATCTCGTCATAGATCGGAAGCACGGCGCCGCCGGGATAGCCGAAAAGATGCTCGACGCCATTGTCCTTCAAAGCGCGAAGCACGATTTCGGCGCCTGTCATTCGGTTGCCGTTATCCGCCGTATCCGTCATGTCCTGTCCTCCTGATGTCTGGCCTTTTACCTGCAATGGCCTGGATTGCTGCTGGAGATTTTTGCTTCCGGTGTTTTGAGCTGAGATGATCGACCGGAAACAAGGCATAAAAAAAGGCCCCTTTAGGAGCCTGTCTTTCCGCGCATGGGTGGCTAATGCCGGACGGTTACACCGTCCTGCCCATGCGCGTTCCCACCACAATAAGTGCCTTCGAAATCTTCATGGGGCTGAGTGTTAGCCGCATAATGGGTATCCGTCAACGCAGCCTTTGAGCAAAAGTCTCGAAAGGATACTGTTTTCGGCCAAACCGGCGGACTGATTGCCTCGCGCCTATACCAGTTGTTAAGCGGCAGGTCATAACTTGCATATTCAGTACGCCGCCCGAACACGGGCCTTACCCTACCCCAATGACAGGGGCGCCCATTGCACAATGACGACCCCCATCGTTCTTCCTTGACCGGAGAACACGATCGTCGGGATACCATGAAACCGGGAAACCGTTTCTTGGGCAGGGTCGTTGCGTGTAACGGTGCCCATGCAACAATCGCAGCAGTTGCCGAGCGCGGTGAAACCGAACTTACCGAACTCTGGTCCGTTGGTCGGCTCATATCGATCACCGTCGGCAACAACCGCGTCGTGGCCCTTGCCTATTCGATGCAGACAGGCGTTCGCGACTGGGCGGAACATGACGACACCAAATTCCAGATCGAGGTCGAATTGCTGGGCGAGGTTCGCGTAGGCCCGGACGGGCGCGAACAGTTCTCCAGGGGCATCTCGCGATATCCTTATCTCGGCGCAGTCGCGCACCGCATCCGCTCGGCGGATCTTGTGAAGATCTATGATCCGGGCAAAAGCGAAACCTGCGTCATCGGCAAGCTGACACAGGACGACAGTATCGATGCTTCGATCCATGTGCCGACAATGCTGTCCAAACACTTTGCCATCGTCGGCTCCACCGGCGTCGGCAAGTCGACGGCAGTTTCGTTATTGCTGCACAAGGCGATTGAAGCCGATCCGAAACTCAGGGTGCTGATCCTTGATCCGCACAACGAGTTTGCCGCGGCTTTTCCCGAACACGCAGTAACGATCGATACCGATACGCTCGACCTGCCTTTCTGGCTGATGCGGCTGGAAGAATTTGCAGAGGTAGTCTTCCGTGGACGGCCCGCGATCCCTGAGGAACTCGATATTCTTCGTGACCTTATTCCGGAGGCGAAGCGTGCCTTTCGCGGCAGCGATTCGGGCTTGACGAGACGGACATCCGAGAAAAGCTCGGTGACCGCCGACACTCCGGTCCCCTATCGCATGGCCGATCTCCTGGCATTGATCGACGATCGCATTGGCCGTCTCGAAGGCCGGGCCGAGAAGCCGTTTCTCCGCTCGTTGAAAATGCGGGTCGCGTCCGCCATCAACGACCCGCGATACCATTTCATGTTCTCCAACAACACGATCAACGACACGATCATGGAGACCATTGCACATATCTTCCGGATTCCCGGCGACGAGCGTCCGATCTCGACCTTCCAGCTTGCCGGAATTCCTTCGGAAGTGGTCAACTCCGTGGCCTCGATCCTATGCCGCATGGCGTTCGAGCTCGCGCTGTGGAGCAACGGCGCCATCCACATGCTGGTTGTTTGTGAAGAGGCGCATCGTTACGTACCGGCCGATCCCAACCTCGGCTTCATCCCGACCCGTCAGGCGATTGCGCGCATCGCAAAGGAAGGCCGCAAATACGGCGTTTCCCTCGGCGTGATTACCCAGCGACCAGGAGAACTCGACCAGACCATTCTCTCGCAGTGCTCGACACTGTTTGCCATGCGTCTTTCGAACGACCGCGACCAGGAGATCATAAAATCCGCGATCCCGAATTCGTCGGTTTCTACGACCAGCTTCCTCTCCTCGATCGGCAATGGCGAGGCAATCGCGTTCGGCGAAGCGATCGCGGTCCCGATGAGAATGAAATTCAGCCATGTCGATGCCGGGCATCTGCCCAAAGCCCATGGTGTCGCAGAGAAGAATCACGAGGAAACGCCGGATACCGTGGATTTGCGCAGCATCGTCTCGCGCATGCGATCCACAAGCAGTCCCGACATCAGTACGTTTCAGCAAAGCTATCTCGCTGCCGAAGCGGCCGGCGTCATGCCTGCGGCGTCATTCATCCCCGCCACGCATGGTGACTACCCTCCGGCAAGCGATGCTGAACTCGATCGCTGGAAGAGGGAGATAGGACCGGCCGGCAAGGCGGAAGCAAAGCCGAACACGGCCGCAGAGCCCTATCGCCCTGACATGCTGCCGAGATCGACGAGAGTGGAACCTTCGCCGCCGCTGGATAACCGCGTCTTCTTGCGGGACCGCCCGGCTCCGGCGCCAGCGGCCGGTTCCGAACCGGCAGCAAGGCCAAATCCGTTCCTGAAGCGGGAAGGTTCGTTCCGCGATAGTCTGTTGAAAAAGCCATTGAGCAGCCTTTACGACAAAGACTGAACCGACGCGGGCGAACCGTCGATGCGGCTCCAGCTTTCATCCATCTGGTTGCGGAACCAAGTCATCTGCCGTTTTGCATATTGCCGGGTCAGGGCCGAACAACGTTCGATGACGCCATCTCGAGACATCGCACCTTCAAGCATCTCGGCAATCTCGCGAACGCCGATCGCTTTCATTACCGGCAAATCTGCCGCTGGGTGCTGATTCAGCAATGCCTGAACCTCTTCGATTGCCCCCAGATCCAGCATTTTTTCGAAACGGCGATTGATGCGATCATGAAGCACTGCCCGTTCCGGCAACACGACAAACTTCTGCGATCGGTTGGGATCGACAATCATCGGCCCCTGTTTGCCTTGGAACTCCGCAATTGATCGGCCTGTGGCCTGCAGAACCTCAAGCGCGCGGACGATCCTTTGTCCGTCCCGGGTTTCCAGGCTGTCGGCCACCGCCACGTCCTTGCGTGACAGCTCGGCATGAAGCGCTTCAGGCCCTTCTTCCTTCAGCCTCAGCCGGACCTCACAGCGAATTTCCTGAGGAATCTCCGGCATGTCGGACAATCCACCGGTCACAGCCTTGAAATAGAGCCCGGTACCGCCAACGAAGATCGGCAGTTGACCGCGGCCACGGATTTCCGGCAGCAGGGAGGTTACGTCCCGCAGCCATTCACCGGTAGAATAGGCTGTCGTCGCGGGCACATGGCCGTAGAGATGATGGGCAATGCCTTCCATCTCGTCCTCCGAAGGCCTTGCCGTCAGGACACGCAGCGTATCGTAGACCTGCATGCTATCGGCATTGATGACGACACCATTTCGCTTATGAGCCAGTTGCACGGCCAGTGCCGACTTGCCGCTGGCCGTTGGCCCGGTTATCAGGATCGCGTCGATGTCTTGCACAAGGTTTTCCATATGGCTTTCGTTGCCACGCTCATTGCCCATCCGTCAAATCCGATCCTTACGCCTGCGCTCGCAGAACAAGCAGCCGCAGCGGTGAAGACCTCCGGGCTTTATTGGTTGGCTGACGGCGTCGCCTGCGACATTGCCCTTCATGACGATGAAGACATCGCAAACGCAGAAGCCGCTTTTCGTACGCTGATAGCAGGCGCTCCGATCGATGTCGTGGTCCAGCAGGCGGAAACACGCCGAAAACAGTTCCTGATCGCCGACATGGATTCCACCATGATTGGCCAGGAATGCATAGATGAACTCGCAGATGTCGTCGGCCTGAAGGACAAGGTGGCAGCAATCACTGCCCGTGCAATGAATGGCGAAATCGCCTTCGAGCCCGCTCTTCGCGAACGCGTCGCCTTGCTCAAGGGGCTTCCCATATCGGTCGTAGATGACGTGATTGCCAAGCGTATCACGCTGACATCCGGCGGCCGCGAACTGATCGCCACGATGAAGGCGAAGGGGCATTACGCCGCCCTCGTTTCGGGCGGTTTCACCGTCTTCACTAGCCGGATCGCAGCCATGCTCGGCTTCGACGAGAACCGCGCCAACATTCTGCTCGAGAAAGACGGTATCCTGACCGGAGAAGTCGCCGAACCGATCCTCGGCAAGCAGGCCAAGATCGATGCGCTGGAAGATATTTCCGCCAAGCTCGGCATCTCGCCGGACGACGTAATTGCCGTAGGCGACGGTGCCAACGACCTTGGCATGCTGGGGATCGCCGGCTCCGGTGTCGCCCTGCACGCCAAGCCCACTGTGGCAGCTCAGGCGAAGATGCGCATCGACCACAGCGACCTGACTGCCCTTCTTTATATCCAGGGTTATCGCAAGAGCGACTTCGTCAGCCAATGAGCCGGCGGGTCACCATCGTCGAAACGCCACGCCTGATCCTAGGAACATGGCTGCCGACCGACCGTGACCTGTTTCGCGAAATCAACGCCGATCCTAAGGTAATGGAGTTTTTTCCGTTCCGGCGCAGCCATGAGGAAGCCGACGCCTTTCTCGGCAAGCTCAACGGCATGATGACGGAGGATGGATTGGGCTTTTACGCCGTTGTGCTCAAGGAAAAACAGGAGCCGGCTGGTTTCTGCGGCCTCTCGCATCCCAACCTTCCGGGCATATTTGCAAACGATGCCGTCGAGATAGGCTGGCGCTTAGCGACACGGTTTTGGGGAAACGGCTATGTGACCGAAGCGGCGAATGCGCTATTGGAATGCGCTTTCGCTCGGCATGGCCGAGAAACCGTTGTGTCATTCGCAGTCGAAAACAATGCTCGTTCCACCAACGTCATGAAGCGCTTGGGCATGCAAAGGAAACTCGGCCTGGATTTCAGCCATCCCCGCGTACCCGACAGCCATCCGCACCTCAAGCGGCATGTCGTTTACGCCATTTCTCGGGATGAATGGCAGGCCCGCAGGCCTGCCTGATCTCGTCTTCAGTCGAGAGGGATTGCAACGAAGCGCAAATTGCCGGCCTTGTCAGCGATCATGATATGGGCATTCCTGCGCCCCTCCGCCTTGAGTGCATCCATTCTACTGGTGACATCGCTAGGCTGCTCCACGAAGTCCTGCGCCACCTCGACAATGACCTCACCCGGCTTGACACCCTTCTCGGCCGCAAGCGAACCGGCTGCCACTTCCGTCACCACCACGCCCTCGACGCTTTCGGCGATATCGAAGCTCTTGCGACGGTCCTCATCCAGCACCGCGATCGTCATGCCATAGGCCTGGACCGGGTCCTGGCTCTGCTGAGCGCTCTGATCACCACCGTTATCGGGGTTTGGCACGTCGCTATCATCGAACTCGTCCGTTTCGGCCTCCGCGGACTGTACGCTGTCCTCCAGACGACCAGGCGTAACCTTGACGGTCTGTTCCTTGCCGTCGCGGAGAATGACCACGTCAACCTCCTTGCCGACCGGGCTTTCGGCAACGATACGTGGCAGATCACGCATTTCGTTGATTTGCTGGCCGTCGAAACTGACGATCACGTCGCCTGCCTTGATCTCACCGTTCTTGATCGGTCCATCGTTGATGATACCGGATACCAGAGCGCCTCTGGCGCGGTCGAGCCCAAGGCTATCGGAAACCTCATCGGTCACTGGTTGAATGCGAACGCCAAGCCATCCGCGCCTTGTTTCACCGAACTCGATAAGCTGGCGCACGACATTTTCGGCAATCTCCGTCGGCACAGCGAAACCGATACCGATCGAACCACCCGAGGGCGAGATGATGGCCGTATTGATGCCAATCACTTCCCCACGCATGTTGAACAGCGGCCCGCCGGAATTGCCCTTGTTGATAGCAGCATCTGTCTGGATGAAGTTGTCGTAGGGGCCGGCGTTGATATTACGGCCCCGCGCCGAAATGATGCCGAGCGTAACCGATCCGCCAAGCCCGAACGGGTTGCCGATCGCCATCACCCAGTCGCCGATGCGCATGCGGCGCGAATCCCCGAAGGGTACTGCCTTCAACGGCGATTTTGGCTCCACCTTCAACACCGAAAGATCGGTCTTGGTATCGGTCCCGATCAAGGTTGCCTTGAGCTTGGAACCGTTGGGGAACACCACCTCGATGTCATCCGCGCCTTCGATGACGTGGTTGTTCGTCACCACATAGCCGGACGAATCAATGACGAAGCCTGAGCCGAGCGAAGAGACCTTCTGATTACCCTGCTGACCGCCCTCCCCGTCGAAAAAGTCGTCGAAGAACTCCTGGAAAGGAGAACCTTCCTGGATTTGCGGCTGCTGCGGGCCATTGCCGGAGTTCTTGACGCTTTGCGACGTGGAAATATTCACGACCGCATCGAGCAGTCCCTCGGAAAGATCGGCGATCGAGGCCGGGCCGGCAGGCGCGACGCCTGCTCCAGGGGATGGCGGCGGATTGAAGGATGTCGACGGCGGTGCAGGCGCAGGCAGCATACCGCCCGGCGCGCTTGGTCGTGACTGGGAGGGCGTCGACGGAGCCTGAGCCGGCGTCTGGGCATTAGGCTGCGTCTGAGCCCAGCTGGACATGGGAGCGGCGGCAACGGCCAGAGCAATCCCTCCCGCGGCAAAGCGCTTCCAGGACGATAGAACCTGCTGAGCCATCTGGCCTCCTCGCATTTTGGACTGTCTGCACTGCCCGCAGAATGCGAGCCTTGTCGAGCTGCTCATTGGAACGGCTGAATCGGGCAGAGTTTCGGCAAAGAATAGGGTGGAATGGTTCGGCGGGAAATTACCTTTTCGTGAGGAGGCCTACCCTCTGCACATAAAACATGAAAAGGGCGGCCAAAGCCGCCCTTTTCATTATCGGTTCAATTTGCCGGTGCCGGCTGAGTTGGAGCAGTTGCTCCAGCCGGTGGAGCAGAAGCCCCGTTAGGCGTCTCGAAGAATTTGAAGAAATCCGAGTCAGGCGAAAGCACCATTGTCGTATTGCTGTCTCCAAGCGCAGAGACGTAAGCCCGCATCGAGCGATAGAACTCGAAGAAGCTCGGATCGCGCTGGAACGCTTCCGCAAAGATGCGGTTGCGCTCGGCATCACCTTCACCGCGCAGGATTTCCGAATCCCTCTGCGCTTCCGATACGAATTCGACGACCTGGCGGTCGGCGATAGCCCGGCGACGCTGACCGGCTTCGTTAC
Organism: Pseudomonadota bacterium; assembly: GCA_023451735.1. Taxonomy (GTDB): domain Bacteria; phylum Pseudomonadota; class Alphaproteobacteria; order Rhizobiales; family Rhizobiaceae; genus Neorhizobium. The sequence continues at coordinate 214,772 of JAEXYH010000096.1, read as the reverse complement.
CGCGGGCGCGGATCAGTTCGGCTTCGGCAAGACGCTCTGCCCGCATGCGCTGGAAGGTCTGCTGCGAGACTTCCTGCGTCAGGTCGGTACGGCGAATACGAACGTCACGGATCGAAAGACCAAGGCTTTCGGCAGCGCCATTCAGGTCGGCCCGAACTTCCTGCATCATGGAGACGCGTTCATCGGAAAGCGCGGCACTGAAATTGCGCAGACCGTAGACCCGGCGCAAGGCCGCGTCGAGACGGGTGCTGAGACGGGATTCAGCCGATTCCCGGTCACCCGAAACGGTTTCGCGGAAGCGACGCGGATCCGTGATCGCGTAGACCACGAAGGCATCGACTTCGTAGAACGCACCACCCCGAACCTGAACACGGATATTGTCCAGATCGAAGCGCAAGGCGCGGTCTTCGACATACTGAACGCGATCGGCGTCCATGAAGGCGAACGGCAGCTTGAAATAGATGCCGGGCTCCTGTTTCACGTCCTGGATTTCACCGAAACGGACGACGATGGCCTGTTCGCGCTCGTTCACCACGAATACCGAAGAGTAGACGAGGAAAAGAATGACGGCGAGGCCGATGAGAATGGCTGGCAGTCGGTTGGAAATCATCGGCTGCCTCCCTGCTGCGTGGCCGGATTGCGGAGCATCTCATTGAGCGGCAGATAAGGAACCGCGCCCTGCTGCTGACCATCCATGATGATCTTGTTGGACGACTTCAGTACCGTCTCCATCGTTTCGAGGAAGATGCGGCGACGCGTTACGTCCGGCGCATTGGCATATTCGTTGTAGATCGAGACGAAGCGCTGGGCCTCACCCTGTGCCTCGTTGACGACCCGGTCCTTATAGGCCGCAGCCTCTTCCCGGACCTGTGCCGCCTGACCGCGAGCCTGACCGAGCTTCTGGTTGGCATACTGGTTCGCTTCTTCTACGAAACGATCCTCGTCCTGCTCGGCGCGCTGCACTTCTTCGAAGGCATCGGCCACTTCACGCGGCGGTGCCGCGTCCTCGATCGGCACGGCATTGATGGCGATACCTGAACCGTAGGTATCCATCGTGCCCTGGATGATGTTGCGGACCTCCGTCGAAATCCCTTCACGATTATCGCGGAAGATGTCCTGCGCCGGACGGCGTCCGACGACTTCACGCATGGCGCTTTCCGCGACTTGCTGCAGCGTTGCTGCCGGCGTCTCGAGATTGAAAAGATAGGACTTCGGATCGGTAACGGTGAACAGGACCGAGAACTGTACGTTGACGATGTTCTGGTCGCCGGTCAGCATCCAGCCGGCATTTGAATTCGACCCCCTCGGAGCACCGATATTCTGCTGCTGTTCCGTGACCTTGACGATCTCGACCGTTTCAAGCGGCCAGAGATGGAAGTGCAGGCCCGGCATGGACACTTCTTCCTTGGGCTTGCCGAACCGGAGTTCGACGCCGCGTTCGTCCGGCTGCACCGTGTAGATCGACTGGAAAACCAGGAAAGCCGCCACGACGAGCAGCACGATAACCATCGCACCACCGTTGAAGCCACCGGGCACGATACCCTTCAGCCGATCCTGACTGCGTCGGATGATGTCCTCGATATCGGGCGGGCCACCGTTGCCGCTGCCACCGCCATTACCGCGTGGCCGGTTTGGTCCCTGTCCCCATGGACCTTGATTGTTGCCGCCACCGCCGCCGCCGCCCCATGGGCCGCCGCCGCCATTCTGATTGCTCCAGGGCATCAAAACCTCTTTGTAAGTGTCTCCCTTCCCTCGCGCCGCAACTCATCGAAGAGCAGCAAGGGTTCCCGCCCGTTATAGGTATCAGAAGCTCCGCTTTCAACGCGAGTTCAATAACTTCCAAGTCAACGGTAACGAAATGTTTCAGTTTGCCGCAATTTTCCGGCGGTAGACGGCGAAACGCGTGGCGTAATTGTCCTTCTCTCCAGCAGGAACCGCTTCCTCGGACACCTTCTCGAAGATTTCAGAATCGATATCCGGAAAGACCGTGTCACCGTCCGGAATGTCTGCCTCGACATGCGTTATGTATAACATATCGGCAACGCCGATCGCCTGCTGATAAATTTGGCCTCCTCCGAGGATACCGATTTCGTCCGCACCGATATCCAGCGCGATTGCCTCAGCCTTATCGATTGCCTCCTCCAGGGAGCCGGCTGTCTGCGCCCCTTCGATTTTGCGGGACACGTCTCGTGTCACCACAACGTGAGGGCGACCCGGAAGCGGTTTACCGCCGAATGAATCCAGTGTTTTGCGACCGACGATCATGGGCTTGCCGAGAGTCATTGCCTTGAAACGCTTCAGATCGGTCGAAAGCTTCCATGGCATGTCGCCATCGCGACCGATCACGCCGTTGCGGGAGACGGCAACGACGATGGCAAGCGGAATCCGCGCCATTACACGGCCACCGCGGCTTTGATATGTGCGTCGGCAACGTAGTTCTCGAGTTCGAAATCCTCGAACCTGAACCCGAAGATATCCTTGATTTCCGGATTGATCTTCATCGTCGGCAGCGGTTTTGGATCGCGGGTCATCTGAAGCTTCGCCTGTTCGACGTGGTTCGCATAGATATGCGCGTCACCGAACGTGTGAACGAATTCGCCGGGCTTAAGCCCGACCACCTGGGCCACCATCATCGTCAGCAAGGCGTAAGACGCAATATTGAACGGCACGCCGAGAAAGATATCAGCGGAGCGCTGATAGAGCTGACAGGAGAGCTTTCCATCGGCAACATAGAACTGGAACAGGCAGTGGCACGGCGGCAGCGCCATGTCGTCCACCTGCGCGGGGTTCCAGGCCGAAACGATGTGGCGGCGAGAATTCGGATTGGTCTTCAGCCCCTCGATCAGTTGCGCAATCTGGTCCACATGCCCGCCAGCAGGCTTCGGCCAGGAACGCCACTGATAGCCATAGACCGGGCCGAGATCACCGTTCTCGTCGGCCCATTCATCCCAGATGCGGACACCATTCTCTTTCAGATAGGCGATATTCGTGTCGCCCTGCAGGAACCACAGAAGTTCGTGAATGATCGACTTGAGGTGCAACTTCTTCGTTGTCAGGACGGGAAAACCCTCCGACAGATCGAAACGCATCTGATATCCGAAGACGGAGCGCGTGCCTGTGCCGGTACGGTCACCGCGATCGGTCCCGGTTTCCATCACATGCTGGAGAAGGTCGAGATACTGCTTCATGGGTGCTGGCCGCCGATTCCTGAATTTATGACCTACATAATAGCATGCCGGCCATACACCAATCACCTCCCGGTGACGCAAAACCGCTTTCCCCGGCTTTTCACGATCGTCACACCAATATGACAAGACCTCTTTTCAACGGGCGCACAAACACCTATATCACCCGTGCCGGGCTTCGGTCCGGATATGGCGATAAACGGTCGGTGTAATAAACCTATTGGACCCGGGGGCGGTACCCGGCGCCTCCACCACAAGATGGCATCATCAGGCCATTTTATGATGGGGGCGAAATAGGATCGACAAGGGTGTAAAGATCGAACTTTTGCTCGGCATGATACCGCCGTTATCGGGTCACAAGTGTAGTTGCAAATGACAACAACGCTAAGGGTTATGCTCTCGCTGCCTAATGGCGGTGCGGGAAATCCGAACTAAGTCCTTACGGTTAGCCCCGTAAGGCGGGGTCCGAAGGCACCTGGCAACAGAAGCCTTCACCTTCCCTTTCTCCTGGAATACAATCATGAACTGACTCGACGGTTCGGGACTTTCGCCCGTCGAAATGGCATGGCATAACGCGTCTTACTAAAAGACGTAAACAGGGAAAGACAGGACCGCATGGCTCAGGATCATATCCGTTACGATATTCTGGCACAGGATGCGCTGAGAGGCGTCATTCGGAAGGTCCTCACCGAAGTCGCAGCGACGGGCCGCCTTCCCGGTGACCATCATTTCTTCATCACCTTCCTGACCGGGGCACCTGGTGTGCGCATCTCGCAGCACCTGAAGGCGAAGTACAACGAACAGATGACGATCGTCGTTCAGCACCAGTTCTGGGATCTGAAGATCACAGACACGCAGTTCGAGATCGGCCTTTCCTTCTCCGACACGCCTGAACGCCTGGTCATTCCCTTCAACGCCATCCGCGGTTTCTATGATCCGTCAGTTAATTTCGAACTGGAGTTCGAAGTTCCGCTGGCCGAGGAAGAGGAAGCCTCCGCAGAGATCACAGCGATCCCGGTTGAGGCCGCAGCCAAGCCAGCCGAGCCCGCAAAGGATGCAGGCGAGGAAAAGAAGGAAGGTTCGGTCGTTTCGCTCGATTCCTTTCGAAAGAAACAGTAGGCGCCAGATCGGCGGAGGACCGTTCCATGGGTGACGTTGTCAATCTCCGGCAATTTCGCAAAACCAGGGCTCGCTCTAAAAAAGAGACGAATGCCGAACAGAACCGCCTCAGCCATGGTCGGACCAAGGCTGAGAAATCGTTGACGGCTGCGGTGAACGAAAAGGCAGAGAAAGCTCTCGATCAGGGCAAGTTGGAAAAGTCCCAAAAAGATACGGACTAAGTGGACATTAACAGCCCGTTAGCTGTGCCTATTTGGGTCGCTTGACGCGCACCGTTCTGCCAAATTTATAGGGGCCTCTGGTCATGACGATCACGGAGCCACTCTTGATCCACAAGCATTCCGCGACCCTTCACGGGCACCGCACGAGTTTTTCCCTGGAGGATGAATTCTGGTGCGAATTGAAGGCGATCGCCAAGGAACGAGGCATGAGCCTCGCCGGCCTCATTACAGAAATCGATGACCAGCGAGGGGGGCTCGGCAATCTATCCTCCTCGCTACGCCTTTATGTTCTTCGCTATCTGAAGGGCAGCGCTCCGGTAAACGGCAACGACGTGCCGGATGCTATGGAGCCTGCCGGGACACGCGCCTGAATTCACTGCCCGATACCCGGTAGATTTCCCTCGCCAAAAGGTCTGATAATCTGATTGCCGGGCTGCAGATTTTCGCTGGTCGGCGGCACCGTGAGTTGAAGTTCGTTTGCCTTGCGCTGCCGCTCTTCTTCCGCGGCTCTTGCAGCCTCGATCATCGCCTGGCGCTGCCGTTCCGCGGCTTCCATGCGGACTTTCTCCGCCGCACGCTCTGTCGCATTGAAGTTGTAAAGCGAAACTTCGCGGCGCAGACGCTGCTTTTCAAGCACACTCGATTGAAGCATTTCCACGCGACGGCGCTCCTGTTCATAGGCGCGCATTGAAAGGAAGTTCGTCAGTGCGGCGACGTCCAGGCTTAGGCGAGGCTCTGCCCGGTCACCCGAATAGAGCATACGGACAGTGGGATCTCCCCCCGCGACGGCTTCATCTCCGACATTATAAGTTAGCGCAATTGAAGCATTCATACCGCGCTCGAATATGCCTGCATTGCCTTCTGCTGCCAGCGTGACATTACCGGAAGGCAGCCTGACTTCCTGGACGCGCAGCTCACCGCCGCTGATCGAAAACGGCACGAGCACCTCTCCAAGTCTGAGTTCGCCCTGATGGACGAGTGCGGCGACTTTCCCACTGACAGTGGCTTCCTTCATCTCTCCCTTGGTGGCATCGGCCGATATCATCATCTGTTTGAGGAGATCTTGATTGACACCTTGAACCGTCAGGCCTGAAAGCTGAACCTCGCCCGATCCGCTGAGAGCCACGGCAAGATCGCGCATGCTGGCGCCACTTGCTTCCGCCGAAGCATCGAAACTGATCTTTCCGCTCGCAACCGGCCGGTCCCCATTCCGCCAAACCAGTGATGAAAGATCGGCATCTTCGACATGGAGTTTCGTCTGCAGGATACCCGTGCCATTGCCGTTGGAGATCAGCATTCTTCCGGCAATCAGACCGCCTTGCCAGTCACCGGTGGCATCATCGAGGGAAATCCCGCCTCCGCGCTGCAGAAGCCTTGTCGAGAAATTCGTGACGCGCCCCATCTCTCCCGCGTGGAAGGTCTTGGCCTTCACGTCGAGCGAGACTTCGTTATCGCCGAAAACTGGCAGGGAGAACGGCTCGCCATTCTCCGGATTGGCCTCAGGACCGAAAACCGCATCTCCAAGCCAGGCCAGGTCGAGCGTATCGACGGCAAGTGCGCCATTGGCTTTCAGGTTGGCCGAACCGCGATTAATGGAAAACTTTGCGTCGAAAGCGTTGCCGTCCGCATTCCCGCGTAACGAGGTGATGTCGATCGTTTTGTCTGCCAGAGTGAAATCGGCCTGCAGATCGACCGGCACGCCGCCGCCGAACTGCGGAATCCCGATGCCCGTAAGAAGCAGATAAGGCTCAAGATTCTGGCTCTTCAGCTCAACCTGCCCCTGCCCCTCGGCAAAATCATCCGCCATCAGTGAAATATCACCACTGGCAGTAAGTGCGGTCCGATCCGTCTTGAATGTCAATGTCGTGCGGGCCGGCCCATCAGAGGGTTTCTGAACGTTGAGCGCCAGCTTACCCGGTCCGTCACCCCCAAACGGAAGAATATTGAAGCCGGCCTGACCGAGCAGAATTTCCGACTTCGGATTATCCAGCGACGCCGCAATGGTCATCGCGTCACCGCCCGTCAGATTGAACAGCGTAGGAAGATTGACATCCGCCTTGACCGCACTGCCGTTGACAGAGCCTGCAATCTTCGCCGACACACCCTCCATCTCCTGGCCGATCGTCAAATCGGCGGTCAGATCCGTATCGGAATAAAAGGAAGCATTGGCGCTCAGACGATCAAGGACGGGATGGGCGGGGAGCTGCTGTTTCAGCATCCCCATGAACGCCGACGGATCGGCGGATTGGAAATGAACCTTTGCTGTCCCCCTATAGTCGAGCAACGATCCCTCGACCTCTCCCTGAGCCGAGACCCTGGCCCCGGCGATATCGCCGGCAGAAAGATGGCCAAGAGACAGGACGCCACCCGCCACGGTGAAGGCGGTATCGACATCCTCGGCTACAACCCCGGACGCGGTGATTTTCTGAGCCTTGAGATTCGCCTCGAGCCGATGATCGAGCACGCTCCGGCCTGCATCTTCGCCAGTCACCAGCGAGGCCAGCGCCCTCATCGCATCAAGATCGATCTCATCGCCCGAAAGGTTCACGGACAGTCCCGGCGAACGGCTCTCCTGAGATTGCCGTTCAATGCTTCCCTGTAGCGTAGCAGGGCCGATTGCGAGTTCCAGATCATCGAAACGCTGGATATCGGTCGTGAGGTCGACCTTGGCCGAGAACCCGGCAGTGCGAAGTTGCCGGATTGCCGGATCGACACCACCGGAAAGCCAGTCCGCCAGGCCGGACGGTTGGGTAGAGGCAAACAGCATGTCACCTTTGAAAGACGGGGTACCCTCCAAAACCAACGCACCCGTCGCTTCCATCCGGGTACGCCCCGGAAGGGTCGCTATAGCCCTGTCGACCGTCCATCCTCCATCCGCCGGACGCACGTCGAGCTGGATGTCGCGGATCGTCGTGTCATTCAGAATAACAGCCGGCAGCTTGAGGCTGGCGCGGCCGGGAACCTGCGGGATTGGAATGGATGCGGCCATCTCGACAAAGGCATGAAGCCGGCGCTGAGCGGAGGCTGCGGCGTCTCGGCCGGTCTTGCCATGTTTGCCCTCCTGGCCGAGTTTGTTGACATCGATCTGCTGCCCTTCCGCGGTAAGCAGGAACTCCTGCCTGCTACCCGTATCGAGCGTCGCCTCTCCCGTCACCACATAGGGATCGTCGAGCGCACCGACTTCGAGGCGATAATCCGCAACGCGTATGCGATCGTTGGTAAGCTCGAAACCGCCCTTTACCCTCGGGCCGGGCGGCGGGGCCGTGACCGGCTCCGTTTCGTCTTCCTCCTGAAGCACATTCGCCGTGAAACTCCCGCTATAGGTCGGCACGTTTTCAGCCAAAGTCAGTGCGCCGTCGAGATTAACCTCGAGAGGTTCATCCTCAGGCCAGAGCCGCAGCCTGAGCGGCAATCGTTTAGACTCCAAGTCGGCAGCGCCTGTAATAAGACTAAACCGTGCTTCCTTGCCGTCCAGGATGGCATTGCCGTCGCCACGCCACGGACCGGCAAGCGACGCGGCCGACATCTCGGTCGTCAGTCCGGTCAGATTTCGGGACCTTCCCGATTGCTCGTCGATCACGGTGATCGCGGCATTGCTGACGTGAACATCCTCGATCACCACGACACGGGTGGGGATAGCCGGTCGGCTTCCACGCATCCAGTCGAGCGTTCCATCTTTCAAAACATGCGCTCGTACCGTCGGATCCTCGATACGCATGTCGAAGATACGCGCCTCGCCTGAAAGAAAGGGCGCCAGTTCCATATCCATGGAGAAACGCGCTATCCGCGCCAGAGGCTGCCCATCGGTATCCTGTCCGACGCGGACGTCATGCAGCGTGATCGATGGAAACGGCAGGATACGGGCATCGACATCGCCATGCACCGACACCTTTTTGCCGAGCATGCGGCTCGCCTGCTCTTCGAACTCGATGCGAAAGCTGGACCAGTTGAGGAAAAACGGCGCAATGAGCGCGGCAAAAAGCACCACGACGATCAAGCCGCCGATTGCCACCATCACGCGTCCAAACACCGTCCCATTTCTCCTTTTTCGTTCACACTAGACGATCAACCGTTTCGTTCAAGTCACGCCTGCGCCATCCGAAAGATCTTGCCGGGATTGAAGATGTTTTCGGGATCGAGCCCCGTCTTGACCGACCGCATCACAGCGAGTGCGCCGCCAAGCTCTTCGTCGAGATAGGACATCTTGCCCTGCCCCACGCCATGCTCTCCCGTGCAGGTACCGTCCATGGCAAGTGCGCGGCTGCTGAGCCGAGCCGTAAATGCCTCGACATTTGCAACAGACACCGGATCCTTGTCGTCAAACAACACAAGTACATGGAAGTTGCCGTCCCCCGCGTGGCTGACGATCGGCGCCAGCAAGCCGGATGCCTGAATATCCGCCCGGGTTTCCCCGACACATTCAGCAAGTCGCGAAATCGGCACACAGACATCCGTCGACAGCCCGTTAAGCGATGGATCGAGCGCCCGACTTGCCCAATAGGCGTTATGACGAGCGTTCCAGAGCTTGGCCCGTTCCTCTGCATTGGCGGTCCACTGGAACTCGTCACCGCCGCATTCGGAAGCGATTTCGGCAAACTGTTCCGACTCGATGCGGATCGTATCCTCGGTCCCATGGAATTCGAGAAATAGCGTCGGCTTCTCCGGATAGGAGAGATTTGAATAGGCGTTGCAGGCTTTGATCTGGACGTCATCCAGAAGCTCGATACGGGCCACCGGGATGCCCATCTGGATCGTCATGATGACGGCATTGCAGGCCGATTCGACATCCGGGAACGCGCAAACCCCACCACCGATCTTTTCGGGAATGCCCTGCAGCTTGAGGGTGACGGACGTTATAACTCCGAGCGTGCCTTCCGCGCCGACGAAAAGCCGCGTCAGGTCATAACCGGCCGAAGACTTCCTGGCCCGGCGTGCGGTACGGATTTCCTCACCATTTGCAGTCACCACCGTAAGTGCAAGGACATTGTCCTTCATCGTGCCATAGCGCACCGCGTTGGTGCCGGATGCACGGGTCGAAGCCATGCCGCCGATCGTGGCGTTTGCCCCGGGATCGATCGGAAAGAAAAGGCCGGTATCGCGCAGCTCGCGATTGAGCTCCTCGCGGGTAATGCCGGGTTCGACGGTCACATCAAGGTCTTCAGGGCTGATCCGCAGCACCCTGTTCATACGGGAAAAATCAACCGAGATACCGCCGGATGGCGCATTCACCTGCCCTTCGAGCGATGAGCCGACGCCAAACGGGATAACGGGAACGCGATGTTCCGCACAGGTCCGGACGACGGATTTCACATCCTCACTCGTCTCGACGAAGACGACCCCGTCCGGTAGTTGTGCCGGCAGATATGTGGTCGTGTGTGCATGCTGTTCACGAAACGACTGGCCCGTCTGAAAGCGGTCCCCGAAGGTCTGCTTCAAAATTCCGAGGACCGTCCTGATACCATCCTCGTTGCGCGCGCCGGACTGAACGTCCCGAATTGCCATGTCGAATTCTCCTGCATGCTGAGCAGGAGATTGGTTAGGAGACAGGGCCTTGTTTGTCCAGCCGAAAGGCGATCGACGTGGTACGCGATATGCACTTCGTGACCATTCTTATTCGGCTGCCATTAGAGGTGGCTGCTTGCTGTCATTCGCCCGGCCTTTTTTTGCATTTTCAAGCTCGTCGTGGAAACGGGCCTCCTCATGCGCATGAGGTTTGGCGAAGCGGGCAAGCAGAAGATAAGCGACCGGCGTGATGTAAAGAGTGACCAGTGTCGCAAAGCCAAGGCCGCCGACAATTACCCATCCAAGTGCAATGCGTGCCTCGGCACCGGCGCCCTGAGCCAGAACCAGCGGCAGACCGCCGATCACGGTCGCGATCATCGTCATCATCACAGGACGCAGACGCAGGCTGCAGGCCTGTTCGATCGCCTCACGACAATTGGCACCCTCGTTGCGCAGATGATTGGCGAACTCGACGATCAGGATGCCGTTTTTCGCCATGACCCCGACGAGCAGCACAAGTCCGATCTGGCTATATACATTGAGACTGGACCCGGTGAGAACCAGCGCGAAGGCAGCGCAGGCCAGACCCAAAGGCACGGTCGACATTATGATGATCGATGACAGTACGCTTTCGAACTGTGCGGCCAAGACCAGGAAAATGATAGCGATGGCAAACCCGAAAGTAAGCGCCATGCCGCTGGAATTTTCCTTGAGGGTCGCAGCTTCCGCAAGAGGAATAAGACGCGATCCTTGTGGCAGCAATGGCTGTGCCAGCTCGGTCGCAACCTGAACCGCTTGGCCAAGCGATACGCCATCCTTCAAACCTGCAGAGAAGGAAACCGAGGCCAACTGCTGCTCGCGGCGCAGGGTTGGCGATACAGCCCGCTCTTCCAGTGTCGCGACCGTCGACATCGGCACCATCCGGCCGTCCTTGGTCTTCAGGAAGATACTTTCGAGATCGGTAGGATCGTCGATCGGCCTCGTGGTCGATTTCAGCTTTACGGGGATCGCTTCGCCATCAACGAAGACATCCACGACGGATCTGCCTTCGAGCAGCGACTGCACGGCCGTGCCAAGGCTAGTAATGTCGATCCCGAGATCGGACGCCCGCTCGCGATTGACGGTGACGAAGATCTGCGCCTGGTTCGGCTCATCGTTGAGGCGCGGCGTATCGAACAGATTGGTCTCGCGCAGTGAATCCACCAGTTTCGCCGCTGCCGCCGTCAACTGTTCGTGGCTGGTGCCGACCAACGCCATCTGTAGCCCGTTGCCGGCGCCGCGGATACGCAGGCTGTTCTGCTGCTGGGCAAAGGCACGCAGCGCCGGCACGGTCGCCGTCGCGGCATTGATGTCCTTGACGATATCGGCCTGGCTCCGGTCACGCTCCGACCATGGAGCAAGTGTCAGCACCATGAAGCCGTTATTCTTGGCTCCGCCCTGCCCCGAGATCGAATAGATATTCTGAATCTCGCCGGCATCGACGAGCGGCTGAAGCTTTTCTTCGACCTGCTGCAGCTTGTCGCGCATGTATTTCAGGCTCACGCCCTCGGGCGCTGTAGCCCGAAGGAAGACCATGGCGCGGTCCTCCGGCGGCGTCAGTTCGCTCTTGACCGTCGTGAAGGCCATGTAGCCGGCGCCGCCGAAGAGCAGTGCAACCACCACAACCGCAGCCGGCGCATTGAGGCAGGCGTGCAGGGTGGTGCGGTAGACATTGGCAAACAGTGTACCGAACCTGCCGAGCACGCCGTCATGCTTTTCCTTGATCGGCTTGGTCAGCATGCGCGATGCAAGCATCGGGCAGAGGGTCAGCGCGGTGATCGACGAAAGCGCCACCGCGAAGGCAAGAACGAAGCCGAATTCGCGGAACAATCCGCCCATCTGGCCAGGAAGGAAAGAAAGCGGGATGAAGACTGCGGCAAGTGTCGCCGTCGTCGCAAGAACCGCAAAAAACACTTCCTGAGTGCCGATGACGGCAGCGGCGCGCGGTCCCATGCCCTCGGCTCTTCGTCGCACGATATTTTCAAGCACGACGATCGCATCGTCGACCACGAGGCCCGTGGCAAGGACAATTGCCAGCAGTGTCAGGATATTGATCGAGAAACCGACCATGTAGATGGCGACCAGCGTGCCGATCAGTGCGACCGGCATGGTCAGCGCCGGAATGAGCGTTGCCTTCCAGTCGCGCAGGAACAGGAAGATCACCAGCACCACGATAGTGCCGGACAGAGCCAGCGCAATCTCCACCTCGTGCAGAGCGCCCTGGATGAAGACGGCATCATCGCTGGTGATTGCGATCCGCGTACCCTCCGGCAGGCTCTGCGACAGATCGGCGACCGCCGCGCGCACGCCTTCCGAAATGCTGAGCGTGTTGGACTGCGCCTGGCGCAGGACACCGAGACCGACACCCTGAACACCGTTTGACCGAAGCGCCGTCGTCCCATCATCCGGGCCGAGCATAACCGTGGCGACATCGCGAAGCCGGACATTATCGCCGATCAGGATATTTTCGAAATCTTCCGGCTTGGTGAGGTTGGCGGTGGCGCGAACGACGATATCCTGCGTCGAGGATTCCAGCGATCCCGCGGGCACATCCATCGCAGCCGTGGACAACGCGTTTGAAAGGTCTGCAATCGTCAGACCGCGACTTGCCAACGCCGTCTGGTTCACGTCGACTCGAAAAATCTTCTCCTGGTCACCGTAGAGTTCCACGTCTGCGACGCCATCGACGGCAGCAAGCCGGTCGGAGACTTCATTGTCGACCAGAAGCGTCAGTTCCTCCATGGACATGGTCGAGGACGTAACGGCTAGGCGCATGATCGGCTGACTGTCGCTATCCGCCTTGATGATACGCGGCTCGTCGGCGTCCTCAGGCAACTGATTGATGACTCGACCGAGCGCATCACGCACATCGTTTGCGGCAACAGCCAGATCGGCCGTGTCGCTGAATTCTAGAGTAACCCGGCTTTGACCGAAATCGGAAATCGACGAGATCGACTTCAGGCCGCTGACACGCGCAACCGCACCTTCGATGACATCGGTCACCTCCTGGTCCATCGTTTGCGCAGAGGCGCCGTCATACGTGGTGCGAACGCTGATGACCGGCTGATCAACATCGGGCAATTCGCGCACTTCGACGCCGACAAGGGCCGCAAGACCTGCGACAACAAGCAGCGTGTTGAGAACTGCGGCGAGGATAGGACGCCGCACAAACAACGCGGCAAAGCCCTGTTTTCCGGATTGACCGTTAGAGGCACCCTGTACCGCATCGTGCGACTGTCCATTATCCGTGTTCATCGGCTGGCAACCTCCGGCGACTTTTCGCCAGCAATACGAACGGCACCGCCTTCACGAACCCGCTGCAGGCCTTCAGTCGCGATTGCGTCGCCTTCATTGAGCTCCGCAGCAACCAGAATGGCATCGGGATTACGCTGGATGATCCTGACGCGCATTTTCACCGACTTGCGATCTTCGATGCGCCAGACGAAGGCCCCTTGACTATCCCATTGAATAGCCAGCGGATCGACGGTCGGGTAAGTCTCACCGGGGAAGCGCATGGTCACGCCGAATGACATGCCTGCACGAAGCTGATCGTCACCGTTCGGGATCTTCGCACGGATACGGATCGTTCGGCTGGCAGGTTCGACGCGGTTGTCGACGGCTTCGACCGACCCCTTGAATGTCTGGCCGGGGCGAGAAATCGAGGTGGCTTCCACCGGCATGCCGTTCTGGACCTGCACGACAAAACGCTCCGGCGCCCAGAAGTCGACAAGCAATTCGGAGCGGTTGTCGATCGTCACGACATTGCTCGCTGTCGTGACGTTGTCACCGATATTGATGGCGACGATACCGACGATACCGTCGATTGGCGCTACGACGGAACGCCGCTTCAGGGCAAGCTCCGCATTGGTCAAAGCGAGCTGAGCGGTCTCCTCGGCGATCTGCGCGTCAAGCACTTCAAGACGCGAGAAGCTCTTGAGGTTCCTGTAGCTCTCGGACTTCTCGCGCGCACTGCGCAACAGCACCTGCGCCTGGTCACGCAGAATGAGCTGTTCGTCGTCGTCGAGTTGGGCAAGAACCTGCCCCTTTTTCACCCGATCGCCGGACTTCACCAGGATCTCGTTGATCGTGCCCGTGGCCTGAGGCATGACGATGACAGACTGGATCGCCTCACCATCACCGATGGCAGAAAGACTGTCATTCACCACACCAGTTCCAACAGGTTTGGTCGCCACGAGCACGGCCTGCCCGCCTTCGGAATTCTGCCGATTGCCCGAACGCGTAGAACGCTCGCCGTTACCCGCCACCGTCGCCGAAACGGGTTCGCTCACCTTCGGGTTAATCGCGGAAACAACTGCCTCCGGAAAGCCCATGGATACAAGCGTGCGGCCAGCGTCCGCCGACAGGTAAACCCAGAAGCAGAGTCCTCCGAGCAAAACAGCAACCGAGAAAAGAAGCTGGTTCCAGATCCGCATGCACGTCCTCGTGAGTATGATTGGGTACCAAGAGTATCCCCGTTTCCCGGTTAACACGCAATGGCCAGGCCCTCGCCTTACCGATTTGTAACATCACGGGATTTCACGCGTATGTCAGTGCAAAATCGTACCGTCCGTCGGATAAACTGAGACCATCCGCACCTGTCATCAACCTGAATGAATTCCGCGTGTTAGTGCTGGCTTTCCATCACGACGTCCTCTTTCCTCTGTAAAGACGTGAATGAAAAGAGAACATCGACTGGCCTTTCAGCTTCGAATCACTACATTGGCCGCATGAGTAACAGTTTCGACGATATTCCGTTCTTCGACGAGGAGCCGGAACCCGCGCCGCGCAAGCACAACGCCTCATCCGATCGCCAGCCCCCTCAGAGTGGCTCTACCGGCGGATCTCAAGGCGGCTTGAGCATCGCGGCCCGCGCCATGGCCGCGCGCGATGGTGCTCGCCCTGCCCCAGACTATCTCTCCGGCCTCAATCCGGAACAGCGCGAAGCGGTAGAAACGGTGGACGGCCCGGTCCTGGTGCTCGCCGGTGCAGGCACGGGAAAGACACGTGTTCTCACGACCCGTATCGCGCATATACTGGCTACCGGCCGCGCCTTCCCTTCCCAGATTCTTGCCGTCACCTTCACCAACAAGGCGGCGCGCGAAATGAAGGAGCGCATCGGCGTGCTCGTTGGCGGCGCTGTCGAAGGCATGCCCTGGCTTGGTACGTTCCATTCGATCGGGGTGAAACTCCTCAGGCGCCATGCCGAAATGGTGGGTCTTCGCTCTGACTTCACCATTCTCGACACCGATGACGTCGTCAGGCTGATCAAGCAACTGATCCAGGCCGAAGGTCTGGACGACAAGCGCTGGCCGGCAAAACAGTTCGCCGGCATGATCGACGGCTGGAAGAACAAGGGGCTCCTGCCTCATGACATTCCGGAGGGTGATGCCCGTGCGTTTGCCAATGGCAAGGGCCGCGAACTCTATGCCGCCTATCAGGCACGCTTTCGCACATTGAATGCCTGCGACTTTGGCGATCTTCTGCTGCATCCGATCGCGATCTTCCGCAAGACGCCGGATCTCCTGAAGGAATACCACCAGAAATTCCGCTACATCCTGGTCGACGAGTATCAGGACACCAATACCGCCCAGTATATGTGGCTCAGGCTTCTGGCCCAGCGCCCGAAAGGCGTGCCGCAGAATGTCTGCTGCGTCGGCGACGACGACCAGTCGATCTATGGCTGGCGTGGCGCGGAAGTGGATAACATCCTGCGCTTCGAGAAGGATTTTCGGGGCGCCAAAGTCATCAAGCTCGAGCGTAACTACCGCTCCACCGAGCATATCCTAGGTGCCGCCGGCCACCTGATCGCCCATAACGAAGGCCGGCTCGGCAAGACACTGTTTACCGACCGCATCGATCCCGACGATGAAAAGGTGATCGTGCATGCCGCCTGGGATTCCGAAGAGGAGGCCCGCGCGGTTGGCGAAGAGATCGAGCGGCTGCAGCGCGGTGATGGCGCCACGGGGGGCGACGGCAAGAAACACGCCCTGAACGACATGGCGATCTTGGTTCGCGCCTCATTCCAGATGCGCGAATTCGAAGATCGCTTCGTCACGCTCGGCTTGAACTACCGCGTCGTCGGCGGACCGCGCTTTTATGAGCGGCTCGAAATTCGCGACGCCATGGCCTATTTCCGCCTAGTCTGCCAACCGGCGGACGATCTAGCTTTCGAGCGTATCGTCAACACGCCGAAGCGCGGCCTTGGCGATACAACCGTGCGTTATCTCCACGATTCCGCCCGCGCCCGCGACATCCCGATGCTGCAGGCCGCCTCCGAGATGGTCGAGACGGATGAGCTCAAGCCGAAGGCTCGCAAGGCCCTATTCGATGTCGTGCAAAACTTCAGGAACTGGCAGGAACGGCTTGAAAGAACGGAGCATACCGAACTTGCCGAGCAGATCCTAGAAGAGTCCGGCTATACCGACATGTGGAAAAACGACAAGTCGGCGGAAGCACCGGGCCGTCTGGACAACCTGAAGGAACTCATCCGCTCGATGGAAGCCTTTGAATCCATGCGCGGCTTCCTCGAACACGTATCCCTTGTCATGGACGCCGAGCAGAACGAGAACCTAGATGCGGTCTCGATCATGACGCTCCATTCGGCCAAGGGGCTGGAATTTGACACCGTCTTCCTGCCCGGCTGGGAGGAAGGCCTGTTTCCGCATCAGCGCGCACTCGATGAAGGCGGCCGGTCCGGTCTCGAGGAAGAACGCCGCCTCGCCTATGTCGGCATCACCCGCGCCAAGCGCCGCTGCCATATCTGGTTCGTCTCCAACCGCCGCATCCACGGCCTCTGGCAATCGACACTGCCCTCACGGTTCCTCGAAGAGCTGCCACAGAACCATGTCGATGTCGCAGCATCGGACTCATCGAATTACGGTGGTTATGGCGGGCGCGGTGGCTACGGCCAGTCGCGCTTCGACAAGGCAGATCCTTTCGCCAACAACTATTCGACACCCGGCTGGAAACGCGCCCAGGCCAACAAGACGGACGCCACCCGAGACAACTGGGGCAACCGCTCCGGCCACGCCGTCGAACGCATAGGCTACGGCGAAAGCGGTCCGCGCGGTCGCACGATCGACGGCGAACTGGTGGCCAAGTCGGTCGCCGACACCCCGTCGAAATTCGCCATCGGTGATCGGGTCTTCCACATCAAGTTCGGCAACGGCAATGTCGCAGGTATCGAAGGTAATAAGCTGACGATCGAGTTCGACAGAGCGGGGCAGAAGCGCGTTTTGGATGGATTTGTGGAGAAGGCGTGATCCGTCTTCATACCAGCCGGGATTTTGAATCCGCTCGACACATCTCAAGATATGCCTGTAGACGGCACGATATTTCCGGAGAATTTTCTCCGCTCGTGAAGATTTCAAATCACCGCATTGGAATGGAAGCATCATGTCCCTCACCAATCACGATATCGTCGAAACCACCGCCTGGCGCCGCCATCTGCACACCATGCCGGAAGTGTCCGGTGAGGAGGTGGAAACTGCCAGGGAAGTCGTTCGCTTCATGCGAGAGACAGGGCCGGATGCGATCGTGGAGGAACTTGGCGGCACCGGCGTCGCGGTGATTTACGACAGCGGCATTCCCGGCGATACGGTGATGGTCCGCGCCGAGCTCGATGCCCTGCCGATCGAGGAGCTGGGCGAGCCGGAATACAAATCGAAAATCCCCGGCAAGAGCCATATGTGCGGCCATGATGGCCACATGGCGACGCTGGCAGCTATTGGCCGCGTCCTCGGACGCGAGCGCCCGAAGAAGGGTCGCGCAATCCTTCTCTTCCAACCCGCGGAAGAAAACGGCGCCGGCGCCGCTGCGGTCATCGCGGATGAGAAATTCAATGCATTGACGCCGGATTTCAGCCTTTCGCAGCACAACATGCCGGGCGTCCCCTTCGGCCATGTCTGGCTGAAGGACGGGCCGGCCAATTGCGCCTCGCGCGGCATGAAGATCACGCTGACCGGAAAGACCGCTCACGCCGCCTATCCCGAAACAGGAACCTCGCCCGTCACGGCCGTCGCAGCCCTGATGCCGGCACTGAATGCCTTGTCGGTCGGCACGGTATCGGACGGCAATCTCCTGCGCGCCACCGTCACCCACGCGGCCATCGGCGAACCGACCGTCGGCGTCGCGCCAGGCCAAGGCGAAATATGGGTAACACTACGCACATCCACGGACGACCAGATGGCGGCGCTTGTCGAAAAAGCGGAGACCATGACGCGTGAGGCTGCACAGGCCGGACGGCTGCGGCTCGAAATCGGGTATCAGGAAGTTTTCGGCCATTGCATCAACGACGCGGACGCTGCAGACATTCTGCGTGCGGCAATGGACGCGGAAGGTGTGTCTCATGAGCCGGGCGAAGGATTTCGCGCTTCTGAGGATTTCGGCCGTTTTGGCGCCGTCTCGAAATCAGCGATGCTGTTTCTCGGCGCCGGCGAAAACCATCCTGCTCCACACAACCCGAATTATGATTTTCCCGATGACCTGATCCCGATCGGCGCGAAGATTTTTCTGCGCGCCATCCGCAACACGCTTGGATAGAGCAATTCCAGCAAAAGTGGAAACCGGTTTTGCGTCCGGAATTGCGCCGAAAAGCTGAATACGAAAACGGAGCCCTGAGGCTCCGTTCTTTTATGCGTCGTTGTTGTTGAACAGCTTGGCGAGGAAGCCGCCGCCCGAACCTGATCCGGGCCGTTTGCCATCCCACTTGTTGACGATAATCATATGGGTGATCTCGCCACGCTGGAACGCCTTGAGGAAACGGTCGTATTCGGCAAAGGCGACGCAGCCATGGGAATCTCCGCGCACCCGCAGCAGATAGCTGTGAGCCAGGAGGCCGGTACGCCCCTGTGGCGGCTTGCCATCGGTCGGCGTCAGGCGAATTGCAGCAACGCCATGGAAGAGAGATTCGCGCATCGAAAGCTTGTAGGTGCCTGGAGGCGTCGGGCCGCGCATCTTCACATGGGTGAATTTCGGATTGTCGCGCATGCTGCCGATGCCGGAATGGGCTTCAAGCTTGGTGCCGTTCGGCATATGCACGACGCCATTGGTGATATCGTAGATCGCAACCTTGGAGCCGATGCCGGGCCATTTGGGCGCAGGCGAAGACGGGCTTGCCGGCTCTTCGCGCATCGGATTGTTCGGCTTGGCAAAGGCAAGTACCGTCGGCTTATCGTCGTCGGTCTTGCCGGGCTTCTGCGGCGCGACAGAGGCGATTGCTGCAAGCGCATTGCCGCGGCCTGCCGGCTTCGCATCATCACCGCGCATTCCCGCTGCCGGCCGAATGACCGGAACCGGACCGGCCTTCGGCAGGGCATAGCTGTCTTGTGCCGGCGGAACGGCAAGCGCCACGACATCCTGGGTGATTTCGACTGACGGCTCGTCGCCGGCAATATCGCTGGACGTATCGAGGGAAGCCATTTCGACCGGCTTCATATCCTCCAGTTCGGCGACCTTGGTGACATTGTCGACGCCCTGAAGCAGATCGGGCATGTTGCTTTCGCCACGGGGTGCGACAAGAACCGTGCCTTCCAGCGCCTGTCCGAGCGCCGAACGAATGGCTGCATCGCCGGGACGCTTTGTCGTCAGGGAGGCGAACTGCTGTTCGGTTTCGACCTTGCGCGCGGCCTTCGCCATGGCGTGATGAAGCGCCTGACGAACGCTAGAGCCTTCCGGACGCAGCGCGGTCAAAGCCGCAACTTCGGCACCTGCCAGGCGAGAAACCTTGGGTTCAGCCACAGCGCGGCCGGGTAGCCGCGAAAACTTGGAAACGTCGAGAGTTCTCGATCCCTGATCGCGAGAAAAATGGTCGCCAGCCACAACGGGAGAAAGCAATGCCGTCTGAAAATGGACATCCTTGGCCGGCTTGACCGCCGTTGCCACGGTCACGACAGAAGCGCCGACGAGTGCAGCCACCGTCAGCCCCACACCTATTGCCATACTGGCAAAGACCGAACGACCGCGCTTGCGCTTTGCCAGTCGCTTCGAGACCTGATTCCGCTTCGTGGAGGCTTCGACCCTACGCACCATCACTCGTTACCCGAACCGTTACTCATCACTGCAAAGGCCGCAAAAGGCGCCTCGCCTACCAGACTGGAGTGGCTTTCAGAAGCGGGCTGATTCCGCACGAAACCACCCTGCGAATGGGTGAGAGAATGAACGATTATGGTAACCAATGTCTTTACGCCGCCCCGATCAGTTTCGATGGCGCTCATAAAAGCGCATGCCGCCGGAAGTTTAGCCGAAATGCGGCGAGGCTGTGTTTCTGGCCTCGACAATTAAGGCGGGTCAAGCTGACGACTGTTGCTGTTTAGCGACAAAAGGCCGGTTATTCAAGGCAACGGATATAAATCGTCGAGGATGCGGCACTATGCGACGCAGGAACAAAAAGGATCGCTGATGAAAAACGGCCACGGTATCCATGGCCGTTGACTATCGAATTTGGCGATATTTCAGCCATCGATCCGGCGGATCGCGCGGCCTTCATCAAAGAACCACGGCCTGAACTTCACGCCGACGACGTTACCGGCAAATGCAGCCACAGCCCAGAGATAGCCATGCAAGCTTCCCGACGCGATCCCTGAAAAATAGGCACCGATATTGCAGCCATAAGCGATGCGGGCACCGTAACCCAGCAGCAGACCGCCAAGTACGGCGGCAAGAATGGAGCGCAGCGGGATATTGAGGTTCGGCGCAAACTTGCCGGCAAGGGCAGCCGCGAGCATTGCACCGGCAATGATGCCGAAATCCATGACCGAGGTGACATCGGCAAACACGCTCGATACCAGCGCCTTGGCATTGCCCGGCTGCTGCCAATAGGACCAGGAAGCAACATCAATGCCGATGAGTTGCGCACCCTTGGCGCCCCACAGCGCGAAGGCGGAGGTAACACCCCAGGGTCGGCCAGCAAGGGCAAGCGTCGCGAAATTGAGAATGGCCAACGCAATCGCGCCAAATACCAGCGGCCATGGTCCGCGCAAATATCGGGCGTAGCCTTGGCGTGGTGATGACGGGGCATTTTCAAGCGCACCATTTCGCTTCTTTTCCACCAGCACGGTAATGGCAGCAATCGCGCCAAAGATAGCAAGCGACAGGACAATGCCGCCGGCAGCACCAAACGTCTGAAACAGCGCGGTCGGCGGCAGCGACGGAAGCGCCGCCCACCACGCGGTGTGCAGAGTTGCGATCAGCGAACCGACGATGAAGAAGAACAGCGTGACCAGCATGCGAGCGTTGCCGCCGCCGGCGGTGAACAGCGTTCCGGAAGCGCATCCGCCACCGAGCTGCATCCCGACACCGAACATGAACGCGCCGGCGATGACACCGATACCAGCCGGAGAAATGTTGCCGCGTACCTCGTTACCGAACAACGTGCCGCTGGCAAGGAACGGAAAGAACAGGATGACGGCAAGCGCAAGCAGGATCATCTGGACGCGCAGACCGCGCCCCCTGCCCTCGGCGATGAAAACCCGCCAGGCAGACGTGAAGCCGAAGGCGGCATGATAAAGCGAAATACCGAGTGCGCCACCAATCAGGAACAACGCACCTTGGGCCGGGCCATAGGCGGCACCGAGCGCCAGCGTACCGGCAACAAGAACGATGAGGGAAATGAGACCCGGCGTTCCGAGCGACAGCGCCGTCGGCGCTTGAGATCCCGAGGGAGACGAAATTGACATGAAAGCTCCTTGTTTCGCGCCTTAGTTAGGCGCTTGGCCGGAGCATCGCGAGGCAAGAGTTTCCACCACAAGCCATCAAAATAGAACATATTTCCAAGAATCAGCACAGGGAAACACACTACATTCCACCCCACGAGGAGGATCGCGGAGTGGAACGAACCGAATTGTGGGGGAGTACCAGTTCGGCAGGGATTTCGGTCCAGCATCAGAATTCGCCGGAAAGCCCCATGCGGACGCCGGGCGTTCCACCAGGCGAATAACCAACCGACGCATCGAAGACGACCGGATAGTTGCTGTCGAACATGTGAGCCACGGCAAAGCTGGTCGCCATTTCACCGTGATATCCGGCCACGTTGGTCGACCAGGATGTCTTGCCAGGAGCAGAAGGCTTCGGCGCAGCCGTCATCGACATCGCGGCAGCAATGCCCTTTCGTGTTTCCCTGCGCAGACTGGAGACATCGCCGCGCAGATCGGAAATATCAGAACTGATCCGACTAACATCGATATTCGCCGTCGCGATATTGCCAGCTGCATCCGTCGTCAAAACCTGTGTCGGCCCACTCTGCGCCGCCCGACTCGCAGCAGAGGTTACACCCGGCATCGTATAGGTATTCATCGAGGTGCCGATCATCACCTGTCCGGCCCTGGTCGTGGTTGCTCCGCGGCCGATTGCAGTGCTGTTGGCGTGGGCGGCACTTGACCCGTAGCCGACTGCGGTGGCATCGGCACCGGTTGCAACCGCGTCCGGCAGGCCGCTCGTATTGTTGGCTGCCAAAGCCCCATTGGTACCTGCACCACCGATGAATGAGCTGATAGCCTGGAGCGCCGAGTTGACGTCGGTATAGGTGTTGCCGCGCAGCGTATAGTTTGGCCCAGAGAAGACATTGGTGCTGCTGTTATAGGTCGCGCCACCGCCAAGTGCGATAGCCACATCCCAAAGTCCGGTTGTCACGGTATCGCTGACCGCGCGCAGCTGCCGCACGTTGACGGCATCCGTATCTGCTGTCCCGCCTGCGACATTGGTGATCTGACGTTCACTGCCCGCCGTGCCGACGGAAACCGCTCCGGCGGCTGATGAGACCACGGCCCCTGAAAAGAGTTCCGCCGCACCGTTCATGCCGGCGCGAGAAGCCACCGAGCCGGAACCGAGCGCGACACCGCCTGCAGCACTAACATTCGTGTCAGCCCCCAGCGCGACGCCGTTTACGGCGGTTACCGTACCGCGCAGGCCGAGTGCGATTGCATTCGTGGCGGTTGCGCTTGTTGCCGCCCCGTTACCGATGGCAACAGAGTTCACCTCTCCCGCGACCGACGCCGCATTGCCTGCCCCGCCGAGCCCGCTGAGACTGCCTCCTCCCATGGAGATGCCCCGCGCATCATCGATGTCGATCGAGTCCGCGGCCAGCCCGCAATCCGCGCTGTTCACCGCCTGGCCGTTGGTATCCAGAACGTTCAGACCGATATTCTGGCCGCTCAAGGCCCCGGCAATGTTAAGATCGATCAAAGACGCCAGCGGATTGAGCAACGGATCGAGGATCCCCGTGACTACAGGCTGAAGCACCGGCAGATCGACGCTCAGGCCCGAACAGACATTGACGAGCGGTGCTGACTGGGCATGCGCGGTGGTACTGTAGAAGCTCGAAACGAGCGTTATAGGCAGTGCGATTGCGGGAAGGATAAGGCGCTTCATGGTGACCCCTCTAACTTGGATAACCAATCATTTCGCAACATACTTAATAAGCTATTTCTAATTTAGGAATGACAATACTACCATTGCGACAGCTATGAATTGCTTGCACAATTTTCTTGATCGCTGGATGGGGGCTTGGCATTCTGCCAGCACAAACGCGGGAGAGCGTCATGAAAGCACTGCTGTTGATCGACATGCAGAACGGTTTTTGTCCAGGCGGAAATCTGGCTGTGCCGGATGGCGATTCAGTGATCCCCATTGCCAACCGGCTAATTCGCGAAGGCGGTTATGACGTGGTCGCCGCCTCCCAGGATTGGCATCCCGCCAACCATGGCAGCTTCGCTTCCCAGCATTCCGCCAAGAAGCCATTCGACATGGGCGAACTCTCCGGTCAGCCTCAGGTACTGTGGCCGGATCATTGCGTGCAGGGTACGCCGGATGCAGAATTTCATCCCGAACTGGAAGTGAGTGAAATCGACTATATCCAGCAAAAGGGCGAAAACCCTGCGGTTGATAGCTATTCGGCCTTTCGCGACAATGATCGTGCTGCACTGACCGGCCTTGCCGCCTATCTCAGGGCTCAGCAGATAACTGAACTCGATATATGCGGGCTTGCAACGGACTATTGCGTCAAGTTCTCGGCTTTTGACGCGCGCGAGATGCTGCCTGAGGTCAACGTCCGTTTCGTATCCGACGCAAGCCGCGGCATAGACCCGCAAGGTGTACGGGATGCGATTTCGGAAATGCGTGGGCGCGGCATCGACATCGTCACAAGCGACGTCATCTTAGCCGACTAACGCGAGCCCCTCCGACCTTCGAATGAACCGAGCCACCTCCCCTGGCATTGATCAGCAAAATCGATGAATTGAATAAGCGCAATTCGATTGCCAGTCGGTGCGACTGCTTCTAAACGCAGATCACATCGAGAAACACGCGGATAGTGCGGAAATCTGCCCGATCAGGGCCGCCCGGAACCGCCGTGCCGGGGAATAATGCATGGACAGACACGAGCAACTGACGAATGGCCTCAAGAAAGGCGCCGTCGTGGCCATTTCATCGGCTCCGTTCGGCATTCTTTTCGGCGCCATCGCCGTCGATAACGGTTTCAGTATTGCCGAAGCCGCGCTGATGAGTGGGCTCGTTTATGGCGGCGCTAGCCAGTTGGTCGGCATCGAACTGTTCGGCCACCACGTCGCCGCCTGGATTATCGTGCTCTCCATCCTGGCGGTAAACTTTCGTCATGTTCTTTATTCAGCCGCCCTCGCCTCCGTGCTTGGCCGTTATCCGCATATCCAGCGCTGGCTCGCCTTTTTCCTGCTGGTCGATCCGCAGTTTGCCGAAACGATCAAGCGCGAGGATTCAGGCAGGCCGGCGACCTTCCGCTGGTATGTCGCCATGGGTGCGGTTGTCTGGGTATCCTGGATAATGACCACCGTCATAGGCGCATTCTTCGGCCGGATGATTGGAGATCCGAAAGCGCTTGGCATTGATGTTCTGTTGCCGATTTACTTCCTCGGGCTGACCATGGGCTTCCGCAGCCGTCACAACTTTCTCCCCGTCATGCTGGCCGGCGCCATCGGTTCAGTCGTTGCATTCCACTTCGTCGGCTCGCCTTGGCACATCAGCATTGGCGCAGCGCTGGGGATATTGGTTGCCGCGACCCTGCCTCCGCCAAAAACACATGAAGAGCCGGACGTCTCGGAGATGGAAAAGGAGGCGATGTGAGATGGAGACCGAGTTGAGTGCTTTTTCCATTGATCCCGACACCGCCCTCCTCATCGTCGTTGCCGCGATCGCCACCTATTTCACCCGGATCGGTGGTTATGTGCTGATAAGCAGCATGAAGCGGATCCCGCCTCGGGTGGAATCTGCATTAAACGCCGTTCCGGCTGCGGTACTGACCACGCTGGTTGCGCCGCCCTTTGTTTATGGTGGATGGGATATCAAGATCGCCATGGTCGTGGCACTGATCGTCGGCCTGCGCTTTCCTGGCCTCACGATCCTCGCCATCGGCTGGGCGGCCGTAATGGCCGCCCGCTACGGATTTGGTCTCGGAGCCTGATCAGGCCGCGATCGGTGCGGTCGCGGTTTCAAGCCATGCCTGCACCGCCTTATCCGCGATCAAAGGCATCAGCTTTTCACGCGCAGTGACGTGATAGGCATTCAGCCAGTCCAGTTCTTCCGGCGTCAGCAGCGAAGCGATGACGAGACGGCGATCGATCGGGCACCATGTCAGCGTCTCGAACGAACGCATCGGCATGTCGCCGCCAGCGATTTCCTCCGCTTCACGAACAAAGATCAGGTTCTCGATGCGAATGCCGTAATGACCGGGGCGATAATAGCCGGGTTCGTTCGACAGGATCATGCCGGGAAGCAGTTCCTGCGTGGAAAGCCTGGAGATCCGCTGCGGACCTTCATGCACCGAAAGATAGGAGCCAACACCATGACCGGTGCCATGGGCAAAGTCACCGCCAGCCTTCCAAAGCGCGGTACGGGCCAGCGGGTCGAGATCGCACCCGCGGGTCCCCTTGGGAAAGCGTGCGGTGCTGATAGCGATCATGCCTTTGAGCACAAGCGTGAAGAACCGTTTGCGGTCTTCCGGCACCTCACCAATCGCTACGGTGCGCGTGATATCGGTGGTGCCGTTGATGTATTGCGCTCCTGAATCGATGAGAAACAGTTCGCCAGCCTCTATTTTGCGGTCGCTCTGCTGGTTGACACGATAGTGCATGATGGCCGCATGTTCGCCGGCACCGGCAATGCTGTCGAAGGAAACGTCGCGCAGCGGATTCTGAAGATTCTGGCCCACACGCGAACGCGCCGCTTCCAGCGCTTCGACCGCCTGTATCTCAGTCAGAGAGCCGGGCTTGGCCTGATCGAGCCAGTAGAGGAACTCGACCATGGCGACGCCATCCTGAACATGGGCATCGGCCGAGCCCTTGAGTTCGACTGCATTTTTGATGGCACGCGGAAGACGGGCAGGATCCGTGCCCTCGACCACCACACCGCCCGCTTTTTCGATAGCATAGATCAGCGCCAGTGCTGTCGGTTCCGGATCAACGAGAATGCGTCCGCCATCAGCCGCATGATCGCCGATTCGCTCGATAAGCGACGCCGGCTCCTTGATGGCCGCAAGCGGCTGCAGGTGAGCACGAGCTTCGCTGCCGAGCTTGCGCGCATCGATAAACAGCTCCGCCTTGCCATCCGCAGTGATGAGCGCACGCGAAAGCGGATGCGGTGTATGCGCAACATCGGCACCACGGATGTTGAAAATCCAGGCGACGGAGGATGGGTCGGCGATCAGAACCGCGGCAATGTTCCTGGCCTTAAGGCTACTGGCAATTTCGGCGACTTTCTCGGCTGCGGGTTTTCCCGCATGGGCTTCCTGCTGAACGGCAACGGCTCCGAGCGGCTCGGCAGGCCGGTCGATCCATGCCGTGTCGAGCGGATTTTCCGGCAGAAGTACCAGAGAGCCGCCGATCTCCTCCAATGCCTTTTCAAGCTTTCGGACCTCTGCCCCGCCATGCAGCCAGGGATCGATACCAAGACGAAAACCCTTTTGAGCGTGCGAGCGAAGCCAGATATGCGGCGGCTCGTTGACAAGGTCGCCGGCGGTAAAAACGCTGCCATCCACCTGTTCGGCAACTTGCGTCACATAACGGCCATCGACAAAAACAATTGCCTCTTTCTGCGTCACGAGCGCCATACCGGCAGAACCCGTAAAGCCGGTCAGCCAGGACAATCGTTCGGCACATTCGGGAACATACTCACTTTGATATTCATCAGCGCGCGGCACGAGAAAGCCGTCGATATTGAGGTCAGCAAAGCGAGCGCGAAGCGCTGCGATACGTTCGCTGCCATACTGGGGAGAGGTTTTGTTGTCGAAGGACTGAAACATGGCTGTCATTCCAATTATATGATTCCGCTGGCCTTCAATGTTAGGCGATCTGACCGAGATGCCGCCAGCCTGGCAATGGCGGTTTATTTGCCGAATATCTGCACAGCAAATCACACAACCATGCATTGAACGCATATCACCAATGATCGAAGCCTACTCACTGTGCAACTCTGTGGAACATATATTCCAGTCATACCGAGTGACACATCAAAGCGAAGGATGAAATCGATGGCCAACTCTATTTTCCGCAATGCAATGAACCGGATGGTCCAGGCCCGCGAGAAGCAGGTCTCGCGTTACGTAAACGGTGCTTTGATGAGCCTCGACAACGAGACGCTGAAGAACCTCGGCACCAGCCGCGAAGAGCTTCGCCGCAAGGGCGCAACGCCCTGCATTTTCTGATCAACGGATTACGGCGAGCGTCTCGCTCCGAAGAATAAATGGCCCGCTTGAGCAGATCCTCCCTCATGCTCGCGGACATCAGGCTGAGAAGCCTGCAAAGGCGACGCGAAAGCGTCGCCTTTTGATTTTGGAGGCATGCACTCTGCCGCTATGCGCTGATTGCAAACCAGAGGCGCAACATCACCGATTGGTGAAATGCATCGTTACCCAGCCATTTCTCCAGATCGTGGAAAGATGCCGCATGCCGGCGCCATTATAGGCGGCAATGACCTTCCAGCGCTGGGCCGCCAGAATACCGGAGAGGATCACCGATCCGCCGGGCGCCAGATGATGCCCAAGCTCAGGCGCCATTTTCATCAGCGGGCGTGCCAGAATATTGGCAATGATGAGATCGAATGGCCCCTCCTCACGGAAAGCCGGGGAGTGGAAGCCCGGTGCTGTCTCCATTCTTATTCCCGCCGCAATACCGTTGCGCCTTACATTTTCCCGCGCCACGCGAACTGCGACGGGATCAATGTCGGTCGCGAGAACCGGAATCTTTCTGACCTTCCGCACGGCGATCGCGAGCACGCCGCTTCCCGTACCGAGATCCAGAGCATTTTTAACCGGCCGGGCGCGCAGAATCTTGTCGATTACCTCCAGGCAGCCGGCAGTCGTGCCATGATGCCCCGTACCGAAAGCCTGACCGGCATCGATTTCGATCGCCACATCGTTCTCACGAACCTTGTCGCGATCATGAGAGCCATGCACGATGAAGCGTCCGGCGCGAACCGGTTTTAGGCCCTCGAGCGATTTTGCGATCCAGTCGACGTCGGGAATGACTTCTCGGGCGATTGCCAGATCGGGAAACGGCTGCGCAAGCGCGGCGGCGATCCGCTCCCGCACCATCTCTTCCTCGTCATCCATCATATAGACCGAGGCTTCCCAGATATCGCGTTTTTCATCCACTTCGGTAGTGGCGATCGCGAAGTCTTCTTCGCCGAAAACATCCGACAGGAGGTCGAGAACTTCGCCCGCCGTTAGTTCAGTGACTGTCACATAGAGGCGGATCTCGCTCACGGTCTTATCTCTCAGCTGATTGTTGCGCAGACCATTGCCACAGAAGCCGGGCGCCATTCAACCTGCAACGCGCATGACCGCTACAATCAGCCCTTGATCAGATTGGCGAGCTTCTTCTCGGCAGCCTCGGCGTTTTCCCCATAGGCGATCGTGCCCGCAAACCGGCCACCGCCATCCAGCAGGAAAACCGTTGCGGTGTGATCCATCGTATAGTCGCCATTCGGATCGGCTTCATCCACCGGCACTTTTTTGGCATAGACCTTGTAGCCTTTGATCATTGCCATGACGTCGGCCGGCGGCCCTGAAATACCCTTGATGCGGTCGGTGACATTGGAAATATAAAGGCTGAGCAATTCCGGCGTGTCTCGCTCCGGATCGACGCTGACGAAATAGCCGTTCAATTTGGTGCCATCCGGGTCGACCTTATGCATCCAGCCATTCAGCTCAAACAAGGTTGTCGGACAAACTTCCGGGCAATGGGTGAATCCGAAAAACAGGGCTGTAGGCTTCTCTTGGAACGCCTGTTCGGTAATCGGCTTGCCATCCTGTGCAACAAGGCGGAAAGGCACACCAAACGGGCCTTCAGCCAGATCCTGTTTTTGTCGAGTTACCTCCAGCGTCAACCAGACAAGAACGCCCGAAAGAGCAAAGACTGCAATCCACAGGGCAATCCGAAGGCTTTTCATCAGTCAATCTCTTATTGAGCAAAAGAACATCGCAGGGATAACCGCAACCGGTCCCTCGCGCAATTCAACATCCCGTAGCGACAAAGGTAGCCACGAGATCAAAAACACCAGGACAAAGCCGTCTCTCCCGCAGCAAGCAAAATGGAGGAGCCGTATTTGATCCAGCCCCAGAACCCGCCCAACGACAATGCAAGCGCAGCAAGCCCGAAGGCGAGTGTGGCAGGCAGGGCAAAATGGTGATCGGAACTTGAGCGCATAGCCCTGTTTTATCCGAACTTGAGCGAACTGAACAGATTGACTGCTGCGCTATGTCGCAGCCCGAAAACAATCAGCTTCCAGCCAGGGATTCACCGGTTTTTCACTTCTCCACGGCAAAGATCATTCCAACATGATTCCTGAAGCCCTCCTTGTCCGGGCCTCTCAGCCAAACGGAAGAGTTCTGATATGAGCAATGCGATAAAGCAGTCCGGCGCCTATCTCGAGATCGTCTCGTTCCATCTTGGAGATCAGGAATTCTGCATCGACATCATGGCGATCCGCGAAATCCGCGGATGGGCACCGGTCACGCCTATGCCACACACTCCGCCTTACGTCCTCGGCCTTATAAACCTGCGCGGCGCAGTTATTCCGGTCATAGACATGGCCTGCCGCCTCGGCATGAAGATGACCGAACCATCCGAGCGCTCCGCCATCATCGTCACCGACATCGGCGGCAAGCTCGTCGGCCTCCTGGTTGAACAGGTTTCCGATATGATGACCATCAAGAGCGAGGACCTGCAGCCGGCACCGGAAATCATCCCGGAAGCTCAGCGCGACTTCTGCCGCGGAATCGTGGCGCTGGAAAAGACCATGGTCTGCTTCCTGAACCTAGATACCGTCATCGCCGACGAACTGTCGCGCGAAGCCGCATAAGGACAGGCACCGCTTTCGTGAATATCTGAGCGCCCGGCGTGATATCGCGCCGGGCGTTTCCGTTTGTCTTCTCGTTCGCTCACCAACGCGTGTCGCACGCATATGTGATGGAACAACAAGTCATTGCAAAATAGAGATTTTTTTATGAAACCTTCCGGCGAGGTCGGCGGTTTAGTGGATGTCAACTCAGACACGATGCAACGAAGAAACGCTCCCAACAACGTTTCCAGTCGCGTGAAAGAAAACGACAACAAGGAGAATTTCCATGAAAAAGGCTATTGCACTTGCAGCACTGATTTCCGCTTCCGCCTTCGCAGCAGGCGCTTCCGCTCAGACAATGAATACGCAGATGCCCGCTGCCTCGACCGCCAATGTCACCGTGGTCAACGTGACCAACGATCCAAGCTCCGGTAACGGCAGCCGCCTGCCGCAGTCTGTCAGCAATCCGAGCCCCGACGTGATCCAGAATGCCCAGGCAGAACTTCAGTCGGATCCCGGTCTGGTTGATGCGCTGGCAATGCAGAATGTCGAACTGGCCAACGTGATCGCGATCCAGACGGCCGCAAATGGCGGCAAGGTCGTTTACATCCGATAACGGCATTTACGCCGAACAGAAAAGCCGGGCGCGCGCTGCGTCCGGCTTTTTTCATGCCCGCAGATCTGCGACACATCAAGGTGCCGGCTTGCCCTTCGTCCAGGTCACCTGCTGGCCATATAACGGCACGGTGGAAATCGCCATTTTGGCCGAGCCTTCCACCACCTGACGGGAATGGGCAAGATAGATCAGCGTGTCATTGGTCTTGTCGTAGATACGTTTGACCAGCAGATCTTTCCAGATCAGCGACCGCCCCTGCCGAAAGACTTCTTCGCCGCCCTTACCAAGCTCGATATCGCCAATCTCGATCGGGCCGGTCTGCCGGCACGCAATGGAATTGTTGGACGGATCCTCGAACCAGTTACCGTTCTTCAGCCGGTCGATAACGCTTCGGTCGAAATATGTGACATGGCACGTGACGCCCTTCACCTGCGGATCAGGCACGGCCTCGACGATAATGTCGTTGCCGATCCAGTCCACACCGACCTTGCCGACCACTTCGGCAATGGCAGGCACGGCCGCAATCCCGGTCAGGATGAAAGCAGCAGAAGCGAGAGAAACAAGACGGCGGCTCAAGCGCATGGGGAAATCTCCGGTCAATGATCCGTGATCAGAGATAAGGTGCCGCCCGTGGCTTGCAAGACGTCCCGGACGGTTACCGCCCAATGGCAATCGCAGACTGTTTGCGCAGGGTGCACGCATCATAGCCGCCGGAAAACAAACGGCCGGCCTTCATCCCGATCGCCGAGGGAATGTCGCGGATTTCAAGCACATTCAGGGCCTGCGCTATCGCGATCGAAGCCTCTGCGCAGACGGCAGCGTCCTCGGCAGCATTATGATGCAGAAAGTTCAGGCCCAGATGCTGCGCCAGAATGTTGAGCTTGTGCGAGATCAGATGCGGCCAGACCTTTTGCGCCATTTTGACGCTGCACAGATAGGAGAGTTCCGGATAGGACTGGCGATACTGGTCGAGACAAGCGCGCCAAACACTGAAATCAAAGGCCGCATTGTGTGCAATCATCGTCGCGCCGGCGAAGTCGTCGGCGAACTCGTCCATCACCTCGGGAAATTCGCCGGCATCCTCGACCTGCTCCGGGCGAATGCCGTGTATCGCGATGTTGAAGGAGGAAAAGCGCATATCCTTCGGCCGGATCAACCGCTCTTCGACCCTGACTACCTTGCCGTCCTCGATCCAGGCAAGCCCGACCGAACAGGCACTGCCGCGTTGTTCATTGGCAGTTTCGAAATCAATGGCGATCGTCTTCAAGGCTGCGTTCCGGTTTTCGTCCGCAGGGCTTTTACGCCGGACAGAATGATTCGGCAAAACTTGCTATAACTAGATCGCTTGACCTTCATCGCCTTTCGTGGCCCAATCCAGCCATGAACAGCTTCGCCGCCCTTATGCATGTGACCGTGACCATTCGCCCTGCAGGGCGCGTGGCGGGTTTGGCGCGTTAGCCGGTCACCGTCCACCACCCTGCCGAATGATGGCAGGGTCGGCATAGCTCCGCTCTGCATCGGCAAACCTGAGAGAGCGACATGAGCGAGTTAGACATCTCCCCTCCATTGGCAAGCACCGCCGCATGGCCCGACGGCCTCGTCATCCGGGCGCGTCGGCCATCGGATGCCGAAGGCATCGTTACGCTGCACAACATGCCGGGTTACAGAAACGGCACATTGCGCACCCCGCACCATACACCTGAAGAGACCCGCAAGGGCATCGAGAACCAGCCAGCGAGCATGACAGGCCTAGTCGCCCTGCTCGACGGAAAAATAGTTGGCGATGCGGGCCTCACGCGCCTCAATAACCGCCGTGTCCATGTCGGCAGTATCGGTATGGGCGTGCACGATGCCTATGTCGGCAGAGGTATAGGCCGAGCACTGATCGGAGAAGTCCTGGCTCTTGCCGACAACTGGTACAATTTGCGCCGTATTGAGCTGACGGTCTATGTCGACAACCTGCCGGCCATCCGGCTTTACGAACGCCACGGCTTCGTCACCGAAGGTCATATGAAGGAGTTTGCCTTCCGTGACGGCGTTTATGTGGACGCCTATCCCATGGCAAGGCTTAAGGTCTGATCGTCATCCGCCGATGAAGGTCAACCACTCGTCCTCCGTCATCACCTCGACGCCGAGTTCGCGAGCCTTGTCGAGCTTGGAACCGGCACCGGGGCCGGCGACGACATAGTCGGTTTTCTTCGAGACTGAACCCGCCACTTTCGCGCCTAGGCTTTCGGCACGCGCCTTGGCTTCGTCGCGGGTGAACCTTTCGAGCGATCCGGTAAAAACAACCGTTTTTCCGGCAACCGGACTGTCAGACGCAGCAACCTGCTCGGCGGCCTCGGGCGTCACCTCATCGAGCAGATCGGCAATCACCTTGAGATTGCGAGGCTCCTTGAAGAACTCGACAATGGCGCGGGCGACAATCTCGCCGATGCCCTCGATATTGTTGAGGTCCTGCCACGCATCACCAGCCAGTGACGACGCTTCCCTCATCGCCCTGTCGAAGGATTCGTAGGTGCCATAATGGCGAGCGAGCAGCTTGGCAGTCGTTTCGCCGACATGGCGGATCCCAAGCGCATAGATGAAGCGGTTGAGCGCAATCGAGCGACGCTCGTCGATCGCGTCGAACAGTTTCTTTACGCTGACCTTGCCGAAGCCGTCGATGTTTTCGAGCTTTGTCAGTGTCGAGGTTTCCTGACGTTTCTTCAGCGTAAAGATGTCCGGCGCGGTGCGGATCTGCAGCGAGGGATCTTCCGCCTCGAAGAAGAAATCCACCTGCTTGGTGCCAAATCCTTCGATATCGAAGGCGTTGCGCGACACGAAATGCTTCAGGTGCTCGGTCGCCTGCGCGCGGCAGACAAAGCCGCCAGTGCATCGCGTGACCGAATCGAGCTTGCCGGTCTTTTCGTTCTTTTCGCGAACGGCGTGGCTGCCGCAGACCGGGCATTTCGTCGGGAATTCGTATGTCTTCGTATCCGCCGGACGCTTTTCCATCACCACATCCAGCACCTGCGGGATAACATCCCCTGCCCGCTGGACGATGACTGTATCGCCGATGCGGATATCGTGGCCTTCCTCTCGGATACGCTCACCCGAATTACCGATGCCTTCGATATAATCTGCATTGTGCAATGTCGCATTGGTCACGACGACACCGCCGACAGTGACAGGGGTGAGACGCGCGACAGGCGTCAGCGCGCCGGTGCGACCAACCTGGATGTCTATGTTTTCGACGGTGGTGAACGCCTGTTCGGCCGGGAATTTATGCGCCGTAGCCCAGCGCGGCGAACGCGAGCGAAAACCGAGGCGGGCCTGCAATTCCAGCCGGTCGACCTTGTAGACGACCCCGTCGATATCGTAGTCGAGATCCGGGCGGGCAAGACCTATCTCGTTATAGTGCGCCAGAATGTCTTCGAGCGAAGTCAGTCGCTTCATCAGCGGATTGACCGGAAAACCCCAGTCCTTGAACGTCTGAACCATCTCGTATTGAGTCTTCGGCAGCTCGTTGGGCTCGGAAATCTCGCCCCAGGCATAGGCAAAGAACTTCAGCTTGCGGCTTTCCGTCACCTTGGCATCGAGTTGGCGCAGTGACCCGGCGGCGGTGTTGCGCGGATTGACGTAAAGCTGCTTGCCCTGCGCCTCCATCTCGGCGTTCAGTGCCAGGAAGTCACTCTTGGCCATATAGACCTCGCCACGCACCTCGACGACAGCAGGCACGCCCTTCGGCAGCCGGTTTGGGATTTCCTTGATCGTCTTCACATTGGCAGTGACGTTTTCGCCGGTCGTTCCGTCGCCGCGGGTGGCGGCATTGACCAGAATGCCGTTCTCGTAACGGATCGACATCGACAGCCCGTCGATCTTCGGCTCGGCGGTAAAGGCGATGGAATTGTCCGGCAGCTGGCCGAGGAAACGATAGACGGAATTGACGAAGTCGCGCACGTCCTCATCGGAAAACGTGTTGTCGAGCGACAGCATCGGCCGCGAATGTGTGATCGGTGCAAAGGTGGCAAGCGGCGCAGCACCAACCTTGATCGACGGCGAGTCCGCACGGATCAGCTGCGGAAACTTGTCCTCGATTTCCTGGTTACGACGTTTCAGCGCGTCGTAGTCCGCATCCGAAATTTCGGGTGCATCCTTGGCGTGGTACAACTCGTCATGATGAGCAAGTTCCTTTGCCAACTGCTCTAGTTCGGCTGCGGCCGCCTGTTGGGTCAGCGTTTCGATTGGGGTCTGATCGGCAGCCATGTAGGAATCTCCATCTTCACCGCTTTTCTAGTGCAATCACTGCGAATTGGAAGAACCGCAGTATGGCGGTGGCGCGGAAAAAACCACGAACATGTTCGGCAAACAGCCCCGCATACGTATTCCTTGCGACTGGACGCAATGCCTGGCCAGCCGTAATACCTGCCTGCGATATTCAGGTCCGAATGGAGAACAGGTGCGCGATGACAAAGATGCAGCACGGATGGCGGGACAACGGACTGCGCTACGGTCTTGTAACCCGGATATTCCATTGGAGCATGGCCGCAATCCTGTTGTGGCAGTTCTCCGGCATCGTCATCAACCGGCTCTTCGGGCGCTCCGCTCTCACCGACGTTCTGAACAGCACGCATGGGGAACTTGGAGCGGCCATACTTCTCTTCGCAGCCCTGCGCGCGCTCTGGGGTTTCTACAATCTCCGGGATCGGCCAAACCATGAAAGCGGTCCGCTGGGGACCGTGGCTCGCCTCGGCCATATCAGCCTCTATGCCCTGATGCTCTTCATCCCCGCTGTCGCTTTTCTGCGCGCCTTCGGATCAGAGTGGGGGCTTGTCCTCTTCGGCTTGGAGATCGTGCCCCGCACGAATGAAAATATCGGATGGATGGTGGCTCCAGCCAATCTGCTCCACGGCCTATTCGCCTGGACATTGTTGGCAATGGTCGCCGGACATATCGCCATGACGCTGATCCACCGCTTTGTCTGGAAAGACGACGTAGTTGGCCGTATGGCAGGAAAAATACCGACACCTCCGGTTGCCGAATAACCGGACTGCTTTCTGAGACCTACTTCAGCCGTTACCTGACAGCAGTGCCGCCGCAGCCGCCCTCGCCTCGTCCGTTACCGAAGCACCGGACAACATACGGGCAATTTCTTCCGCACGGTGTTCCGGCGCCATCGTGGCAACGCGGGTCGCGATCTTCTCGGATCCGTCGGCGGCAGGTCCCTTGGAGATCAGAAGATGCGTGGCCGCACGGGCGGCCACTTGAGGCGCATGCGTGACCGAAAGAACCTGAACGGTCGAAGACAGACGCTTCAGTCGCTGGCCGATCGCATCGGCAACCGCGCCACCGACACCAGTGTCGATCTCATCAAAGACAAGCGTCGGCGCGGAGCCACGATCGGCAAGCGCGACCTTCAACGCCAAGAGAAAGCGCGACAGCTCGCCGCCTGACGCGACTTTCATGATCGGCCCGGGACGCGTGCCGGGGTTCGTCTGCACATGGAATTCCACCGTGTCGATACCCTCTGCAGCAGCGGCTTCCGGATCGGCGGTCACCTCGACCATGAAGCGTGCACGCTCCAGCTTCAAGGCCGGCAACTCTGCCATGACGGCGGCGGCAAGCGATTCGGCTCCAGCCTTGCGCTTCTCGGAAAGTGCCGCCGCTGCACGGTCAAACTCTTCCTTTGCGGCGGCCGCGATCTTTTCCAGCTGGCCGAGCTTTTCTTCACCCGCATCGAGATCGGCAAGATCGGCAACCATCTTTTCAGCCAGCGCCGGCAGGTCGACTACGGCAACCGAATATTTGCGGCCCGCCGCCCGCAATGCGAACAGCCGTTCCTCGACACGCTCAAGCTCGCGCGGATCGAACTCGGTCCGCCGAAGCGCCGCTTCGACTTCCATCTGTGCATTCGAAAGATGATTGAGCGCCTGATCCAGAAGCTCGACCGTCTCTTCCAGGAGACCGGGCGCCTCATGGCTCTTGCGCTCCAGGCGGCGTACCATGGACGCAATCATCGGGACAGGCGAAGCATTGCCGTTGAGAAACTCGGAAGCCTCGGAAATATCACCAGCGATTCGCTCGGATTTCTGCATTTTCGAGCGCTGTTCGGCGAGTTCCTCCTCCTCGCCGTCGCGGGGAGAAAGCGCCTCCAGCTCTTCGACCGAGGCGCGGATATAGTCGGCTTCGCGAGCTGCGGCCTCCACCTTTCCGCGGTGCGCCTTGAAGCCACGCTCCGCGTCCCGCCATGTGCGATAAAGACCGCCGACCTGAAGAACCTCGTCGGACAAGCCCGCAAAGGCGTCAAGCAGCATGCGATGGGCATTCGTATCGATCAGGGCGCGGTCGTCGTGTTGCCCGTGGATTTCCACCAGCACCTGTCCCACCTGCCGCATCAGTTGCACGCTGACCGGCTGATCGTTGATAGAGGCGCGCGTGCGTCCATCTGCCGACTGGATACGCCTGAAGATCAGGTCGCCGTCGTCGTCGATACCGTTTTCCTTGAGGAGCTTTCGAGCTGCGTGCTGTCCGGGCACGTCAAAGACGGCCGTCACCTGCCCCTTGTCTTCACCGTGACGCACGAGACCGCCGTCACCACGGCCACCAAGCGCCAGAGAAAGACTGTCGAGCAGAATGGACTTGCCGGCTCCGGTCTCGCCCGTCAGCACGGACAGCCCGGCCTCGAAGCCGAGATCGAGCCGCTCGATCAGAACGATATCGCGGATCGACAACTGGATCAGCATGTGGCCTCGTTAATGACCTCTGGCGCCTCAGGCGCCGATAAGCTTTGCACCGGCGCGCGAGATCCAGGAGCCCCTGTTTTCGCGCGGCTCTACGCCACCCTTCTGCAGCAGCTTGTAGGAGTCTTCATACCACTGGCTGTCGGGATAATTGCGCCCGAGCACGGCAGCTGCCGTCTGTGCTTCCTGAACAATACCCATTGCATAATAAGTCTCGGTCAGACGCGCCAAAGCCTCTTCCACCTGATTGGTGTTGGGATAGGTTTCTACAACGTTGCGGAAGCGCTGGATCGCAGCAAGATATTCCTTGCGTTCGAGATAATAGCGGCCGATCTGCATTTCCTTGCCGGCGAGCTGGTCGCGTGCGAATCGAATCTTGGCCTGCGCATCCTCGACATATTCCGAGTTCGGATAGTCGTTGACGACGATGCTCATTGCCGCAATCGTATTCCCCGCAGCCTTCTGGTCCTGCGTCACGTCGGAAATCTGCTTCGAATAGCTCAACCCGACCAGATACTGGACGTAGGCCGAATCCTGCGATTTCGGATATTGCTTGAGATAACGGTTGCCGACCGAGATCGCGTCATCGTTACGGCCCATGCGCTGCTTCACGAACGTGCTCATCACAAGCGCCTTGCGGCCCCATTCGGTGAACGGGTTCTGCTTGTCGATAGCGTCGAACTTGCGACCTGCCTCGGCCATGTTGCCGGCCTTCATATTGGCCAAGCCCTGATTGTAGAGCACCTCGGGAGATTCGGCCTCGAAGCCGAGCTTCGTGATGTCGATGTCCTTATCGGATTGGCAAGCAGCCAAACCAACACCGGTCCCCATGAGTGCGATCGCCAGGAAGCCGATCCTCGTAAAGCTACGCATTTCTACAGACTTTCCATCAGCCATCCGACAGTCCCTGATCGTCCCCGCGTGAAACCACTCGTGCCCAGCGGCGTACTAGCCATAAAAGCATGGTGAGGGCAACGCAATGGGTCGGCATTAATGCATTTTTGTGGCGAGCCCGGCCTGCAAGTGCCTTTTATGAAAAGAAAAAGGCCGTTCCTTGCGGAACGGCCAGTCTGACGGAGATTAAAAAATCAGGCGAACCACGGAGCGCATTCCGTCATGCTGACGGGAACGAACTCACCTGCGCGAACGCGCGTTGCAACCGAAGACGGAGCTTCCACTACTTCATAGGCGGTAGGATCACTCAACAGGGCCTTCAGAGCATTGGCATTCATCTTGTGCCCACCGCGATAAGAGCGGTAGCACCCGATGAATTGTGCCCCTGCAAGGGCCAGATCGCCAACGGCATCCAGCGTCTTGTGCCGAACGAACTCGTCCTTGGCGTAACGCAGACCTTCGATATTCACGACGGTTTCGTCATCGGAAATAACAACCGAGTTTTCCAGTGAAGAGCCAAGTGCATAACCGGCAGCCCACAGGCGCTCGACATCACGCATGAAACCGAAGGTGCGGGCGCGCGAAAGCTCCGACTTGAACGTCGCAGCCGTAAGATCGCCTTTCCAGCTCTGGCGACCGATCAGCGAAGACGGAAAATCGATCTCGACCTCGAATCGGGTCCCGTCATAGGGCCGGAACTCCGACCAGGATGCACCTGATTCGATTCGCACCGGTTTGACGACGCGAATGTAACGACGCTTGATCCCGAGATTGACCGTACCGACCTGTTCGATTGCTTCGATGAACGGATAGGAGCTGCCATCCATGATCGGCATCTCGGCGCCATCAACTTCGACGATGATGTTATCGATGCCCATCGCATAAAGCGCTGCCATCACATGTTCGATGGTCGCAACCCATTTCGACGGCGAGACACCCAGTATCGTGCAGAGATCGGTCGGACCGACCTGCGATGAGATGGCGCGATATTCGATGGAGGTTCCGTCTTCAAGGTTACGGCTGAAAACGATACCTGTCCCGGCTTCCGCCGGCTGGAAGGTAATCATTACCGGCGCTCCAGAATGAACACCAATGCCGCTCAACGTAACCGGAGCAGCAATCGTTGCTTGAAATCCGAGCAATCCAATCGTCATTAACGTAAGCCTTCTTTATTCCGTCGTACCCGTGATCAGCGGACCCGTATTCGTATTCTGTTGGAACGGGATAGCGATGTTCCAACTCTGTCAGTGTCCTAAATACGCATGCACTGCGCTCTTTCCAAATCACTGTTCGTTTCGGATTGTTACGGTTTTCTAACAGCCGCGACATCCTCCAACCGGGCCTGCTCACCACAAGGCAAGTAATTGAATGGAAAGGCTCATTTTCCAAGCCTGCGATGTTTAACCCGAAGAGGCCCGGATGCGTTCACCCGGGCCTCTTCAACTTTGTTATCTGTCGTTAACTCAGTTCGACTGACGGCGCAGGAAAGCCGGAATTTCGAGCTGGTCGTCCTCATGGCTCGATTGCGGGGCAACACGGCCGCGGTCATCGAGATTGCCGCGACGGGGAGCATAGAGGCTTGCTTCAGCCGAAAGCGGGCGACGCTGGGGAACGGGAGCGGAAGCCGTCATGTCCGACTGGACATGCTCTTCTTCTTCCCGGCGACCAAGCGAATTGGTGATCCGCTTCAGGAGGCCCATCGGACCACGCTCTTCCTGTACATGGCTCACCGGCTGCGCGCGGTGTTCCATTTCAGCCTTCACGACCGGCGGAAAGTCTTCCACCTTCGGCATGCGAACAGGCTCCATGACAGGCTCGCGGTGAAGAGGCTCATGCTGAACCGGCTGTGCCATGCGCGGAGCCGGCTGGCTCATGACCGGAGCAGGTGCCGCCGGCTGATGATAGGCCGGTGCAGGCTGCGGAGCCGGCTGTGCCGGACGGGTCATGACCGGTGCGGGAGCTTCTGCCGGAGGAGCTGCGAAGATGCGGCTCTGCGGGCGGAACTCTTCCTGCTGCGGCTGCGGAGCGGCAGGCATCGGGATAGCCAGAGCCTGTTCCATTTCGGCTTCTGCCTGGCGGATGGTTTCAGCGATTGGGTCGGCAGCCTTCGGCGCCTGGGGGGCCTGCATCATGACAGGCTGAGCTGCGGCCGGAGCCGGAGCAACGGCCGCGGAAGGACGGATAATCGGCTTCTGAGCGGCGCGCATTTCAGCGGCACGCAGGTCGACTTCGCCATGAGCGCGATCGATACCGGTTGCAACGACGGAGACGCGGATGAGGCCTTCAAGTGCTTCATCGAAGGTCGCGCCGAGGATGATGTTGGCATCCGGATCGACTTCTTCGCGAATACGGGTAGCCGCTTCGTCGACTTCGAAGAGAGTGAGGTCGCGACCACCGGTGATCGAGATCAGCAGGCCCTGAGCGCCCTTCATCGAGGTCTCGTCGAGCAGCGGGTTGGCGATCGCGGCTTCGGCAGCCTGCAGAGCGCGGCCCGAACCGGAAGCTTCGCCCGTACCCATCATTGCACGGCCCATCTCGCGCATGACGGAGCGAACGTCAGCGAAGTCGAGGTTGATAAGGCCTTCCTTGACCATCAGGTCGGTGATGCAGGCAACGCCCGAATAGAGAACCTGGTCGGCCATCGCGAATGCGTCGGCGAAGGTCGTCTTGTCATTGGCGATGCGGAACAGGTTCTGGTTCGGAATGACGATCAGCGTGTCGACCGACTTCTGCAGTTCCTGGATACCTTGTTCGGCCAGACGCATGCGGCGACCGCCTTCGAAGTGGAACGGCTTGGTGACGACGCCGACGGTCAGGATGCCCTTGTTACGGGCGGCCTGGGCGACAACCGGAGCAGCACCGGTACCGGTACCACCACCCATGCCTGCGGTCACGAAGCACATGTGGGTACCGTTGAGATGATCGATGATCTCGTCGAGGCACTCTTCGGCAGCAGCACGGCCGACTTCCGGCTGCGAACCGGCGCCGAGACCTTCGGTGACCTGCACACCCATCTGGATGATACGCTCGGCCTTGGTCATGGTCAGCGCCTGGGCATCGGTATTGGCAACGACGAAATCGACGCCTTCGAGCCCGGCAGTGATCATGTTGTTGACAGCGTTGCCGCCGCCGCCGCCTACGCCGAACACGGTGATCCGAGGCTTCAGCTCGGTGATGTCAGGCTTATCCAGCTTGATCGTCATTGTACCTTTTCCTTCTGCTTCTGGCCGAGCTGGCCAATTCGTTTCCAATTCACTTTGACAAGGGAGGGCTGTCTCCCCGGTCAAAAACTCTCTTTCAGCCACTGTCCCATGCGGGCCAAACGACCGGTTCCGTTGCCGAACGAACCGATGAGGCCGCCCTGCGATGCATGCGTTTCCATCTCCGCCACCTGCGGATAGATGATCAGTCCCACTGCGGTAGAGAACGCCGGCCCCTTGGCTGCCGCCGGAAGACCGGAGACACCCATCGGACGACCGATGCGAACATTGCGAGCGAGAATCCGCCGTGCCGTTTCCGGCAGGCCGGTCAGCTGGCTGGCGCCACCCGTCAAAACGACCCGCTTTCCGACGATCGGGCTGAAGCCCGATTTCTGGATGCGGTCACGAATGAGCTCCAGCGTCTCTTCGATACGGGCGCCGACGATACGGGTAACCAGCGAGCGCGGCACCTGGGTCGGCTGATCGCGATCATCCTCACCGATCGGCGGTACGGAGATCACGTCACGTTCATCGCCACCATTGGCGAGTGCCGAACCATGTACGACTTTCATGCGCTCGGCATCTTCTATCCGAGTCGACAGGCCTCGCGCCAGATCAGTTGTTACGTGATGACCACCAAGTCCGATTGCATCCGTATGTACGAGCTTGCCTTCGCAGAAGACAGAGATCGTCGTTGTACCGCCACCCATATCGATCGCGGCGCAGCCAAGTTCGACTTCGTCGTCGACGAGGGCTGCGAGGCCGCTGGCATAAGGCGTTGCCACCATACCTTCGACCGAGAGATGCGCACGATTGACGCAAAGCTCGAGGTTCTTCAGCGTGATGCGTTCAGCGGTGACGAAATGCATATCGACGCCGAGCTCATCACCATACATAGCCAGAGGATCGCGAATGCCGCGTTCGCCGTCGAGCGAGAAGCCGGTAGGCAGCGAATGCAGGATGGCACGATCATGACGCTGCGACTGATTGCTTGCCGCCACCAGAACCTTGCGAAGATCGGAATTCTCGACCTCCTGGCCGCCGAGATCAATGGTGGCCGTGTAGACATCGCTGGACAACCGGCCGGCAGAGACGTTGACGATGAGGCTGTCTACCGTCAGGCCAGCCATGCGCTCTGCCGCGTCGACCGCAAGCCGGATAACGCTTTCAGCTGCATCGAGATCGGCTATGACACCCGACTTCACGCCGCGCGAACGCTGATGGCCGATGCCGATGATTTCGATGTGATGCGTGCGACCAGGAAGGATCTGGCTTTCCTGGCGCGGGGTCAGACGGGCAATCATGCACACGACCTTGGTCGAACCGATATCGAGGACCGACACGACGTGGCTGCGCTTGGATGACAGGGGCTTCATGCGCGACATACCGAATTGGGAGGAACCGAACATACTCACGATTTCTCTCCAGCTTTTTTCAAGGCCTTGGTGCGTGTCTCGAGCGCCTGCTCGCGACGTCCCACTGCGGCGGAAGTCAATTGAATGGTCGTGCGATCTCCGAGACGAAGGTCGACCGCTGCGATATCGCGCTCAAGCACGCCTTGCTGCTTCTCAAGCCTTGAGAGCAGAGCAAGAGCCGACGAGATCCGCTCTTCTGGCAGCTTCAGGACGATACCGTTGTCAAGGTGCAAGTCCCAGCGGCGGCTGGAAACCCTTACATAGGCCCGTGCCCGGCTTGCGATCTCGGGCCACTTGTCCATTTCCTGCGCGAAAGACGCAGCAGCGACTTCCGCATCACGACCCACGAACAACGGCAGAGACGCAAACTTGTTGTCCTTGAGCGGTGCGATGACCGAACCGTTCTTCTCGATCAGCGACAGCTCGGAACCATGCTGCCAG
This sequence comes from Pseudomonadota bacterium, assembly GCA_023451735.1. Classification (GTDB taxonomy): domain Bacteria; phylum Pseudomonadota; class Alphaproteobacteria; order Rhizobiales; family Rhizobiaceae; genus Neorhizobium. The sequence continues at coordinate 171,117 of JAEXYH010000096.1, read as the reverse complement.
ATGGCAAATGCCTTGCGCTCCTTGAGCATCACCTCGATCGTCCGCGGATAAACCTTGCGCACTTCCGCATATTCGACCCAGGGCAACTCCGAAAGCTTGCGTCTTGCAGCATCGATATCCAGTGCGACCAGAGAGGTCGTACCATCCAGACCGAGAAGCTGCAGGATATCGATTTCCGAAGTCTGATCATTGCCGGAGACACGCACGTCTTCGATCGCGAAGCCGACAGCGGCGGTCGTGGACTGTGCAACGACTTGGCCGTGACCACCGAGAGACATGCCATAGAGACCGACGGCAGCGAAAAAGGCAAATGTCGAGAGCGTGCCGGCATGCGGCGGGATATCGATCCTGCCGGTGGCAAGACTGACCGCAAAACGCACAGCGCGGCGCAGCGGGCGCGGCAGAACACGCCGGTCGTCCGCACCTGCAACATCAGAAGCAGCGCGACGATGCGATCCACCAGCCATTTTGCCGATCACCGTAGACAAGAAGCGTCCTCCACCATCCAGCGAACAAGCTCACCGAAGGAATAACCCGCGTGAGCAGCCATTTCGGGCACGAGAGATGTCTGGGTCATGCCAGGCTGAGTATTCACCTCAAGCCAAATGACTTCACCTTCATCGGAGAGCCGATCATCGAAGCGAAAGTCCGAACGACTCACACCGCGGCAACCGAGAGCCTCATGCGCCTTGACCGACCATGCTTGTATTTTTTGGTAAATATTCGGTGAAATTTGCGCCGGAATGACATGTTTCGAACCACCGGCAACATACTTTGCATCGTAATCGTAGAAGCCTGGCCCGGTTGGAACGACCTCGGTCACGCCGAGCGCCTGACCGTTCATAACGCCACAGGTCAGCTCGCGACCGTAAACATAACGCTCGACCATCACCTCGTCGCCATAACGCCACTCAGTCGACGTCACGATCTGCGGCGGATGGGATTGATCTTCGCGAACGATAACGACACCGAAAGACGAGCCTTCGCGCACTGGCTTCACCACGTAGGGAGCCGGCATCGGATGGACATTCGTGAATTCGTTTCGATTCATCACCAGAGCTTCGGCAACAGGAATCCCGGCAGCCTTGGCGACATGCTTCGCCTGCGCCTTATCCATAGCCAAGGCAGAGGCAAGCACGCCGGAATGCGTGTAAGGAATCTCGAGATACTCAAGAACGCCTTGGATCGTTCCATCCTCTCCAAACGGACCGTGCAGGGCATTGAAAGCAACATCAGGACGGAGATCGGACAACACAGCACCGACGTCACGCCCGACATCAACGCGAGTGACGCGATACCCCTCCCCCTCCAGCGCATCCGCACATGCATTGCCGGACGACAGGCTGACAGGCCGTTCGGAAGAAAATCCTCCCATCAAAACAGCCACGTGCTTGCCACTCATCCATCGCTCCTTGAAAAATACCAAATTCCGGATTTCGAAGCTGCGTCAGCCTTGCGACCTGCGACTCTCACCGAACCTGACCCCAATTGGTGCAGCAAAATGGTTAACAAATCGTTTACTTTGCTTAACGGGAGAACCTAGTCGACTGAAAACAAAGGAGTATTTTGATATCAAAATGGTTAACGCGCTACTTTAAGATGCTCAACGATTTGGCGACCCTGCGCGCTGAAGCGTCGATGAACCACATCTCATGATTCTATTCATTGGCACTTTTTTTTGCATTTATTGCGGGACAAAGGGTTTTCGTCGTCATAAAATTGCGATACTGCCCACCCCGGCCCTCCCAAGAGCCACTAAAAATTCTTTTATGAACTGGAATCAGTATGACTAACGCGATGCCCTCCGCTTCGCCGTCTGCTGAGCCGTTAGCGCCTGTTGCAACGAATTCGCCTGCACAAGTCCTGACGGCCAGCGTGGTCGGCACGACGATCGAGTTTTTCGATTTTTATGTATATGCGACCGCAGCCGTCCTAGTCTTCCCGACGCTGTTCTTCCCTGGCAGCGACCCGACAAGCGCGCTCCTCGCATCCTTCGCTACCTTCTCAATCGCATTCTTTGCACGTCCGCTTGGCGCCATCGTGTTCGGCCACTACGGCGACCGTATCGGCCGCAAGACGACACTGGTCGCAGCGTTGCTGACCATGGGCATTTCCACCGTCGTGATCGGCCTTCTGCCGACTTACGAGCAGATTGGCGTTGTCGCACCGTTGCTTCTGGCGCTTTGCCGTTTCGGCCAGGGCTTTGGCCTCGGCGGTGAATGGGGCGGCGCGGTTCTGCTTGCCACTGAAAATGCGCCTCCGGGCAAGCGCAGCTGGTACGGCATGTTCCCGCAGTTGGGTGCACCGTTCGGTCTTTTCCTGTCCTCCGGCGTTTTCTGGATCTTGCTTCACTTCATGTCTCAGGAGGCTCTGCTAAGCTGGGGCTGGCGCGTACCCTTTATCGCCTCGATCGTTCTGGTCGCCGTCGGCCTCTGGGTTCGCCTGTCGATCACAGAAACCCCGGCCTTCCAGAAGGCTATCGATAAGCATGAGCGCGTAGAAATTCCGGTCGCGGAACTGTTCCGCAAGCATAAGCGCAGCCTCGTTCTCGGCACTTTTGTGGCACTCGCCACCTTCGTGCTCTTTTACATCGGCTCGGCCTATCTTCTGTCCTACAACGTCAAGGTCCTGAAGATGTCGTTCCTGGATGCGCTGGAAGTACAGCTTCTCGGCTCTGTCGTGTTCGGTATCTTCATCGTCGTGATCGGCAAGCTCGCCGAGCGTTACGGCCGTCGCGAAATGCTGATCCTCACCACCGTGCTGATCGCCGCATTCTCGTTCATCCTGCCGGCTTTGATGACCAACGGAGAAGGCATGATCTTCCTGTTCGTCGTTCTCGCCATGGTGCTGATGGGCATGACCTACGGCCTGATCGGCACGGCGCTAGCAGCCCCGTTTCCGACCTCGGTCCGCTACACCGGCTCGTCGATCACCTTCAACTTCGCTGGCATTTTCGGCGCCTCGCTGGCCCCCTATATCGCCACTTATCTGCAGGCGAATTACGGCATGACCTATGTCGGCTACTATCTGTTTGTCGCCGCCCTGATCACGCTCGCCTGCATATTCCTGTCAGGCAAGGAAGAGGTCTGATCTGATCCAGATCGGAATCAAATCATAAAAAAAGCCCGCGAAGCAATTGGCCTCGCGGGCTTTTTTTTGTTTTGATATCACGCTGGTTATTTACCGGACTGGATACGTATTTTCGCACGGTTGCTTCGCTCATTCAAAAGCACCGCAATCCATCCAGCGCCCGCGATCACGAACGGTAAAATATATAGAAAGAAGAATGTTGGGGCATTCATGGGATCAGCCCTCCAAGAGCACGTCTTGCACTCAAATGTAATATCAAAGCGCCTGAAAGCCAAGCCATGGTGGAAATTGCCGTCGGCAACGTAATGCTGAACGACATGGAACCACTCGACAGCGAAACTGCTGGCGCGATGAAACCTGCAGCCACACAGGCTGTGGAGAGGCGGTCTAGCGAGTTCGCAAGAAGTTTAGTCCGTTCATTGTGTACGAGCGTCACCTACACCTCCTGAACGGACCTTACCGACCAATTATTCCGTCGTAGCGCCCTGAAAAGGCCTCACCTCACGCCCGGGCATGAAGATACCAAGCCGCTTGATCTCCCATTCCAGCTTGATGCCAGCATGTTCGAACACGCGCTGGCGCACCATCTCACCGAGATATTCGAGATCGTAGCCGGTCGCATGGCCGATATTGATCATGAAGTTGCAATGAAGCGATGACATCTGCGCACCGCCATTCATCAGGCCACGGCAACCCGCATCATCTATCAGTTTCCAAGCCGAGTGGCCGGGTGGGTTCTTGAATGTGGAACCACCGGTCTTTTCTTTGATCGGCTGCACAGTTTCGCGGTGCTGGCGCACAGCATCCATCTCGGAGCGTATCTTGGCGCGCTCTTCCGGATAACCCTCGAATACGGCATGCGTGAAGATCAAATCCTTCGACGCAGTCGTGTGCCGATAGCTGTAACCCATGTCCTCCTTCGAGAACACATGCTGATTGCCCTGCCGGTCGACAGCATGGACCTCAATCACGCGCTGGGAGGTTTCGCCGCCGTTGGCCCCGGCATTCATCCGCAATGCGCCGCCGATCGACCCGGGGATACCGTAATAGAAGGCGAAGCCGCCGACACCGTTATCCATGGCCATTGCGGCGATATGCTTGTCCGGGCAGATCGCACCGGCACGAATGCGGTTTTCACCGACCAGCTCGACCTGTCCGAATCCCTTTGCCGAGAGGCGGACAACAACGCCCGGAATGCCTCCGTCACGAACCAGCAGGTTCGACCCCACGCCGACAACCGTCAGCGGAACTTCAGCCGGCAACAGCTTCAAGAATGTCACCAGATCGTCCACATCATGCGGCTGGAACATTAGTTCCGCCAGACCGCCCGCCTGGAACCAGGTCACCCTCTCCATCGATGCGTCCGGCGTCAGCCGACCGCGCAACTGGTTCACGCCCTCCCCGAGCGAGGCCAGCAGCTTTTCCCCATCTACCTGCTTCATACTTACTGTCCTGATATGCTTTCCAGTTCCCTCGGCAATGATGCCGCCCACTGTGTAATATTACCTGCTCCAAGAAGAACCACGAAATCACCCGGTTTCGCAATGCCTGAAACAATATGTGCCAGTTCTGTCGGCGATGCCATATAGCGCGCGTCACGATGTCCGCCTGCGCGGATATGCGAAACCAGCGTCTCGGAATTGATGCCTTCGATCGGATCCTCTCCGGCCGCATAGACCGGCGCCAGGATGATGCTGTCGGCATCGTTGAAGCATGTCGCGAAATCCTCGAACAGGCTGGAAAGGCGCGAGTAGCGATGCGGCTGGTGTACCGCGATGATGCGGCCATTGCAGGCCTCGCGCGCGGCTCTCAGCACTGCCTTGATCTCGACCGGATGATGCCCGTAGTCATCGAAGACCTGAACGCCGTTCCAGGTACCCGTCAGCGTGAAGCGACGCTTGACGCCGCCGAAAGCCGCAAGTCCCTTGCGGATATCATCTTCCGAAATGCCGAGACGATTGGCGACGGCAATCGCCGCCGTGGCATTGGAAATGTTGTGCCGGCCCGGCATGGGCAGGGTCAGGTCCTTGAAATTGAAAATCCGGCCGGTGCGGCGACGACGGATCTCGACATCGAAAGTCGCCTTCGTTCCATCCATGCGAATATTGGAGAAACGCGCATCCGCCTGCGGGTTCTCACCATAGGTGACGACCTTGCGGTCCTCGATCTTGCTGACCAGCGCCTGAACTTCCGGATGATCAATGCAGAGCACGCCGAAACCGTAAAACGGCACGTTTTCGACGAACTGGCGGAACGCCGCCCGAACGGCATCGAAATTGCCGTAGTGGTCCAGATGTTCGGGATCGATATTGGTGACGACTGCCACTTCGGCCGGCAGTTTCAGGAACGTACCGTCCGATTCGTCGGCCTCGACGACCATCCATTCACCCTCGCCCATGCGGGCATTGGTGCCATAGGCGTTGATGATACCGCCGTTGATGACGGTCGGATCGAGCCCGCCGGCTTCCAGCAGCGTCGCGACCATGGATGTGGTCGTGGTCTTGCCATGCGTCCCGCCGATGGCAATGGCATTGCGGAAACGCATAAGTTCTGCAAGCATCTCGGCACGGCGCACGATCGGCAGCGATTTTTCACGCGCTGCGATCAGCTCGGGATTGGTCTTCTTGATCGCCGTTGAAACAACCACGACTTCCGCATCACCGAGATTATTGGCCTCGTGGCCGACAAAGACCTCGATACCTTTGTCACGAAGACGTTGCACATTGGCGCTATCCGATTGGTCGGACCCTTGGACCCGGTGGCCGAGATTGTGCAGCACTTCGGCAATACCGCTCATGCCGATGCCGCCGATACCGATGAAATGTACGAGGCCGATGGCCTTGGGCATCTTCATGCCTGAACTCCACTATTATTCTTTTTCTTGTATTCGGCGATCGGGCGCTTTTCTGCAATAGCCATGACAAGATCGGCCAGATCTTCGGTCGCATCAGGCTTGCCGGCCTTCTTGGCATCGGCGGCCATGGCCTCGAGCCGATCGGGCTCGTTCATGGCCGCTGCCAGCATCGCCGACAGTTTCTCCGGCGACAGATCCGATTGCGCCACGACCTGCGCACCACCTTCGGCAACCAGTGCTGCTGCGTTCGCGGCCTGATCATGATCGAGCGCATAGGGGTAGGGAACGAGGATCGAGGGACGCCCTATCACCGAAAGCTCGCTCACCGTCGATGCGCCGGAACGGCAGATGACGAGATGCGCCTCAGCCAGCCGGTCGGCCATATCCGAAAAGAACGGCGCGACATCGGCGGAAGACTTCAGTTTTGCAAAACAGGAGGTAACGCGATCCTTGTCTTCGGGACGTGCCTGCTGGGTCACGATAAGGCGCTGCCTCAGCGCCGGGTCCAGAAGGCTGATCGCTGTCGGTACGGCCGAGGAGAAGAATTGTGCGCCCTGACTGCCACCGAACACCACGAGCCGGAACGGATCCTGTCCACGCGAAGCGACATAAGAGATCTTGGCCGCATCCAGCACTGGTGGTCGTACAGGATTGCCGGTGACCACGATTTTGGCGGCATGTTCGCCTCGACCTTCCGGCAGAAAACCGCCGGCGATCACCTGCACGCGCTTGGCAAGTGCCTTGTTGGCCCGGCCCATGACCGCGTTCTGCTCGTGGATCAGCGTCGGAATGCCAAGCCCGGTTGACGCGAGCAGAGGCGGTACGGTCGGATAACCGCCGAACCCGACAACCGCCAGCGGCCGCAAACGTGCCATCAGTTTTCGCGCTGTGCGTAGCCCTTTCCAGAGCGTCAGGGCTGTCTTGGCCATGGCAAACGGGTTCTTCGAGGCGAATGTCGCCGAAGGCACGACATGGATATCGTCAGCCGGGAATTTTCCGGCAAACCGTTCCGCCCGGCTGTCCGTCACCAGATGAACGGCAAAACCGCGGCGTCTCAGCTCATGCCCAAGCGCTTCTGCGGGAAAAAGATGGCCACCGGTTCCCCCGGCGGCAAGAACGATCGTACCCTTGCTCATCCATTCACTCCGCAGGAACACCATGGGCGACGCGGAACAGGCTCCTCTCCTGCGCCCGCTTTTCCGGACGATGGCGTGTCAGTGCCAGAATGAATCCGGCTGTGATGCAGATCGCCACCTGCGACGAGCCACCATAGGAGATCAGCGGCAACGTCATGCCCTTTGCAGGCATCAATTCGAGATTGACGCCGATATTGATCATCGACTGGATACCGATCAGAAGCACGAGCCCGGCCACCGCAAAGCGATTGAAGTCATTGCGTTCCTTGAAAGCATGGTTCAACCCGCGCAAGACGATGAAGCCGAAGATCAGCACCAGCGCCATGCAGAACACGATACCGAATTCTTCCGCCGCAACAGAAAAGACGAAGTCGGTATGGCTGTCGGGCAGAATACGCTTGACGATCCCCTCGCCCGGTCCCTGGCCAAACCAGCCGCCGCGGACAATCGCTTCATGAGCGGTCTCGATCTGGAAGCGGTCACCCTCACCCGTCAGGAACTTGTCGAAACGCGCCGTAACATGCGGAAGCATGTAGTAGGCCGCTACAAGCCCGCCAGCCCCGACCCCACCAAGCAGGAAAATCCAGATCCACGGCATCCCGGCCATGAAAAACATGCCGCCCCAGACAACGCTGGTCAGGATCGTCTGACCGAGGTCGGGCTGAGCGACGAGAAGCGCCGCGACGATGCCGAACAGGATGATCGCAAAGAGATTACCGGGGATTTCAGGCTGGCGGGCGTGCTCGGAGAACAGCCAGGCGCAGACGATAACAAAAGCCGGTTTCATGAATTCCGAGGGCTGAATGGAGAAAACGCCGATACCGATCCATCGACGAGCCCCCTTGACCTCGACACCGATGAACAGCGCCAACACCATCATGACCAGAGAAACGGCAAGAAGAATGATTGCCGCTCGTCTGATCTGCCTCGGGCTGAGGAAGGAGAGGCCAATCATAACCGCGATCGATGGCACGATGAAAAGTGCATGCCGTTCAACGAAGTGAAAACTGTCGAGACCGATACGTTCCGCAACCGCCGGAGACGCGGCGAAAGAAAGCATGAAGCCAAGCCCCATCAAGAGGATGAAGGCGGCGAGGAAATAACGGTCAATCGTCCAGAACCAGTCTGCGAGCGGCCCTCGGTCTGCGCGGCTTACCATTGTCTCAGCTCCTGTTTCCGGTTTCGACCAGCATGGTCACATCCTGCAGGCCTGCCACGAGCTGCACGAAAGCATCCCCGCGGACCTCGAAATTCTTGAATTGATCGAAGCTTGCACATGCCGGCGAAAGCATCACCGCCGAGGGCAAGGTGTCGCCATCGGCGTCTGCTGCGGCATGGGCGACAGCCTGATCCAGCGTGCCGGAGATTTCATATCGCACGCTTTCGCCCAATGTGGCCGCAAATGCCGACGCAGCCTCTCCTATCAGATAAGCTTTTACTATATGAGGGAAAAGTGGTGCGAGGCTTGCGATCCCGCCTTCCTTGGGAAGACCACCGGCAATCCAGTAGATCCGGTCGTAACTCGAAAGCGCCGGAGCGGCGGCCTCGGCATTCGTCGCCTTCGAATCGTTAACGAAAACAACCTCGCCGCGACGGCCAACCGGTTGCATCCGGTGCTTGAGACCGGGGAACGAGTTCAGCCCCTTGCGGATTTCATCGGCTGAAAGCCCGACTGCGAGGCAGGCGGCGATCGCCGCGGCGGCGTTCTGCGCGTTGTGGGCGCCCTTGAGCGTCGGGATGCCGACAAGTTCGGCAATCTCTTCTGCTGCTCCGGCATGTGCCTGGATAAGCCGCGTGCCGTCGGCATAGATGCCATCGGCGACCGGACTGCGCTTGGAAATCCCCTTCACCTCGACACCCGCGCGCTCGAGCCGATCCGCGATCATCGTGCAGAAGCTGTCGTCCACCCCGATGATTGCCGTATCGCTGCCGGCAACGAGACGTTCCTTGATGTCTGCATAATGCTGCATCGTGCCATGGCGATCGAGGTGGTCGGGCGTGAGATTGAGCAGGATACCGGCGGTCGGATTGAGGGTCGGCGCGAGATCGATCTGATAGGACGAGCACTCGACAACGTAGAACCGTCCTGCCTTCGGTTCATCCAGCGTCAGAACCGCAGTACCGATATTGCCGCCAAGCTGTGTATCCCGGCCGCTCTCTTTCAGGATATGGGCAATGAGTGCCGTCGTCGTCGACTTGCCATTCGTGCCCGTAATGGCAATGAAAGGACTATCCGGCGCATGGGCGCGGCGCTCTCTCACGAACAATTCGACATCGCCGATAACGTCGACGCCGGCGGCCTTCGCCAGATCGACGGTCCAGTGCGGTTTCGGATGGGTCAACGGCACGCCGGGCGACAGCACGAAGGCGGCCTGTTTCGACCAGTCGATCCCCCTAAGATCGGCGACGATTAGGCCGGCCTGCGAAGCCCTGGTTACGCTGTCGGGATTATCGTCCCAGGCAGTGACATTCGCCCCGCCGGCAACGAGTGCCTGCGCAGTCGCCAGCCCCGATCCGCCGAGGCCGAACAGTGCTACATCTCTACCCTTGAATGTCGTAACCGGGATCATCGCGTTATACCGAAATTACCGAAGCTTGAGTGTCGAAAGTCCGAGCATCGCAAGGCCGACGGCAATGATCCAGAAGCGGATCACGACCTGACTTTCCGTCCAGCCGAGCTTTTCGAAATGGTGGTGGATCGGCGCCATCAGGAACACCCTCTTGCCGGTCAGCTTGAAGAAGCCGACCTGGATGATGACCGACAGCGTTTCCATGACGAACAGACCGCCGACGATCGCCATAACGATTTCGTGCTTGGTGGCGACAGCGACAGAACCGATAAGGCCGCCGAGTGCCAGCGAACCCGTATCTCCCATGAAGATGGCAGCGGGAGGCGCGTTGAACCAGAGGAATCCCAGTCCCGCGCCGATGACAGCGCCGAGAATGACTGCCAGCTCACCGGTGCCGGGCACGAAATTGATCTGCAGGTAATTTGCGAAAACGGCGTTACCCGCCAGGTAAGCAATGACGCCGAAAGACGCGGCGGCGATCATTACGGGTACGATCGCAAGTCCGTCCAGACCATCCGTCAGGTTCACCGCATTACCCGCTGCAACGATTACGAAGCCGCCGAACAGGATGAAGAACACGCCGACATTGAGTACGTATTCCTTCACGAACGGGAATGCGATCGATGTGGCTAGACCGGGGTTGGAGGTTTGCGAATGCATGGCCATGCGCATCATGAAGAAGACCGCCACGCCAGCGATCAGGAACTCGATCGCGAGGCGCGCCTTGCCGGAAAAGCCCTTGTCCGACTGCTTGGTGACCTTCAGATAATCGTCATAGAAACCGATGGCGCCAAAACCGAGCGTAACCAGAAGCGTTGCCACGACATAGACGTTGGAAAGGTCAGCCCAGAGCAGCGAGCCGCCGACGATGCCCGCAAGGATCATCAACCCGCCCATGGTCGGCGTGCCAGCTTTCTTGAAATGGGTCTGCGGACCGTCGGCACGAATCGGCTGCCCTTTACCCTGACGTACACGCAGCGAATCGATCATCCGCGGACCGAACAGGAAGACGATCAGAGCAGACGTGAACAGGGCTGCGCCAGTCCGGAAGGTGATGTATCGGAACAAATTGAAAAACTGCAGTTCGTCCGACAGTTCGACAAGCCAGATCAGCATGAAGGCCCTTTCTCGAAGCCGCTAAAATTCAAAGTTGGTGGTCCGTGTCGGAGAATGCCGGATAGTTGTCAAGCAAAGCGCTGACGATCTTGCCAAACCCTATGCCGAGCGACGACTTCACCATGACCACGTCGCCGGGTCTTACCGAACGAACGGCATGGTCCGAGAGTTCGGATGTCTGTTCGAAGTAGACGACCTCGACACTGTCCGGAAGCGCGCCGCGCAACACAGCCATTTCCTTGCCGGCAAGCCAGACATGCTCGATCCCGGCAGCAAGCAGCGGTCCCGCCAACTCCTCGTGCAATTGTGCGGAAAACTCGCCCATCTCCAGCATGTCGCCCAATACGGCAATCCGCCGTCCAGTCAGTTCCGGCGTTGTCGACGCAAGCAGCGCTATCGCAGCACGCATGGAAGCCGGATTAGCATTGTAGCTCTCGTCGATCAGCGTCAGATGTCCTTCGCCGATACCAAGCCTGTGGCGCTCGCCCCTGCCCTTGACGGCTTTCAAGTCAGCCAGCGCCGCGATTGCATGATCGATATCCGCACCGACGAGATCGCAGGCTCCAAGCGCAGCCACGGCATTTTCAGCAATATGCCGGCCTGGCGCGCCAATCTTGATCTCGCGCGTTTCTCCATCGAGAACGGCCCAGATGGTCGACCCTTCGCCGTCGCCCTCGAAATCGGCAAGACGGAAATCCGCCTTGGCATGCTGACCAAAGCTGCAAATCCGCGCCACACCGGCTTCCTGGGCACGCTGAGCCAAAAACTCGAACTGCTTGATATCCCGGTTGAGCACGGCGACACCGCCTTCCACAACGCCGTCAAAAATCTCGGCCTTGGCTGCTGCGATCTCTTCCAGATTGTTGAAATGACCGAGATGAGCGGCAGCGATCGTCGTGATGATCACCACATGCGGCTTGACCATCTGCGTAAGCGGCGTGATTTCGCCGGCATGGTTCATGCCGATCTCGAAAACTCCGTAATCGGCATCGATCGGCATCCGCGCAAGCGTCAGCGGCACGCCCCAGTGATTGTTGAAGGATGCGACTGCGGCATGCACCTTGCCCGATGGGGCAAGTACCTGACGCAGCATTTCCTTGGTCGTCGTCTTACCGACCGATCCTGTCACCCCGATGATACGGGCGCGGCTGCGTGCACGGGCAGCAACGGCCAGCTTGCCAAGCGCCACAAGCACGTCCTCGACCACGATCATCGGCACGATCAACCGGCCGAGCGCCGGAAGTTTTCCCTCGCTGACGACGATCAGCGAAGCGCCGTTGGCGACCGCGATGCTTGCATAGTCATGACCATCGACGCGATCGCCCTTGATCGCAAAGAATACCTCTCCCGGACCAATGGAGCGGCTGTCGATCGAGATGCCTGTAATGCCTTCCGGAAGCGTACCGATGGGACGGCCTTCCATGATGGCCGTCATCTCTTCCGATGTCCAAAGAAAGCTCACGATGCCCTCTCCTCCAGCGCTTGGCGTAGTTCTACATGATCCGAGAAAGGCAGGACCGTGGTGCCGACCGTCTGCCCCTCCTCATGTCCCTTCCCGGCAACGATGAGAGTGTCGCCGGAACTGAGCATGTTCACGGCATGCCGGATCGCCTTGGCCCGGTCACCGATTTCAATCGCGCCGGATGCAGCAGCCATGATCTCGGATCGGATGACTTCCGGAACTTCCGAACGCGGATTGTCGTCGGTAACCACGACGACATCAGCAAGCCGCGTGGCAATCTCACCCATGATCGGCCGTTTGCCCTTGTCGCGGTCACCGCCGCAACCGAAGACAACGAGCACCTTGCCACTGGTGAATGGCCGCACAGCGGTCAGCACCTTTTCCAGTGCATCCGGCTTGTGCGCATAATCGACATAGGCAAGCGCACCGTCCTTGGTATGCCCGACGAGTTCCAGGCGACCGGCAGCACCCGTCAGAGTTTCCAACGCCTTGAAAGCCGTCTTCGCCTCGACACCCGTCGAGATCACCAAACCGGCTGCGACCAGCGCATTGGCCAACTGGAAATCGCCGGCAAGCGGAATGTCGATTTCGAAAATCTGGCCGTCGTGATGAACTTCGGCCATCTGCTTGTGGCGGAAATGTTCGACCCGCTTGACGCAGAGAAAATTGCCCTTGCGACCAACGGTGCGGACATCAAGGCCTGAAGCCTTTGCGACGCGGACCGCTTCGTCCGACCAGGCGTCGTCGGCGAATATCACGACTGGCGCGCCTTTCGGCATCAGCGTATCGAACAGCCGCATCTTTGCAGCCATGTAGTCTTCAACCGTCGAGTGGTAATCCATGTGGTCGCGGCCAAGATTGGTAAAGGCCGCTGCGGAAAGCCTGACGCCATCCAGGCGCGACTGGTCCAGCCCGTGGCTCGATGCCTCCATGGCCGCGTGGGTCACACCTTCATCCGCCAACTCAGCCAGAAGTTTTTGCAGCTCCACCGGATCAGGCGTGGTCAGCGAGCCGTATTCGTTGCGACTTGGTGAAATCACGCCGGTCGTACCGATTTGCGCGGCACTCAATCCGGCCTTGGCCCAGATCTGTCGCGTAAACGAAGCGACGGATGTTTTGCCGGCAGTGCCGGTCACTGCCACCATCGTTTCCGGTTGTTTGCCGAAGAAGCGAGCCGCAGCCAGCGCGACGAAACGTCTTGGATTGGAGACGACGAGAACCGGAATACCCACGTCTGCCGGATGCGCGGCAACGGCAATGACCGCACCGCGCGCAGCGGCATCGCCGATAAATGCCTGTCCGTCGGCCTTCGAACCCGCCAGTGCGCCGAACAGCATGCCGGGCTTGATCTTGCGGCTATCCAAGGAAAGCCCGGTGATCTCGAGATCTCCGAGCGGACCAGCGAGAAGGTCGTTCACTTCCGGAAAATCCGGACCAGCAAGATCGCGCAGTTTCATCAGTCTATTCCATCTTTCGAGCGGCGTTTACGAATCGCCGCTCGAGTTGTTGTCGCTCAATAAGACACAAGCAGGGCAGAACCGTCATTGCCGAATTTTGGCTTTACACCGAGAATGGGGGCCGAACGGCTGATGATCTCCTTGACCATCGGCGCCGCCGAAGTCGCAGCCAGTGCCGCGCCATTGCCCTTGTCTGTCTTCGGCTCATCGCTGAAGCTCAAGACGACATATCGCGGATCGTCCATCGGGAAGGCAGACAAAAACGCATTGAAGTTCTTGTCGTGGGCGTAACGGCCATTGACGACCTTGTCGGCGGTACCTGTCTTGCCACCGACATCGAAGCCGGAAACGCGGGCGTTTCTGCCCGAACCATTGGCGCCGTTCCACTCAAAGAGATAGCGCATGTCGCGACTGGTGGACGGCTTCAACACCTGGGTGGCGACAAGATCGGCCTGCTCCTGCGTCCTCGGCAGGAAGGTCGGCTCGATCAGCTTGCCGCCATTGACGAGAGCTGCACCGGCAACTGCCGTCTGCAACGGGGTCGTGGAAACGCCGTGCCCGAAGGAAATGGTGATCGAATTAATCTTCTTCCACTGCCGCGGCTGGCTCGGCATCGCCACCTCGGGCAATTCGGTCTTCATTCTCGATAGCAGGCCGAGACGCGTCAAGAAGTCCTTGTGCCCCTCGATACCCACCGCATCGGCAATTTTCGCGGTACCGATATTCGACGAGTACTGGAAGATTTCAGGCACACTCAGCATGCGCCCCTTGCCGTGGAAGTCCTTGATCGTGAACCCGCCGATACGGATCGGAAAACGCGCATCGAACATGCTGTTGAGGTTCATCTTGCCGTCGTCGAGCCCCATGGCGAGCGTGAACGACTTGAAGGTCGAACCCATTTCGAACGTACCGTTGGACATGCGGTTGAACCAACCTTCTTCGCCGCCGACTGCCGGGTCGTTCGGATCGAAGTCGGGAGCCGATGCCATGCCAAGAACTTCACCTGTATGGACATCGAAGACCACGGCGCCCGCGCCGATCGAATGATATTTGCCGATGGAAGCTGAAACGACGTCCTGAACGATCGCCTGAACCCGCAGGTCGATGGAGAGCTTGACCGGCTCAAGCGGCTGGTTCGACGTCATACCGACGGAAGCGAGATCCGCGAGCCCTTGACTATCAATATAACGCTCCATGCCGGCCACGCCGCGGTTGTCGATATTCACATAACCGACGATATGGGCTGCCGTGCGGCCACCTGGATAGAAACGGCGTTTCTCGGGACGAAAGCCGATGCCGGGAATGCCGAGCGCAAGGATCTGGCTCTGCTGCTTCGGCGTGAGCTGCCGGCGAAGCCACTGGAAACGGGAATTGGACTTCAGTTTGGAATAGATCGACTTCGCATCGAGATCGGTCAGCACAATCGACAGCTTCTCGACCACCTCGTCGGCATCGACGATCTTGTGCGGCTCGGCAAACAGCGAGACGGTGCGGATGTCCGTGGCAAGAATAGCGCCATTGCGGTCGACGATGTCCGGTCGCGAAGCCATCAGGCGGTCCGCGGGCAGGATGCTCGACGTTATCTCCGGCTGCGCCATGCCATATTGCACGAGGCGCCCGCCGATCACGGCATAAAACACGGCAAAGCCCGCGATCAGAAGACCGACACGGTTGCGCGCCTGCGACGATTTCTTCTTCCGCGTTCCTTCAAATGCAGCACCGCCGGCAGCCGACCTGCCCTTGCGGTCAGACGAAAAATGCGCGCGGCGCTTGACCACCATCACTCTAGAAAGAAAAGACATTAGCGCCTCACCGAGCCAGTGGACATGTTATCGGGCGCCCATCCGCGAGGCAGGGGCAATGGCAATTTGGGAGCCGGCGTTGCCTTGGCCTGCTCGACACCCTTGAGCGCTGCAGCAACCTCGCCGTTCTTGCCTGCAATGATATCCTCGATCGTTGTGTCGGGCTGCGGGAGTTGCGATCTGTGCATGGGCAGCTCCTTCGGCATGGCAAGTTGCGTCGGCTCCGTGGGAACGAGACCAAGCTCCGAGTCGTAGTTCTTGATCAAGGGCTGCAGGCGGTTTGGCTGGGTTACCAGGGCCCAATCCGCTTTCAAAAGGTCGATCGTGTCGCGCTCGAGCCGGATTTCAGACTCCAGCCGGCGAACCTCGGTCAGCTTCTCGTCCGCCCTGTGCTTGATCGTGTAGGTGACGACCGCCATCGTGGTCATAACGCCGATCAGGACGAGATCGAAACTCCTCAGCATCCTCAGGCTCCCATGGTCGCAAGGCTGGCCAGATCGGGCAGCGCAAAAATAGACAGGTCGTCGGCGCCCGGTTTTGCCCCGGTGCGAACACCCATGCGCAGCTTGGCGGAACGGGCCCGAGGATTGGCCTCTGCTTCAGCCTCGCTGGCGGCAATCATCTGCTTGCCCGGAAATTCGAAAACGGCGGACCGGACCTCGACCGCAGGCATATGCCGTGAACCAGACGCCTTACCGGAGCGGTCGGAAAAGAACTGTTTGACGATTCGGTCTTCGAGAGAATGGAACGTCACGACGACGAGCCGCCCACCAGGCTTAAGCGACCGCTCGGCAGCAAAGAGAGCGCGAGCCAGCTCACCCAACTCGTCATTGACGAAGATACGAAGCGCCTGGAAGACGCGGGTTGCCGGATGAATCTTGTCCTTGGCTTTGCGCGGATTGACGCTTTCGATCAGGTTCGCAAGATCGCGAGTCGTCTCGAACGGCTGCGTCGCACGACGCTTTTCGATGGCGCGAGCGATACGCCCCGGATACTTCTCTTCGCCGAGAAATCCGAAAATACGGATCAGGTCACCGACCTTTGCGCGGTTGACGACATCCGCGGCAGAAACACCCGCGCTCGACATGCGCATATCGAGCGGACCGTTCCGCTGAAACGAGAAGCCACGCTCGGCTTCGTCGATCTGCATGGACGACACACCGATATCGAGAACCACTCCATCCAGACCACCGTCGGGAACAAAATCGGCCAGCCGGGAAAACTGGGAATGATTGAGAGACAAACGCCCCTGACTCGCCTGAACAAGCTCCCGCCCTGCAGAAATCGCCGTCGGATCCCGATCAAGCGCTATTACCGACGCACCGGCCGAAAGGATTGCCGAGGTGTAACCGCCAGCACCAAACGTGCCATCAAGGACAACCTTGCCCGCCTCAGGCTGAAGCGCATAAACCACTTCCTTGAGCAATACCGGAATATGGCGAGCCGGCCCACCTTCGGCCTCGACCTCAGCACCATCCGACATATTCACCATACCGCACTCTCGCTGCAATTAGAGCAGAAAACCGAAAGCCTCTTTTGCCCGCTACACCATCTTCACTTCATGACCATCCGCGAGGAATCGAAACGCCCGATTACAAGGCAAACACGCCCCACCACAGCATGGAAATGAGATAACATTCGACCAAAGAGACACCCGCAGAAAGAACCCCGCAAGCCCTTTCCGATCAGCATTTATTTATGACCTGTTAAGTTTAACAAAATATTACCACGGCAATGCCGGCAGCCGAGAATGAGCACACCAAAACGCCGAAAGAATATCGATTAAGCCATTGAATTAACGAATTCCTTTAACCACCCTGAAGGATAGAGGACACCTCGCGCCGACCAGGCCTAAAAGGCCGTTAGCCACCTTTGCGTCGTTATCAGGTTAGATTCGCCAGTTGGCCTGTAAGCCGGGTTCTGTATGGCTCCGGCGCGAACACCGGAACGTGGCAGCCATTCATCTGGGACGATGCTTGCACATCGCCTCGCGCAACCCACCCGGATGATTGGCCCAGAAACAGGCTGTAGGCGCTTTTGGCGCCCCGCATCATCCCTATTCGGTCTTGCTCCCGGTGGGGTTTACCTTGCCGCCGCTGTCACCAGAGGCGCGGTGGGCTCTTACCCCACCCTTTCACCCTTACCCCGCATAAAGCGAGGCGGTTTGCTTTCTGTGGCACTTTCCCTGGGGTCGCCCCCGCCGGACGTTATCCGGCACCGTGTTTCCGTGGAGCCCGGACTTTCCTCACCCTACCGCCTTTCGGCATTGGTAAAGCGCGGCTGCCCGGCCAACTGGCATCGGCTCAATAGACGGTTTGATCCGCAAAGGCCACAGCGCGAGACAAAGAATTCGCCGAATGACATGAAATGCAAAGCGCTTCGGCCGATTTTCGGAATCAAAACATCAACAACGGCGAACCATCAGAACATCAATGGATATGTCCGTCCATAATCGAGAGCCACCGTTGCATAGGAAACCGCTTCTGTCGGTTTTGCCTGCTCCATTGAGGCGATCACGGTCTCGACCTTGTTGCAGTAGCGCTGCGACACCGGGTTCATGCGTTTTGCGCCATGACCGGCATTATATTTCAAAATGGTTCGGCAGAGCTTCCCATCGCCGAGTTCATGTGCGCCGGCGAGATATTTCATCCCGTAGCGAATATTGGTCTCGGGATCATAGAGCCCATAGGCCCGCCCGTCGTACCCCATCAGCTTGGCAGTTGCGGGCTTGATCTGCATAAGGCCGATCTCCCCCGCACTGCCTTTGACGGTTGGCCGGAAATTGCTTTCGATCCGCACGACAGCCATCGCGAGCTCGACCGGGACATCGTATTGAGCGGCATATTGACGGATCAGTCCTTCATAGTGAGCCTGACGAAGCGCAAGTCGATCCTCAGCCGTTTTGGCCTGCGCATCGGTTTCGCGTGTTTCCCAGGGTTCGATCACCGGCTTGTCGATCGCGCTGCTCGTTTCCCCGCCATCCTCGGCGCGCACGAAATCCGTACCCGCAGCGAGCACGACCATGCTTGCTGCGGCTGCAATAGCCAACATTCTCATGAAGTAAGTCAGTCTCCGGGTAAGGTCCTGAAACTCTTGGACCTGAAAGGTTCGCGGATGGCACATACCGATCCATCAGAAGTATCGCCGGAAAGACGATGCAACTGTTGACGAAACCTGTTCGTTCTTCTTTGCAATCCCCGCCTAAAAGATGATTGCGCGAGCCACTGCTTAAAGCCGGTTATTAAGGAAAGTCTGTGGCAGCGCAGCAAAACGCCGAATTTACTACCTTACAACTTACGAAACTTCAGACCTCAGGCTGCCTGTATTTTGGCAGCGACGTCAGCAGTCTATGCAGTGTATCGATCGTAGAGAAATCAGCGATTCCATCCACCAGCGCAGGACGAAAATGGCGCTGGAACGCCTCCAGCACGCCCTTCGTGCGTTCACAAAAATTGCCTGTTATCTCAACGTCGTAGCCGTAGAGCGACAACATCGATTGCAACGCCTCGACCGGCTGCCCCGCCTCTCCAAGTTGGAAAAAACGCCCACCGGCAATCGGGCTGGCTTCAACCCAATGACCGACACCTGCGTCATATAGTGTCTTCCATGGAAAATTTTCGCCCGGATCAACCTTACGGATCGGTGCCACATCGGAGTGGCCCAGCACCCGTTCCGGCCGGATCGACCAACGTTTGCCGCAATCCAGACACAATTGAGCGACCGCCTCGATCTGCACCGAGGGAAACTGCGGAAGCCCGCCTGGATGCCCGGTATTAGCGATCTCGATCCCGATCGACCAGGAATTGATATCGATCTCGCCGGCCCATGCGCTTTTTCCGGCATGCCAGGCACGCCGTTCCTCGGGCACAAGCTGGATAACACGTCCGTCCTCGTGGACGAAATAATGGCTGGAAACCTGGCTTTCCTCGTTACAGAGCCAATTCAGCGCCTGATCCGCATCCGGCATGCCGGTATAGTGGAGGATAATCGCATCGGGATTGCGGCCTGAGACACGCTCTCCGTGATTGGGAGAAGGCCGGACGGATGCTCCCGCATAGTCCGCAACGAAATCACTCATGCTGCGCGGCGCTCTTTTTCGATCGCTTTGTAAGCTGCGTTCAGCGCGGCCATCCGCTCATTCGCAGCAGCGTGGAGCGTGGCGGGTACGCCGCGGGCGATCAGACGATCGGGATGATGTTCGGAAACCAGCAGTCGGTACTGCTTTCGAATCGCAGCAAAATCGTCCTCGGGCGAAACGCCAAGCACCAGATAGGGATCCCGGCCGTCGAGATGCACATGTCGCGCCATGATACGGCGGAAATGCTCGTCCGTTATGCGGAAAATCTCGGCAATACGGCCAAGGAACAGCAATTCCTTTTCGTGCACCAAGCCATCTGCCTTGGCGATATGAAAAAGACCGTCGACAACGCTCTCCAGCATCGGGCAATTTTCGGCAGCACCGGAACTGCAAAGACCGGAAAGTTTCGTTGCATAGGCTTCGTAACCTGCCACATCCTGCCGCGCGAGATTGTAAAGACGAGCAACGTTGCGGGCTTCCTCATCCGGAAAATCGAAAATCTGCTGGAACGCCTTCACTTCCGCTTCGGTGACGATTCCATCGGCTTTTGCCATCTTGGCCGAAAGCGCGATGATGGCGACCGAGAAGGATACTTTCCGACGAGTCTCCGGATCGCCTTCGAAAAGCGTGCGGATGGCCTCTACGACGCGCCCAAGCGCATTACCGGCCGCGTCGCCGATCGCGTTGACGAGTCGCTCCCACAACGAGGAAATCTGCAAACAAGAAAAATCGAATATCATCCGTCCAACTGACCAGATAACACCCAAAAATGCAACGGATGGGGCAGTCGCCACCGGATTAAACTATGTTCATGTTATTCGAACAATCGGCACGATCTGCGACAAGACCACCGGCTCTGTCTAGCAAGAGAGTTGCGGTTTCGTCAGCGACATATTGGCGGCACGACCGACCTCCTTCAGATGTGATTTCGCTTCACATCGACAACGCATCCGATTGAAAAAACGGAATTATTATCCACTCGAAAACTAGGCAGGCAGCGGCACGGACGAAGAAATGCACTTTACACGGCCTGCCCGCTATCGCATCCATATCGCCAGAAAACAGTGGGGAAGCGCTCAGGCGCGACGGAGGAACCATGGCCAAACAGAAAGTCGCAATGCTGACCGCCGGCGGTCTTGCTCCTTGTCTCTCGTCGGCCGTGGGAGGCCTCATTCAGCGTTATACTGATGTAGCTCCGGATGCCGAATTGATTGCCTATCGATCCGGATACCAGGGTGTCCTGCTGGCCGACCGAATCGACATCACCCCCGAGATGCGTGAGAAAGCGCACCTCCTGCACCGCTATGGCGGCTCGCCGATCGGCAACAGCCGCGTCAAGCTGACAAATGCCGCCGACTGCGTGAAGCGAGGCCTGATCAAAGAAGGGCAGAACCCGCTGGCCGTTGCGGCAGAACAACTGGCCGAAGATGGCATTACCGTTCTTCACACGATCGGCGGAGACGATACGAATACGGTGGCCGCCGATCTTGCAGCCTATCTTGGCGCAAATGGTTATGACCTGACTGTCGTCGGCCTGCCGAAGACAGTCGATAACGATATCGTCCCCATCCGCCAGTCGCTCGGCGCCTGGACCGCGGCCGAAGTCGGCGCTGCATTTTTCGACAATGTCTCGAACGAACAGACGGCTGCGCCGCGCACGCTCCTCATACATGAGGTCATGGGCCGCCATTGCGGCTGGCTTACCGCCGCAACCGCACGTGCCTATATCCAGAAGAGCCGATCCAACAACTATATCGACGGCTTTCTGATGAACGAGGAAATGAAGAGCATTGACGGCGTCTATCTCCCCGAAATGGCCTTCGATGCGGAAAGAGAAGCGGCCCGTTTGCGGGAGGTCATGGACAAGCGCGGTTTCGCGACGATCTTTGTGTCCGAAGGAGCCTGCTTGGATGCAATCGTTGCCGAACGCGAGGCGGCCGGGGAAAGCGTGAAGCGCGATGCCTTCGGTCATGTCAAGCTGGATACGATCAATGTCGGAGGCTGGTTCCAGAAGCAGTTTGCCGCGCGGATCGATGCAGAACGGTCGTTGGTTCAGAAGTCCGGTTATTTCGCCAGATCGGCGCCTGCCAATGGCGACGATCTGAGATTGATCCAGGGAATGGTCGATCTTGCCGTCGAAAGTGCACTGAACAAGGTTTCGGGCGTCACTGGGCATGACGAAGGCCAGAACGGGACACTTAGGACGATCGAATTTCCACGGATCAAGGGTGGTAAACCGTTCGATATGACGGCAAGATGGTTTGGCGATGTAATGGAATCCATCGGCCAGTCTTTCGAACCGGCCTGATGGAGAAATGACAGGTGCCGTGGCGCCTGGGAGGGCGATGATGACCATAGAGACATGGCTTGCTTTGGCAGCGATTGCGGCTGCCATACTTCTTGTGCCTCATCCCATTGCCTCGCTTACCTCAGCGTTTTCGGCTTCATGGGGACGCAAAAGTGCATTCGTGACGGTTCCGGCCTTTATCCTGGCCTTCCTTATGGGTGGCATTCTGGTCATCGCGGGCGTTTTCCTGCTCGCTTCTGTTTGGCCGACGGCGATCGCGGCGCTGTCGTGGATAGGGCTTTCCTATTTGATGCTGCATATTCTCTATGCCTATCAGGACCCGCGGCTACGTTACGGACCTGCCGACAACGATAACCTTCCGGAAACACGCTCCGTGCGTATTTTCGGCCATTTCGTCCTCAAGACATTTAAAAGCATCCGCTATTTCGCACTCACAGCAGCAATTGCTGTTCAGTTTTTCAACCCGACGCTGCCCCCCCGGGAACAGTATCTCGACATGATTTCTGCACTGGCCGTTTCAGCAATGGTAGCGGCCCTTGCCCACGCTGTCCTCCCCAGCCTTTTTGCCCGCAAACGCCGCCGCTCCACGGCCAAAAACAAGGCTCCCTATCGCCCCGGAACGCGCTTCATCGCGCGCCGCGCGGTCACTGCAGGGTATCGGCGCATTGCCGCCTGATGGTCTGCGACCTGCTGATGGCTTGTCGATCCCTTTCGAATGAGTTAATTGACATCCAGTTTCACTGGTCTTGTTAACGTTCTGGGCAACGATTTTTAATGAAAGCGACCCAATGGCAATGATGCGATTTGTGGGCCGTAAGGCTGCCGTGGTTCTAGCCATGTCGTCTGCCTTGGCCGCATGCTCCAGCGTTGACCACAGCAACAACGTAGCGTCGAACGAGGCGCAGGATCAGTCCGTCCAGCAGGCCGCCGATGCCGTGCAAGGCGCAGAAACTGGCGCAGTGGTCGCCCAAGCGGATTCTGAAAACACTGTCACGCTGGTCAAGACCAGCAGGCTTCCGGTTCCCGTACCGACTTTGACCGATGCCGCAACCGTCCAAACAGCTGCGATGGCGTTGCCGACCATGGCCCCCTTCGTCGCCATGCAAGCAAACGCACCGGCGCCAACCGCCACGACGACAGCGCCGGTGGCTCTCGCCTCCGCACAGCCGACGGCGCACAGCACGGCAAAAGGCAGCCGCCTCATTTCGCCACCGGTAGCGCCCGCTGTGCAGTCGGGACAGATCCAGCCCGCCGCCGCCCAGGCTATCGCGCTTGATGAGCCGCAGCTGACACCGGATATGGTGGCGCTGCAATCGGTCATCCCGATCCCGCGGCCACAGCAGGCGGCAACCACCACGCTTGCCTATGCAGCGCAGCCGAAAGCCGTGGCAGCTGTTTCAGCCATCGACAACCGTATGGAATTCCCACCGGCCCCGGGCGAGCCGATGCCGGAAACCGCGTCGGGTGCGCCTTCAGACCTGAAGAAGCTGATCCATCGTTACGCTGGCCTTTATGGCGTACCGGAATCGCTGGTTCATCGCGTCGTGCATCGCGAAAGCAAATATGACCCCAAGGCCTATCATAAGAACGGCTATTGGGGTCTCATGCAGATCAAGTATTCGACCGCCAAATCGATGGGGTACGACGGTCCGCCCGAAGGCCTTCTCGACGCCGAGACCAACCTCAAATACGCGATCAAATACCTGCGCGGCGCGTGGCTTGTCGCCGACAACCAGAATGACAACGCGATCCGGCTTTATGCGCGCGGCTATTATTACGATGCCAAGCGCAAAGACATGCTTCACGTCCTTCAGAAATAACGGCTAATCCGCGTTCACACGTTTCACCACTTCCGATGCGAGTATACTGGCATCGTAGCCTTGCGACCGCGGCGTCAGACCCAGTCTCACGATCACCAGATCCAGCGACGGAATGACGAAAATAGTCTGTCCGTCATGTCCGCTGATGACGAACGCGTCCGATGGCAGGTTTGCCTCCGATTTCGGCAGCCAGGTCTGGATTTTCGAGTAGCGGCCATCTGAACTTCCGTTCGGCGTATGCATCTCGCGAACGAATCCTTCCGGCAGCAGCCTTTCCCCTTGCCAGACGCCGTCATGCGCCAGAAACAGACCGAAACGTGCCCAGTCACGTGCGGTGGCATACATGTAGGAACTGCCGACAAAGGTTCCGGCAGCATCGGTCTCCATGACCGCGGACGTCATGCCGAGAGGATCGAAAAGTGCGCGCTGCGGATAATCAAGCGCGTCGACGCCATTTCCGATGCGGTCCATCCAGATCCGCGAGAGCAGCACGGATGTACCCGATGAATAGCTGAAGTGCGATCCGATAACCGCCTCGAGCGGCGCGCCAGCCACGAAATGCGCCATATCAGGTTCGAGGAACAGCATCCGCGTGACGTCCGCAACCGTTCCATAGTTTTCATTGAATGCGAGACCACTCTCCATCGCCAGCAGATCGGCGATACGAATGTCGGCACGACCGTCATTCTGCCACTGAGGAAACAGGCCTTTCTCGTTCACTGAAATACGGTTCGCCATAATCAGCCGGCCGATGATGGCCGCATTGACCGTCTTGGTCATCGACCAGCCGAGCAGCGGGGTATCTTCGGAAAACCCTTCGCCATAAACTTCGGCAGCGACGTTTCCATCCTTGACGATCACGACCGCCCGCATGCCCGGCCCTATTAAAGCAGCGTCTGAAAGCAGGGACACAAGTGATTCGTCCGATTCGGTTTTCTCTCCTTCGGGCCAAAGGACTTCAGTGCTGGAAGCAACAGCAGGTTTCGTCGCATTGACAGCCGTGAGTACCATGCCCGCAGGCACGATAGCACACCCCATTCCTTCACGATAAACCGCCTCGCTCGGCGCAATAAATCCCAATAAAGCAGCGGTGACGTGCTTCTCCTCGCGATCCACCGCAATACGCATCAAGCGCAGAAGCGGATGGCCGGGTGCCTGGACATCCTGAGCCAAAACCTCGTCAGCATTACGATTCGCGATGAAGACGTTGGAGCAGACGATCTTGGCTGCATAACCGCTGCCGACCCGCAACAGATTTGGCGGGACAAAATAGAGCCACAGCCCGATGCTGATCGCTATGACGAGCAAAAACACCGCAAGACGACGAAAAATCCGCTTGAACACCAGCGCCTCCATTTTGCCCGCGCCATGCAAGCAAAATCCGCGCCCGAGGGGAAGGCCTGTTTCGGGTGAAGCGCTCACGATGAACCAAGTCACAATGCGCGTCACGAAGCTGTTGCACGAAACGGCTAAACGCCTCGAAACCCAGCGTGAGGCAGGATTTGGTCATGGCAGATATCGTCGAAGAACGCGGCTTACAGCGAAATCGCAAGCTCAAGGACGCCCTTCTCCAGCATAAGGCCTTGTCACCACACGGTCTTTCCGAGCGCCTGTTCGGCCTGCTTTTCTCGGGTCTTGTTTACCCACAGATCTGGGAGGATCCGGCGGTCGACATGGACGCGATGGAATTGTCGGAAGGCCACTCGATTGTCACCATCGGCTCAGGCGGCTGCAACATGCTCGCCTATCTCTCCCGCTCTCCAAAGACGATCGATGTGGTTGATCTCAACCGCCATCACATCGCCCTGAACCGACTA
Source organism: Pseudomonadota bacterium (assembly GCA_023451735.1). Lineage (GTDB taxonomy): Bacteria > Pseudomonadota > Alphaproteobacteria > Rhizobiales > Rhizobiaceae > Neorhizobium. The sequence goes on along the minus strand of JAEXYH010000096.1, from coordinate 145,607 downwards.
AAACTCGCCGCGTTCAGACACCTTCCCTCCTACGCTGACGTCGTCCGTTATCTCGCTGTGGATGGCCTGAAATCCAACAGCTTCTTGTTCGATGACCACATCGTCCGGAACCTCGATGACCAGACACGCGCCTACTGGCAGAAGCGCTCGCTCACTGGGCGCCGACGAGTGGAAGTGTTCAACAGGAACATTTATCGTACCGGCCTGCTCGGCCGTTTCATTGCCATCGGCCATATCATCGCCCGCCTTCACGGCGTCGATCTGAAGGAATTCGTCAAGGTGCGCTCGCTGCGTGAACAGCGGCAGTTTTTCGATGCCAATATCGCTCCGCTTTTCGACCGCCCTCTGATCCGCTTTGTGACCAGCCGCAAAAGCTCGCTCTTCGGTCTTGGCATCCCCCCGCAGCAATATGACGAGTTGGCAAGTCTCGCACCGAACGGCTCGATCGCACCGGTCCTGCGCGAGAGGCTGGAAAAGCTCGCCTGCCACTTTCCGCTGAACGACAACTATTTCGCCTGGCAGGCCTTTGCACGGCGCTATCCGCGCTCAGACGAAGGTAACCTCCCCGTCTATCTTCGCGCAGAAAACTACCGGGCCATCCGGCAGAACACCGATCGTGTCACCGTGCACCATGAGAGCGTCACAGTACTCTTGGGCCGCAAGCCGGCCGGCTCGATTGATCGCTTCGTATTGCTCGATGCCCAAGACTGGATGACCGATGACCAACTGAACGCGCTGTGGAGCGAGATCAACCGCACCGCAGCCCCCGGCGCCCGCGTCATATTCCGGACCGCCGCCGAAAAAAGCGTCATTGAGGGCCGTGTTTCGGACGCATTGCGGCAGGAATGGACCTATCTCGCAGAGCGCTCCGCCGAACTGAACCTGCAGGATCGTTCGGCCATCTACGGCGGCTTCCACATCTATGTGAAGGCACCCCGGTGAGCGCCGGCGCAACGACCGGAGGCCACGCCGCCGAGATGGATCGGATGTACCGCTACCAGCGCCACATCTACGACTTGACGCGAAAATATTACCTCTTCGGCCGAGACCGGATGATCGCCGGCCTCAACGCTCCAGCCGGAGCGAGCATTCTGGAAGTCGGCTGCGGCACCGGCCGTAACCTAGCCCTGACCCATCGCCATTATCCAACGGCAACGCTCTACGGTCTCGATATCTCCGCCGAGATGTTGCAGACGGCACGCACCAACCTGACCGGCAATCGTCAGCAACCGACATTGATCGTTGCTGACGCCACGACCTTCCGCCCGGAAGACTTCGGAACAGTCGGCTTCGATCGCATCATGATCTCCTATGCCGTTTCGATGATCCCTGCCTGGGAAGAGGCGATTACCGCCGCACTGGCCGCCCTCAATCCCGGGGGTTCGCTGCATATCGTTGATTTCGGTCAGCAGGAGCGCCTTCCGCGCTTGTTCCGCGGCATGCTCCAAGCCTGGCTGCGCCGTTTCCACGTAACTCCGCGAGCCAATCTTCGTGAGGTTCTGCAGGCACGGCTTGCTGCAGCCAATGCCGAGATGACGTTCGAAGATATCGGGCGCGGTTATGCCTGGCATGCCGTGATCCGCAAACGAGGCTGACACACTCGTTATCACCGAGATCATTTCGCCTTACCCAATCCTGACGGCGCTATGGTAAATGGGACGCTCGAATGCGGCCCAGCCTGATTCCGGCTGACGGCGGCACCTTGCAGTTCAACCCGGATAGCTCATGCCGCGCACCTTTCTCGCCCTCATCCTCACTGCCTTGATGGCGAGTTCATGCACATCCACCAGCGACCTCATGGACACGGCATCGATCAGCGGCACCAAATTCAAGGACAACGACCCGCAGAATTTCGGCCGCAACCATCCTGGGCGCCATGAGGTCCACGGCATCGATCTGTCGAAATGGAACGGCACCGACATCGATTGGCAGACGGTCAAGAAATCCGGCGTCGCCTTCGTTTTCATCAAGGGCACCGAGGGCAAAGACCGCATCGATCCGGCCTTCCGCACCCATTGGCGGGGCGCTGCAAATGCCGGCATTCCGCACTCCGCATACCATTTCTACTATTTCTGCTCGACACCGGAAGATCAGGCCGACTGGTTCATCGCCAATGTGCCCAAGGAAGCCAATATGCTGCCGCCGGTGCTGGACATGGAATGGAACCACGCTTCACCGACCTGCAAGCTGAAACCCGACGCAGCAACGGTACGCGACGTGATGCGGCGTTTCATGGCCCGCATCGAGGCCCACTACGGCAGAAAGCCAATCATCTACACATCGGTCGATTTCCATCGCGACAACCTCGTCGGCGCATTCAACGACTATCATTTCTGGGTCCGCTCGGTCGCCGCTCACCCGGGCGAAATCTATACCGGCCGCAAATGGGCTTTCTGGCAATATACTGCGACCGGGGTTGTGCCCGGCATCAAGGGCGAGACGGATATCAACGTCTTTTCCGGCAGCACCCGTAACTGGAATTCCTGGGTGACTGCAGCAAACGAGTGAACGCCACGTGCTCGATTCGTAATGCTGGCAATGTGGATGTGAGTGCGCTAAATAGCCGGCAGCCGCAGCACAGCTAAAATACGCAGCGGCATCATTAGCATCTCATTCAAATCATCCCCGAACACGCCACAGATCGCCAGGATCGTCCTATGTCATTTCTCGACAGCCGCAGCTTTGCCCTTGCCGCACTCATCGCAGCCGGGCTCTCCGTCCCCGCCTTTGCACAGACAGCCCCAACGGCGCCAGCATCTTCCTGCGGCGGCGATCTGACCGCATTTCTCGCCGGAGTGAAGCAGGAAGCGATCGCCAAGGGTATTCCGGCCTCGGCTGCCGACGAAGCTCTCGCAGGCGCGCAGATCGACCAAAAGGTTCTTTCTCGCGACCGGGCTCAGGGTGTGTTCCGCCGGACCTTCCTCGAATTCTCGCAACGCACCGTAAGCCAGGCTCGCCTCGATATCGGCCGCCAGAAGCTGAAACAGTTTGCAGATGTCTTCGCTCGCGCCGAAAACGAGTACGGCGTTCCGGCCGGCGTCATCACCGCCTTTTGGGCAATGGAAACCGATTTCGGCGCTGTTCAGGGTGATTTCAACACCCGAAATGCGCTCGTCACGCTTTCGCATGACTGCCGCCGTCCAGAACTCTTCCGTCCGCAACTGATCGCCCTGATCGAGATGGTGCAGCACGGCGATCTCAACCCCGCAACAAACACCGGCGCATGGGCCGGCGAAATCGGCCAGGTGCAGATGCTGCCGGAAGACATCATCGCCCATGGCGTGGATGGCGACAACAGCGGTCACATCGATGTAAAGGGCAGCTCACCGGACGCCGTCCTGACCGCAGCAAAGTTCATTCAGAGCATGGGCTGGAAGCCCGGTCAGCCGTGGGTCCAGGAAGTCACTCTTCCCGAAAGCCTGCCCTTCGAAAAATCCGGTCTCGGCAACGAAATCCCTGCCTCGGAATGGTTTTCCTATGGTGTGACACCGCGTGATGGCGACACCAAATTCGGCAATCTGCCCGCAGCACTGATCCTGCCGCAAGGCCGCAAGGGACCGGCTTTCCTTGCCTATCCGAATTTCGGCATCTATCTGCAATGGAACCAGTCCTTTATCTACACGACCTCTGCAGCCTACTTCGCCACTCGCCTGTCCGGTGCACCGCCTTACCAGAAGACGACGCCGGAACAGGGTCTTGACGTCGACGCCATGAAAGATCTGCAAACCAAGCTCGATGCCCACGGCCACGATGTCGGCAAGATCGACGGCATTCTCGGCTCAGGCACTCGCCAGGCCGTCCAGAAAGAACAGGCCCGCCTCGGCATGCCTGCTGACGGTTGGCCGACGCAGGCGCTGCTGCAGGCTCTCTGAGCCTTGATGAATTGAGCCCATGACATAAAACGGGTGGCGATCTGATCGCCGCCCGTTTTATCTTCTGCAACGACGTCGGACGAAGAGCATCAAGATGACCGCAGATACACCTCGACTGTCCACGCTTGCTTGGGCGCTGCTCTTCCTTCTAGGCCTCCTCTGGGGCGGATCGTTTTTCTTCGCCCGGGTCGCCGTGCAGGAAGTGCCCCCCTTCACGCTCGTTCTGCTACGCCTCGGCATCGCAGCACTGGCGCTGCATATCTATCTTCATGGTCGCTACGGGACCTATTCCATCATTAGAGAGCACTGGCGGTCTTTCCTCATCCTCGGGCTCATCAACAACGCCCTGCCCCACACGCTGATCTTCTTCGGTCAGACCGAGATCGGCGCAGGGCTTGCATCGATCCTTAACGCCACGACACCGATCTGGACCGTGATCATTGCCAACCAGTGGACAGCGGATGAAAAACTCACCGGAGCAAAACTCGCGGGCTGCGCTGCGGGTCTTCTGGGTACCTGCATTATGATCGGGCCGAGTGCGATCACCGAAACCGCCGCCCCGTTCTGGGCTCTTATCTTGCCTGTATTGGCCGCTATGTGCTACGGCGTCGCCGGCACCTATGGAAAGCGTTTCCGCAATATCCCGGCACCCGTGACCGCAACCGGGCAACTGACCGCGTCCAGCCTCATCATGCTGCCGGTCTCGCTGGTGGTCGATCAGCCATGGACGCTCGTTACACCGTCCATGCATGCCATCGCAGCCATCATAGCCTTGGCGCTTCTCTCGACCGCACTTGGCTACCTTATATTCTTCAGGATCCTGTCGCTTGCCGGTGCCACCAACACCTCGCTCGTCACTCTCCTGGTGCCGCCAAGCGCGATTCTGCTCGGTGCGCTGTTCCTGGCGGAACGTCTCGCCCCGACCGATTTAATCGGCATGGCTGTCATCGGCCTTGGGCTCGTTTTGCTTGACGGACGAATCCTTCGCATGCGCAAAAAGACCGCCTGACGCGTCGATAACAGCTGTCGATACTCACGAAAAATGTCGCTCATTAACAGACAAAAAGATAAATTTAACGTGCCGGAAAGCTTCGTTAATTTCGAATATGATATTTAATTTCAGATAGATAGATAAATAACAAAGTCCTAATGCGGCTCCGTGACTGCATTGCAGCACAAAATTCCGCTTCCCATTCGACACAGAACCGACATAAAATCCGACCGTCAACGCAAGGAGGCAGACATGGGACGGACATACCCCCTCAATCTCCTGGTAGTCGGTGCTGCATTCGCATTCATCGCCTCGATGCTCTTCATCTAGGCTCTAAAGACTACCGGTCGTATCTTGCATCCATGAACGTTTGATATGGACCCGAATTCTGAAAAACGCATGCTCCGCGGGGCGTGCGTTTTTCATTTGCGGCAGTTCTTGATTCAGGCAGCAGCCTTGCGCATACCCGGCTTGTAGCCGATATTCTCCAGCACCGCAGAAACCAGGGGTGCTCGGTTCATCGTGTAGAGATGGATGTGATTAAAGCCCTTCCGGCCGAGCTCTTCGATCTGTTCCGCTGCCACTTCTGCGGCGACCTTGGCCCGATCCTCCGGCTTTTCATCCAGTCCTTCAAACCGCTCATCCAGAAAACCCGGCACTGTCGCTCCGCAGCGCTTCGAAAAACGCTTCAGCTGCGTCAGATTCTGGATGGGCATGATGCCGGGAATGACCGGAATAGTCACACCGGCCGCAGCGACCTCGTCCATGTAACGGAAGAATACGTCATTATCGAAGAAGAACTGGGTCAGCGCGCGCGTGGCACCGGCATCGGCCTTTTGCTTGAGCACAGCGATATCCGCCGTCATATCCCGGCTTTCGGGATGCTTTTCCGGATAGGCCGAAACGGAGATGTCGAAATCGCCGTATTCCGCCAACGCCTGAACAAGATCCGCCGTCCGCTGAAAACCTTCTGCATGGGGCATATAGAGCGTACCGATGCCAGCCGTCGGATCCCCGCGCAGCGCGACGATCCTGCGCACGCCTGCGCCCCGATACTCCTCTACGACTGCGCGAACTTCGTCCTTGGATGCATCGACACAGGTCAGATGGGCGGCGGTCGGCAGGTTTGTCTTGTCAATAATCTTGGTCACAGCCGAAAGCGTCGGTTCCTTGGTCGAGCCGCCTGCCCCATAGGTCACGGTGACGAATTCCGGCTGCCAGAGAGCGAGACGCTCGACAGTCTCGAACAGCTGCGCCTCCATCTCCTCGGATTTCGGCGGAAAGAATTCGAAAGAGATATCGAATCGCGGGCTTGTCTTGGTCTCGTTCATCATGCTCTTCCTAGAATACCGAAATTGCTTCCGCCGGTTCAGCATTGGCCATCAGCAGACGGCGATCCTTTGCCAGCCATATCGTGACGGTAAGACCGTCATCTTGTTCCGGCGCAATATCGATCGCCTTTTCGATATCGAGCCCGATCTTTTCCAGCCAGTCGCCGATCGCCTCATGCGAGAAGCCCAACCGAACATGGGCATGCTCTTCGCGCAGATGTTCCAGCTTGTGCGGTGCTAGATCGACGATCAGCAGCCTGCCGCCCGGCCGCAGGATGCGGGCAGCCTCGGCGATCGCAAGTTCCGGCTGATCAAGAAAATGCAGCACCTGATGGATCGTCACGAGGTCGAAATCTTGCCCTTCAAGCGACAGGTTGAGGATATCCGCATGGCGCACGGATGCCTTCAATATCCCCGCCTTGTCCAGATTGGCGCGTGCGACAGCCAGCATATCGCGGCTTGCATCAACCCCGATCGCCCGTCGGTAATGGGGAGCGAGGAGCTTCAGAATCCAACCGGTGCCGGTTCCGAGATCAAGAAGAGAATCGATCGGCGATGGACCAACCAGCCGCAAAAGCGCTTGCTCGACGGCAGTATCGCTCGCGTGGAGCCGGCGAAGTTCATCCCATTCCGACGCGTTGCGGCTGAAATAGGCCTGGGCCCTCTCCGCTCGTTGATGCTTGACCGCCGAAAGCCGCTCACCATCGCGAACCAGAACCGGATCGTCACCGGCTGAAGCGGCAAGAAGCATTTTTACCAGCGCCGCCGGAGCACCTTCCTGGCTGAGGCGAAAATAGGCCCATGCCCCTTCCTGATAGCGATCGATCAGCCCCTCTTCATTCAGAAGCTTGAGATGTCGGGAAATTCGTGGCTGTGATTGACCTAGGATTTCGGTCAGATCGGTGACAGTCAGGTCGCCTTTCGCCAACAAGGCGAGAAGGCGAAAGCGTGTTGGCTCGCCAACCGTTTTCAGCACGTCAACCAGTGTATCGAGCGATATCGACATCTACACATCCCAGCAATCAAGATATAAAGATATCTTTATATGCAATATGGAGACAATGCAAGTCATAGCCGCCTATTTGCAAAAAGGGCGGCAAAGCCGCCCTCCTCTAATTCGAATATCTGTTTGGCAACAGCTTAGCGCGTCAGGCGCTTGTAGGCCTGACTACCCGGGTTCAGCGCATCCGGGCCAAGGCGGCGCACCTTGTCCTGCTCGTAGTCTTCGAAGTTGCCTTCGAACCATTCGACATGTCCGTCACCTTCGAAGGCAAGGATATGCGTCGCCAGACGGTCAAGGAACATGCGATCGTGGCTGATGATGATCGCGCAGCCGGCAAAGGCTTCGAGCGCGCTTTCCAGAGCACCAAGCGTTTCCGTATCGAGGTCGTTGGTCGGTTCGTCGAGGAGAAGAACGTTGCCGCCGGCCTTCAGCATCTTGGCCAGGTGAACGCGGTTGCGCTGACCACCCGAAAGATTGCCGACCTTCTGCTGCTGGTCGCCGCCCTTGAAGTTGAACGCGCCGCAATAGGCGCGGGAGTTCATATCGAATTTACCGAGCTTGATGACTTCAGCACCACCGGAAATCTCTTCCCAGACGGTCTTGTCGCCGTCGAGCGCATCGCGGCTCTGGTCGACGTAACCGAGATGGACGGTGTCACCGACGCGGATCGAGCCCTCATCCGGTGTTTCCTGGCCGGTGATCATCTTGAACAGGGTCGACTTGCCGGCGCCGTTCGGGCCGATGATGCCGACAATGCCGCCCGGCGGCAGCTTGATCGACAGATCATTGATCAGCGTACGGCCATCAAAGCCCTTCTTGATGCCTTCCAGCTCGATAACCACGTTGCCGAGGCGCTCGGAGACAGGGATGATGATCTGCGCATCGCCGGGCCGGATGTTCTCAGCTGCATCGACCAGCTGTTCGTAAGCCTTGATACGGGCCTTCGACTTCGCCTGACGAGCCTTCGGGCTGGATGCGATCCATTCCTGTTCACGCGACAGCGCCTTCTGACGGCCGGCTTCTTCGCGGGCTTCCTGCGTCATGCGCTTGGCTTTCGCCTGCAGGTAAGCGGAATAGTTGCCTTCATACGGAATGCCGCGGCCACGGTCGAGTTCGAGAATCCAGCCGGTGACGTTGTCGAGGAAGTAGCGATCGTGGGTAATCATCATCACGGCGCCCGGATAGTCGCGCAGGTGCTTTTCAAGCCATGCGATCGTCTCGGCGTCGAGGTGGTTGGTCGGTTCGTCGAGCAGCAGCAGATCCGGCTGCGACAACAGCAGGCGGCAGAGCGCGATACGGCGGCGTTCACCACCGGAAAGGTTATCGACGGCTGCGTCCTTCGGTGGGCAGCGCAGTGCTTCCATCGCCATCTCGACCTGCTGTTCAAGGTCCCAAAGGTTCTGGCTGTCGATGATGTCCTGAAGCTTGGCGCCTTCGTCCGCGGTCTCGTCGGAATAGTTCATCATCAGTTCGTTGTAACGGTCGAGCACGGCCTGTTTGTCGGCCACGCCTTCCATCACGTTTTCGAACGCAGTCTTGTTCGGATCGAGCTTCGGCTCCTGCTCGAGGTAACCGACGGTCGCGCCTTCGGCGAGCCAGGCTTCACCGGTGAATTCCTTGTCCTGACCGGCAATGATGCGCAGGACGGTCGACTTACCGGCGCCGTTCGGACCGAGAATACCGATCTTGGCATCCGGGTAGAAAGACAGGTTGACGTTCTCGAGGATCTTCTTGGCGCCATAGGACTTGTTCAGTCCCGACATGTGATAGATGAACTGACGTGCCATCGATAATTAAGCTCCGGGGGAAAGAGGTTTTGCCGCTATGTAGGCGAAGACGCGCCTCGGGGCAATGCGAAGAGCGGGGGAGGTTTTGAAATGAGCTTGGATTTTGGGTGGGAAACGCGCACTTTCCTCAGCCCGACGGGTGCCACGATCGCCTATCGTCATGTCGCCGCGACCGAACCGGCAAAGGGCATATTGCTGATCTCCCACGGCCTTGCGGAACATTCACAGCGTTATAGTCTCTTTGCCGAGGCGATGGCGAGCGAGGGCTTCCACGTCTACGCCTGGGATCACCGTGGCCATGGCGAAACAACGGCACCGGACGCACCGATCGGCCGATTCGCGTTGAAGGACGGCGTTCGCTTCCTCATCGACGACCTGATGTCGGTCCGCAAATTGGCTCTCGCCAATCATCCCGGCCTGCCCGTCATTCTGTTCGGCCATTCCATGGGCGGCCTGGTCACGCTCAATGCGGCTATCGATCATCCTCGAGATTTCGCAGGCGTCGCAGTCTGGAATTCCAACTTCAACCCGGGCATAGCTGGCCGTGTCGCACAGGGACTTCTTCTGGCCGAGCGAGCGCTGAAAGGTTCGGACACACCGAGCGGCATGCTTCCCCGCCTCACCTTTGGCGCATGGGGTGAGAGCATCCCCGACCACCGCACCGCCTTCGACTGGTTGAGCCACGATACCGCTGAGGTCGATGCCTATATCGCCGATCCGCTCTGTGGCTTCGACGCCAGCGTCTCGCTCTGGCTTGACCTGTTCGACATGACCTTCCGTGCCCCGAAACTCGTCGATCGCCTGCGTGAGGATTTCCCCGTCCACCTGCTGGGCGGCGGCGAAGACCCTGCAACAGATAAAGGCCGGGCAATACTCTGGCTTTCCGGCCATCTACGCAAACATGGCTTTAACAACGTCATGACGCGTTTCTGGCCCAATGCCCGCCACGAAACGCTCAACGACACGATGCGCTCTGAAGCCACGGCCGAATTTGCCGACTGGGCCGCACGCGTGATCCAGCCAGTCAAAGCAGCCGCGGAATGAGTTCATGACTTTTCTTCATGAGCGCAGAACGTCGCAGTCCAGTATATCGAAATCATGAATGCATCACCCGCCATGTCACGCCATTTAGCTCATACCGCCAGCATCACTTCCGGTCTCGGCTTGATGATATTGGCCATGCTGGTCGCACCGCTGATCGATGTTTTTTCGAAACTCGCGACGACCACTGCATCACCGACGATGATTACTGCCGCCCGCTTTGTCTTTCAGGGCCTATGCATGTTGCCCTTCGTACTCTGGGCAGGGTCATGGCGCGCGTTTTCCTGGCGTATGAGCCTCTATCACGCGATCCGGGCCGGTGTGATCACCATCTCCATGGTCTGCTTTGTCGCCACGCTCGCAGTTATGCCGGTGGCTGATGCCATTGCGATTTTCTTCGTCGAGCCGATCATTCTCACCATCCTGTCGAGCATATTCCTGAAAGAGACTGTCGGCTGGCGCCGCTACACCGCCTGCGGCGTAGGTTTCATCGGCGCTATGATCGTCATTCGCCCGAGCTTTCAGGAAATCGGCTATGTCGCGCTTCTGCCGGTCGTGACCGCCTTTTGTGTCGCAATCTTCGCCATGATGACGCGCGCATTGGCACATCGGGAAGAGCCCTTTGCAATGCAGTTCCAGATGGCGCTCTGGGGCATTCCGATCTGCGCCGTCATGCTTCTCCTCGGGGACACCGCGGATATCGGTTTTCTTGCCCCTTCGCTTCCCGGTTTCACCACTTTCGCATGGATGGCCGGCGTTGGCGTTTTCGCCGCCCTGTCAGGCATATTGAGCGTCTACGCCTATCGCGCCGCGCCCGCGTCGGTTCTCGCCCCCATCCAGTATTTCGAGATTGTCTCGGCAACCCTGTTCGGCTGGCTGGTCTTCGGTGATTTTCCCGATCCGATCAAATGGCTCGGTATCTCGATCATCGTCAGCTCCGGCCTCTATATCATCTGGCGCGAACGCCGAGCCGCCTCGATCAAACCCGTCACCAGAAGCGAAACGACATCGGTAGCCCCCTGACCATGGATAAAGCTGACAAGAAGCCGCCGCTTGCCGGCATCCGCGTCCTGGAACTCGCCCGCGTGCTTGCCGGCCCCTGGGCAGGACAGATGCTGGCCGATATGGGAGCGGACGTCATCAAGGTGGAAAACCCGGAAGGCGGAGATGACACCCGCGCCTGGGGACCTCCCTTCGTCGAAAGCATCGACGGCGAAAACCTGTCGGCCGCCTATTATCACTCCACCAACAGGGGCAAACGCTCCATCGCCGTGGACCTGAAGACTGAGGAAGGCCAGACCATCGTCCGCCGCCTTGCCGCCCGATCAGATGTCGTGATCGAAAACTTCAAGCTCGGCGGCCTGAAGAAATACGGCCTCGACTATGAGAGCCTGAAAGCGATCAACCCGAAACTTGTTTATTGCTCGATCACCGGTTTCGGCCAGGATGGCCCCTATGCCAGCCTCGCAGGATACGATTACATCGTCCAGGGCATGTCGGGCTTCATGTCGATCACGGGAGAACCCGACGGCCAGCCGATGAAGGCGGGGGTTGCGATCGCCGACATATTTACCGGCATCTATGCCGTCACCGCTATCCAGGGCGCGCTGATTCACGCGATGAAGACGGGCGAAGGCCAGCAGGTTGATATGGCCCTGCTCGATGTCATGTCCTCGGTTCTCGCCAACCAGAACATGAATTACCTGATATCGGGCATTTCGCCCGTAAAACTCGGCAACGCCCATCCGAACATCTCGCCCTATGAAGTGATCCCCGTTCACGACGGCCACATCATCCTTGCGATTGGCAATGATGGCCAGTTCCGGCGGTTTTGCCGCATTCTCGGCATCGAACATGTAGCTGATGATGAGCGTTATGCGACCAATAAGGCTCGCGTTGCTCACCGTATCGAAGTCCGCAGCCTGCTTTTGGCCGAGACCACCAAATGGGCAAAAGCCGATCTTCTTGCCGCCTGCGGCGAAAACGCTGTCCCTGTCGGCCCGATCAATTCGATCGGCGAAATGTTTGAAGATCCGCAGGTCAAGGCGCGGGGGCTGCGCATTGATCTTGAAGCTGCGGACGGCACGATCATTCCGGGTGTAAGAAGCCCGATCGTGCTGTCAGAAACACCGCTGGCTTATCACCGTCCGAGCCCGAAGGTCGGCGAGCACACGGATGAAATTCTGGCAGAACTGAATGCAATCGAGGAGGAGAGCAATCCATGAAGACTGGCGGCCAGCTTATCGTCGAAGCACTGCAAGCGAACGGTGTAAAACGGGTTTCCTGTGTGCCGGGCGAAAGCTACCTCGCAGTACTCGATGCGCTTTATGATAGCGGCATCGACGTTCTCGTGTGCCGCCAGGAAGGCGGCGCGGCGATGATGGCCGACAGCTGGGGCAGGCTTTCAGGCGAACCGGGCGTCTGCATGGTCACCCGCGGCCCCGGAGCTACCAATGCATCTGCCGGCCTTCACGTCGCAAAACAGGATTCGATCCCGATGATCCTTTTCGTCGGCCAGATCGGCCGCGACATGAAGGAGCGGGAGGCCTTTCAGGAAGTCGAATATCGGCGCGCCTTCACCGAGTTCGCCAAATGGGTCGGGGAGATCGATGACGCCCGCCGCATCCCCGAATTCGTCACCCGCGCCTTCACCGTCGCCACCTCCGGTCGCCCCGGCCCGGTCGTGCTGACCCTGCCGGAAGACATGCTGGTGGAGGAAGTCGAGGCACCGCAGGCCCGGCCTTACACCCCCGTCGAAAGCCATCCCGGCCAGCCGCAGGTCGCGGAGTTCGAAAAACTGCTGAAAGAATCCCAACGGCCGATGGTCATTCTTGGTGGTACCCGCTGGAATGAACAGGCGGTGACTGACTTTCAGGATTTCGCCAGCCGCTTCAAGCTGCCGGTCGGTTGCTCCTTCCGCCGCCAGATGCTGTTCGACAATCTGCACCCTTCCTATGCGGGCGATGTTGGAATAGGCATTAATCCGGCCTTGGCGAAAGAGATCAAGGAGAGTGATCTCCTGATCCTTATCGGCAGCCGCATGTCGGAAATGCCGTCATCCAGCTACACGTTGATAGACATCCCCTACCCGAGCCAAAAACTCATCCATGTCTTCCCCGATCCGGAAGAACTTGGCCGCCTGTATCGTCCGGATCTCGCCATTTGCGCGGCGCCGGCAGAATTTGTTGCAGCCATCAAGACTCTCGAACCACCGGCCCTGCCTCTTTGGGCCGAGCGCAAATCGGCCATGCACGACGCCTATCTAAAATGGTCAACGCCGCCTGAAACCGGCCCCGGAAACGTCCATATGGGGCCGATCATGGATTGGATCGAGGAAAACACGCCGAAAGATGCGATATTCACGAATGGTGCCGGCAACTATGCCACATGGCTTCACCGCTTCCATCGCTTCCAAAGATACAACACCCAGTCCGCACCGACCTCCGGCTCCATGGGATACGGGCTGCCGGCTGCAGTCGCGGCCAAACAGCTGTTCCCCGAGCGCGAGGTCGTCTGTTTTGCCGGCGATGGCTGCTTCATGATGCACGGCCAAGAATTCATCACCGCCGTCCGTTATGAACTCCCGATCATCACGGTTCTGATCAATAACGGCATCTACGGCACGATCCGCATGCATCAGGAGCGTGAATATCCCGGCCGCGTTAGCGGCACCGATCTCGTCAACCCGGATTTCGTTGCTTACGCCAAGGCCTTTGGCGGTCATGGCGAACTGGTAGAAAAGACCGAGGATTTCGGCCCCGCCTATCTGCGCGCCCGGCAAAGCGGCAAGCCAGCGATTATCGAGGTCCGGCTCGATCCCGAAGCAATCACGCCGGCACGAACATTGACCCAGATACGCGGAAAGCTTTGAGGCCCAAACTTGAGCATTTGCTCAAGAGCTCAGGAACCAATCCACGTACATGCCGTTGATGTGGCATGGCAAATGAAACGAAACGCAAAGCACTTGGAGGCATGTCGACTTTCGTCGTCGTCATCTTCCTTATCGGCATCGCTCTCGCCGCCTTTTACCTTTTCGGCATGACACCGGGCGAACCAGGATAATCAAGGACGAAAAAAGGGGCCGGATTTTTCGGCCCCTTTTAATATATCCGACGCTTCAATTATTCCGACTCGATTCTCGGCCGAACGGCCATTAGCGACCAAGCTCACGCTTGAAAACCATATCCAAGCGAGCGCAGAACTCGACAGTGATCTGTTTGTCAGACAGGGCGTATGCCCGTGTCGTCGTTCGCTGGATGCGCTTGAATGCATCCTCCGTCGTCGCCTGCGGGTTTGAAACCAGCTCCTGCGCATACTTCAGAAACAGAGCTTTCGAATCCCAGACCATGCCCGGGCGCTTGTAGCGAAGGTCACAGGCGCGCGCATAAACCATGCCTTGGGCAGCGACGTCGAGTTCCGATCCCTGAGGTACGGAAGGCAGATTTTGAGCATGAGCCACGGACGCCAGCAGGCTGCCGGCAATGGAGATCGTCAGCAAACGTGCTTTCGGCATCCGTGGCGCTCGATATCAGATTGCAGCGGTTACGATGAACTCGACCTTGTACTTCGGAGCGGCCAGAGCGGCTTCGCTCGTGGCGCGAGCCGGCGGGTTGGCCGGATCGATCCATGCTTCCCAGATGGCATTCATTTCGCCGAAGGTCGACATGTCGGAGAGGTAGATGATCGTCTGCAGTACCTTCGACTTATCGGAACCGGCGGCGGCGAGCAGGCGGTCGACTTCGGCAAGCGCGTCCTTGCACTGGTCCGTTACGGTTTCGCCTTCGCCAACCTGGCCGGCGAGATAAACGGTGTTGCCGTGAACGACTGCGCCGCTCATGCGTGCGCCCGGCTCGATGCGCTTGATGCTCATGGGAATGCTCCTGAATGCTGAGCTTGGGGGAAGCACGGCGAGAAAAACCACGCCGCGCGCGAAAAACTGGTTAGCCCTTGAAACGCTGGGCTTGGTCGTAGATGGCGGTTGAGCGGGCACCGGACCTGCAGAAGCCGAGCATCGGCTTTTGAAAATCCTCCAGCGCGTCGGCCATCTCGGTCACGCCTTCCGGTGTCAGGCCCATACGGCCAACCGGGATGTGACGGATTTCAAGGCCGAGTTCCTTCGCACGCGCTTCGATCTCGGCATAATGCGGCTGGCCAGGCTCTTCCTCGTCCGGACGGTTGCAGACAAGAGACTTGAAACCAAGCGCCTTGATTTCGTCCAGTTCCCCGACGGTGATCTGGCCGGAAACGGAATACTCGTCGTTGATCTGGCGGATATCCATGGGCAACCTCCATTTTTGTGGCGCCAGCATTACGCCGTGGCTTGATAAGCGTCAACGGCAGACGGCTGCATCTCAGACAAAGGCGAAACGAAGCGCATAATCCGCGCTCTCGCCCGGCTGAAGCCATTGCAGTTCTCCCGATGCAGTCAGTTCCTCGCGACTTGCCAGCCGATGCGATACGGGTTCTATTCCAAGCACATGTGCGGGTTCCTTCTGGTTCCGCCACACCTGCAGATAAGGCAGGTTATCGGTCTTGAAGCGCACTTTGAGCGTTGCGCCGCCAAGCGACGCAATCGGCCCGAGTGCCACCTCAGCCCATTCCCCACCATCTCGGCCCGCCGGGACGCAAAACACGCTTCCCGGATCGGGCCCGAAATCCCAAGGCATCCGGCCGCCCTCCAGCATCGCCCCCGCCAGATGTACGCCATCATCGAACAACCATGCACCGATATTCATGTGGTACATATGCACCCGCGCCATCGGCTTGGCTCCGGTATTGGTAACCTTGTCCTGCAAACAGACCTCACCCGTGGCGCCATCGATTCTCCAGTGTCGCTCAAGCAGCGCGCTCCCGCCGTCGACGGTCGAGACCGGCACGCGGGCGCGACATTCGGCATCCTCACCCTGCATATCCCAAAACAGTATCTCCGCCGGATGGGAGGAGTAGGAACCATGCAGCGGAAACTTCCGGCCATTCGCTTCGCCCACAATAGCCTCCGGATGACGGATATGATCCGGCCCGCATGTAAACAGAAACCCCTCCAGCGAGTGATCGATACGCGAATCACCATCGTCAGGGATCGCGCGGCCGGGCGCGATATCGGTATCGTGAACAAAGCATTTTCCGATATCCAGAACCGAGCTTTCATCAAGCTGGAGCTTCGGCCCGAGCGCCGCCGTAAAGGTTTTCATCAGCATTTCCTCCTCATGCTCACAACGCGTTTACCTAACGTGAGCGGAATTTAATGATTCATTCATTGCAAGCTGGGATTTTTCCATACAAGCGTCAAATTTAGCTTGTCAGTCATCGCGGACGGCAAACGGGAACCAAGCGGCCTCCTTCCCGATTACTTGAATAGGCAACATTATAATCGGTGAGAACGTGAAGCGCTCCATTCTTTTCAGTATCAGCCTTGCGGTTCTGGCAGCCTCGGTTGTTCCAGTAGCTGCGCAGTCGCGTTACCAGCAATATTCCGATGGCCCCGTTTTGGTTGCGCCGGATGGAGCGATCCTCGATTACATGCCCAACGGGCGCGACATCATCGTAAGCCGCGACGGATCAGGACGACGTGTCTATCTTGATCGTTATGGCAATATCGTCGCGACGGAAATGCGTCAGGATGGCTATCAGCGTCGTTACGAGGAATACCCTGAAGCACCACGTAACAATCGCAATCAGCGTCAGGCCGAAACCTATCCGTCGCGTTACGACAATCGGGGTGGATATCAGGATTACCGCCAATATCGTCCAGAAGAGCCCGGCTCTGTGACCGGTTCAATCGGAGGCTCTGTCACACGCATGCCTCTCGATCAGCAGGGCTTGCCGGGCGTCGATCAGAATTATCCGCAGGAAGCTTCGCTGGAGCCGAACCAGAGCATGCCGCCAGCTGACAACCTTCACCCAGACAAGCCGATCATCACTGTTACCAAGAAGCCGCAGGCCCAGATCGCCGCCTTGCAAGTTTTCCTCGACCGCGAAGGCATTTCGCCGGGCGTGATCGACGGGCACCTTGGCGATAACGTCAACAAGGCAATTGCGGCATGGCAGGAGATGACGGGCGAGACGCTCGATCCAAACGATTCCGAAGGTATCATGCAGCGCCTTGCCTATTCCGGTGGGCTGCCGATTGTCGACTACACGATAACCGCGTCGGATGCCGCCGGACCTTACGTCGCTTCCATTCCCGAAGACTATGCTCACAAGGCCTCGTTGCCGGCCATGTCATTCACTTCGGTGACCGAAAAGTTGGCTGAACAATTCCATATGGACGAAGGCTACCTGAAGGCGCTCAACCCGAATGCTGATTTCTCCATTCCTGGAACGATCATCAAGGTCATCAATCCGGGTCAGACGAAGACCGGTCAGGTCACCCGCATCATTGCCGACAAGGGGCGCAAGCAGGTGTTCGCCTATGGTGCAGACGGCAACCTGATTGCCGCCTACCCCGCAACGATCGGCTCTTCCGACACGCCCTCACCGTCCGGAGATCATACGGTTCAGCGTATAGCGCTCGATCCGGGCTACACCTACAATCCGAAGATCAACTTCACGCAGGGCAACAACACGCAAATCCTGCAGATCCCGCCCGGCCCCAACGGCCCGGTCGGTACGGTCTGGATCGCGCTGTCAAAGCCGACTTACGGCATCCATGGCACGCCGGAACCATCGAAGATCGGCAAGACCAACAGCCATGGCTGCGTGCGCCTGACCAATTGGGATGCGACCGAGCTTGCAAAAATGGTCAAGCCGGGAACGACAGTTCAGTTCGTCGAATAGTTCCGGATTGTAGCATCGTCCTGAGACTGAAATGGCCGGCGAAAGCCGGCCATATTCGTTTTCGCACTAAATCAGATCTCAATTGATGCCCCGGCCAAGACCGATCAACCGCGACACCGCGGAACGGGTCATCTTGACCGGCATCAGACGCAGCACTTCAACGGCATAGGCCCGTGCATTTTCCTTGGCCTTGTCCAAGTTGCTGACTTTGGTCGGATCCATCGTGTGAAGCGTGCCGCCCATTTCGAACAGTTCCTTGAAAGCGCTCCGCTCGCCGATCGGAGCCGTCATCACGTTGACTCCCTTGGCTGCGAGAAGGCCCTTGATTGCCAGCAGCGCCTTCGTGGTCACCATGGAGGCCACGCGTGTCAGCACCACCGAATGATCGATATCAAGTTTCGCCTTCTCCTTCAGAAGGGCAAGGATGTCGAGGATCTGGGCAGCTCCCTTGGCGTCCATGGCTGAGCCCTGAACCGGTATGAAGACATGGTCGGACAGTCCGAGCGCCGTCGTCACCAGCGCATCACGCGCGCCGGCCAGATCGATGATGAAATAGTCGGTCACCGACGCCATTTCCCGCAAATGCCCATTCAACGAGGCAACCGTCACTTCGGAAATCACCTCGATATTGCGCACCTTGCCCGACGTTTCCTGCCATTGGCTGATCCAGCGCTGTGGATCGGCGTCGATGATGGTGATGCGGAAACCCTGGTGAGCAAGTTCGGTCGCGAGCAAAAGGGCGGCCGTCGTCTTCCCGGCACCGCCTTTGGCATTGGCAAAAGATATGACTGGCATTTTCCATCCTTGGGGGTGACGAGCCGCATCGCTCTGCAGGCATCCCCAAAACATGGGGCCGGTAGCCCACATCCTTTCCAAACATGGTTAATCAAGGATTAACCCGAAAATCTACACATAGCATTCTGCAGGATCGATGCGGAGCTGCATCATGAATGCGGTCATCCGATGGGATGCCGCATTCATTACGTCAATACCAAGGTTCAGGCTAGCGATGCAGCCTCCTTATGCGCCATCGCAAATTCTTCCTCCGGCGACAGAATCAGCCGGTGACGTCCGACGAGCGCGAAATAGGCGATCGCCACCGCGAACCAGACAACGACCCAAACCACGCCCTTGAAGAAGTTCGGATCCTCAATCTGGTAGATCAGCGTCACGACCGCAATCCCGATCGTCAAAGCGGCACCGGGAATACCGAGCGGCGAGCGGAACGGCCGGTCGATATTCGGCAGCTTCTTGCGCAGAATGATGAAGGAGATCGCCTGCATGATGTAGGAGAACATCGCGCCGAAGACGGCCATGTTCAGCAGCACAGCGCCGATCACCGTACCGCCCTGCTCCGCACCCAGCGAAAACCAGATCACCAGCATGACCGCCAGACCAACAGCGGCACCTGCCATCATCGCCACATAAGGCGTCTTGTAAGCAGGATGGGTCACCGACAAGGCCGTCGGGAAGTAACCGGCACGCGACAACGAATAGATCTGTCGCCCCTGTGCATAGAGGATCGTGTGGAAGCTGGCGATCAGACCCGTGAGTGCGACAAGCCCGAGGATAACCACGCCGCCATCGCCATAGACGGACTTGAACCCATCGAGCAGCGGCTCCAGTGCCGAACCCAGATGAAAGGCACCAACGCCCGGCAGCGACGGGTTGAGAAGCACGATCATGAAAGCCGAGATCATCAGTGTGATGATGCCGAGAATGATCCCTTTCGGCATATCGCGCTTCGGGTCGACGGATTCTTCCGCCGCAAGAGGCAACTGCTCGATGGCAAGAAACAGCCACACGGCAAAGGGCAGCGTCGCGAGCACGCCCGATAGGCCGAAGGGGAACCAATCACCATTGCCTTCCGGCAGTTCGATCGCCGCACCGTCAGGCCCGACGCCGATATTGAGCGCCCATCGGTTGAAATCCATGTTCGGAATGGCACTGATCCAGAAGAACACGAGAACGGCCAGCGAAACCAGCGTGATCACCAGCGTGACCTTGAACGACAGCTCCAGCCCGAACACGTTGAGCGAGAGGAAGACGCCGTAGAACAGGATCCACAGAAGCGGCGAATAGACCGGATCGAGCCCGAGGATCGAGTTCACGTAAGCCGTGATGAACGTCACGATCACGGCCGGCGTCAGCACATATTCGACATTTTCGCAAAGCCCGGTGAGAAACCCTCCCCATGGCCCCATGGCCGTGCGAGCAAAGGAATAGGCCGCCCCCGTATGCGGCAGCGCCGGGCTCATTTCGGCAATCGAGAAGGTCAGGCCCAGATACATGACCGCGATGATCATGCCGGCAACCAGCATGCCGCCCCAGCCTCCGGTAGCGAAACCAAAGTTCCAGCCGGAAAAATGACCGGAAATGACGGCGCCGACCCCGAGTGCCCAAAGTGACCAGACCCCGGCATAACGCGAAAGACCGCGCTTATCGAAATAGGATGCGTCGGCCTTCTTGTAGCTGACGCCTGCAGATGAACTATCCATTCCCCTTCTCCTGCTCGAAGCAAAGGCCCCGACCCCAACGGCCGGACAAGCCCATGAACCGGCCGGACCCGATCTTTCGGTGTCCGGTCCGCGCAGCTTTGACATCTCCCAGGAGGATCTTGTCCGGCAGGGCCTTGAGGCCTCACCGTGTTTCGGATCAGTCGCGATCCCTCGGCTGATCCGTTGAAGGATATTTGTCAGCGGTTTCCGGGCCACGATTGTTTTCGACGAGGGCCGGAAAGCATTAACGAAAGTTTGACGACAGCATTCTTCACTTTCAAGTTGTCGTCAAACGGAACTTCACACGTCATCTGTTCAATTTGCGGCCTGCGTGTTCCAACAACGACGTATTTGCCCGGTTATCCACAGCCACCAACTTGCCGTTTTTGACGCTTGCGAAAAAAATGCTTTGAAAGCTAGGGCTTATGGCCCGATGATCAGATCCTCGCCTGTCACATACAGTTCACGATACGGCTCTACGAGTCGCCGCCGACACGATCAAACCTCAGGAGGACATCCGTGCTCAAGAACGCTCATCGCCTGCTTTCGCTGACGACTGCCGCAGTCGTTGCATCCACAAGCTTCGCTTTCGCCGAGCCGAGCGCTGAACTGATCGCAGCTGCCAAGAAGGAAGGCTCGCTGACGACCATCGCCCTGCCCCACAGCTGGTGCGGTTACGGCGACATCATTGCCGGCTTCAAGGCCAAATACGGTATCGAAGTCAACGAACTGAACCCGGACGCAAGCTCGGGCGACGAAATCGAAGCCATCAAGGCCAACAAGGGCAATACCGGCCCGCAGGCGCCTGACGTCATTGACGTCGGCCTCTCTTTCGGCCCGTCCTCCAAGGCTGAAGGCCTGATCCAGCCCTACAAGGTCTCCACCTGGGATTCGATCCCGGACGACGCCAAGGATTCCGAAGGACACTGGTACGGTGACTATTATGGTGTTCTTTCCTTCGTCGTGAACACCGACATCGTCAAGGAACTGCCGAAGGATTGGAAGGACCTGACGAAGTCGGACTACGCCAATTCGGTTGCTCTCGCCGGTGATCCGCGCGGCTCCAACCAGGCTGTTCAGGCCGTTTACGCCGCAGGCCTCGCTGGCGGTGAAACCGACCCGACCAAGGCTGGCGAAGCCGGTCTGGCTCTCTTCTCGGAAATCAACAAGGCCGGCAACTTCGTACCCGTCATCGGCAAGTCCGCCTCGCTCGCTCAGGGTTCGACCCCGATCGTCGTCGCCTGGGATTATAACGGACTGTCCTGGCGCGACACCTTGAAGGGCAACCCGCCGCTCGAAGTCGTCGTACCGGAAACGGGCGTCGTCGCCGGCGTTTACGTCCAGGCGATCTCCGCCTTCGCCCCGCACCCGAACGCTGCCAAGCTGTGGATGGAATACATCTATTCCGACGAAGGCCAGCTCGGTTACCTTAAGGGCTATTGCCATCCGATCCGCTTCAACGATCTTGCCAAGAACAACAAGATCCCGAAGGAAATGCTCGACGCCCTGCCGCCGGCGGCAGCCTATGAAAAGGCAAAGTTCCCGACGCTCGACGAGCAGGACAAGGGCAAGACCGCTATCACCACCAAGTGGGATAGCGTCGTCGGCGCCAACGTTCAGTAATACATTAGGGCCTCCCCGCTTCGGCGGGGAGGCCTCCTTCTTCTCCCACAGAAGCGCTTTTTCATGGCAACGGCATCCTCGTCCTTCATCGACCGACGTACCGTCATCGATTGGCTCGGCATCGCGCCGTTCATGATCTTCGCTTTGATGTTCCTGGTTGTCCCGACGCTTTATCTCGTCATGGGCGCCTTCTTCACGCCGGATGGCCAACTGACCTTCAAGAATATCGCCGACCTGTTCACTCCGACGATCATGTCGGCCTACTGGATTTCCATCAAGGTCTCCTTTGCCTCCTCCCTCGGCGGCGCGCTGATCGGCTTTTTTCTCGCCTGGGCGATCGTGCTCGGCGGCCTGCCGTCGTGGATCCGCTCCGGCCTGCTGACATTCTCCGGCGTCGCCTCGAATTTCGCCGGCGTGCCGCTCGCCTTCGCCTTCATCGCCACGCTCGGACGCACCGGCCTCGTGACGGTCTTCATGCGCGACTGGTTCGGCTTCAATCTCTATTCGACCGGCTTCAACCTTCTGTCCTTCGTCGGCCTGACCGTCACCTACATGTTCTTCCAGATACCGCTGATGGTATTGATCCTCACCCCGGCGCTGGACGGACTGAAGAAGGAGTGGCGTGAAGCTTCCGAGATCCTCGGCGCATCGACCTGGCAATACTGGCGCATGGTCGCTTTCCCTATCCTCTGGCCAAGCCTTCTCGGTACCAGCCTGCTGCTCTTCGCCAACGCCTTCGGCGCAATCGCCACGGCTTACGCGCTGACCGGCTCCTCGCTCAACATCGTGCCGATCCTGCTCTATGCGCAGATCCGAGGCGACGTGCTGCATAACCCTAATCTCGGTTATGCCCTGGCGCTCGGCATGATCGTCATCACCGGCCTCTCCAACATTCTCTACATCTGGCTGCGCATGCGCGCCGAACGCTGGCAGAAGTGAGGGCGGCGAGATGAAGATGACCAAATTCTTCGCCTGGCTCGCCATTGCCGTCGGCCATATTTATTTCTTCGTGCCGCTGCTCGGCACGTTCGAATTCTCGCTGCGCATGCGCCGCGGTGAATACTCTTTCGATGCCTACGATTCGGTGTTTTCCGATATTCAGTTCCAGCAGACATTCGGCTTTTCGATCCTGATGGCGCTGTTCACCATCGCCTTCGGTATGCTGCTCGTCGTGCCCACCGCCTATTGGGTGCGACTGCGCCTGCCGCAGATGCGACCGGTCGTCGAGTTCGTCACCCTCATGCCGCTCGTGATCCCGGCGATCGTCATCGTCTTCGGCTACCTGCGCCTCTACAATTCCTCGTCCTATATCCCGTTCACCGGCTCGACCTTCGGCACCAACGTGCTGCTGGTCATGTCCTACATCACGCTGTCGCTGCCCTACATGTACCGTTCGGTCGACACCGCGATGCGCACGATCGACGTTCGCACGCTCACCGAGGCTGCCGAGATCCTGGGCGCGAAGTGGCCGACCATCCTGTTCCGCTGCATTTTCCCGAATGTCATGTCGGGTGTCCTCTCCGGCGCCTTCATCACCTTTGCCATTGTCATGGGCGAATTCACCATGGCAGCACTTCTCAATCGCCCGGCTTTCGGTCCTTATCTTCAGCTCGTCGGCGCCAACAAGGCCTATGAGCCGTCCGCACTCGCCGTCATCGCCTTTGCCATGACCTGGCTTTCCATGGGCCTCATCCAGCTCGTTTCCCGTCTCAGCAAGATGGCGCCTGCCCGCAGCGCCTAAGGAATTCCGCCCATGTCCTTCCTCGTCCTCGACAGCCTCAAGAAGAGTTTTGGCCAGACGCAAGTCGTCAAGGATTTCAACATGGCGATCGAGAAGGGCGAGTTCATTTCCTTCCTCGGCCCGTCCGGCTGCGGCAAGACGACGATCCTGAGAATGATCGCCGGTTTTGAGACGCCGAGTGACGGCACGATCACCATCAACGGCAAAAACCAGTCAGGCCTGAAGACCAGCCAGCGCAATATCGGCATGGTGTTCCAGGCCTACGCGCTCTTCCCCAACATGAATGTCTTCGACAACGTTGCCTTCGGCCTCAAGGTGGCGGGCATGCCCAAGGCCGAGATCGAGACGCGAGTGAAGGAGATGCTGAAACTCATCCACCTCGAACACCTAGCCGATCGCTATCCCTACCAGATGTCCGGCGGCCAGCAGCAGCGCGTCGCCCTTGCCCGCGCCCTTGCTCCCAAGCCACAGGTTTTGCTGCTCGACGAACCGCTCTCCGCGCTCGATGCAAAGATCCGCGTGTCGCTGCGTGAAGAAATCCGACAGATCCAGCGCCAGCTCGGCATCACCACCGTCTTTGTCACCCATGACCAGGAAGAGGCGCTGTCGATTTCCGACCGCATCGTCGTCATGAATGCCGGCCGCGCCGACCAGATCGGTACGCCGTCGGATATCTACAATCGCCCTTCTACCCGCTTCGTCGCCTCCTTTGTGGGCACTCTCAACATCATCGATGCCCTGGTCGCAGACCCTGCCGCCAATACGATCCGCATCGGCGACAACACCATCCCCCTGCGCGAATCCATCGGCGCGTTGAAGGCCGGCGACAAGGTCTCCATCGCGCTTCGCCCGGAAGCTGGCTCCCTGTCGGAAAGCGTCAAGGGAGACACGGCACTGACCGGCACCGTCGTTTCCTCCCACTTCCTCGGTTCGGTCGTGCGTACGAAATTCGAGGTCGGCGGCAACCAGATTTCCTTCGACATGTTCAATGCCCCCGACAAGGTCCTGCCGCACCCCGGCGAGACGGTCACCCTGCGTTTTGCCGCAAGCGACCTGCTGTTGATCAGGGACTGATCCACGCACCGTGTCGACGAGCCCGGCCTGTTGCCGAACTGCATCGCCATGCCGGTGGATTGACCGGGAAATTGGGCTTTAAACCTTGATATGCGGCCCCCTATGCCGCATTCCGGGTGGGCTATCTCCCTGAGCGGGAGGCCACCCCGTACATTCAGTTGAGTACAATGTCTTCGATTACCTCATCGGCCCCTTCCGGAGCCGCCCCGCGCCGCCTGACCTCCCAGGATTTCAAAACCCTCGGCCTTGCCGCCCTCGGCGGCGCACTGGAATTTTATGACTTCATCATCTTCGTCTTCTTCGCGACGGTGATCGGAAAACTCTTCTTCCCGCCGGACATGCCGGAATGGCTGGTGCTGATCCAGACCTTCGGCATCTTTGCAGCCGGTTATCTCATCCGCCCGCTCGGCGGCATCGTGCTCGCCCATTTCGGCGACATGTTCGGCCGCAAGAAAGTGTTTGCTTTCTCGATCCTCTTGATGTCGCTGTCGACGCTCGGCATGGCGATCATGCCGACTTATGCCACGATCGGCGTATTCGCGCCCATCCTGCTGGTCGCCATGCGCATCCTGCAGGGGGCGGCCATCGGCGGTGAAGTGCCGGGCGCCTGGACATTTGTCGCCGAACACGTGCCTTTCCGTCGCGTCGGTTTTGCCTGCGGCTTCCTCACCTCCGGCCTGTCGCTCGGCATCCTGCTCGGCTCGTCGATCGCGACCGTCATCAACACCGTCTTCACGCCGGAAGCGATTGCCGACGGGGCATGGCGCATCCCCTTCTTCATCGGCGGCATCTTTGGTCTTCTCTCGGTCTGGATGCGGCGCTGGCTACAGGAAACCCCGATCTTCGCCGAGATGAAGGCCAGCCGCGCGCTCGCCCCGGAACTGCCGCTCAAGACCGTCCTGCGCGACCACCTGCGCGGCGTCGTTATCTCCATGCTGCTCACCTGGATCCTGTCGGCCGCAATCGTCGTCACCACACTGATGACCGCAACCCTTCTACAGAAGATCTACGGTTACACCGCACAGCAGTCACTTGCCGCAACCAGCTTCGGCACGCTGTTCCTGATCTTCGCCACCTCGGCGGCAGGCAGCATCGTCGACCGTGTCGGTTCGGGCCGTTTCTTCACCGTCGCCGGTGTCGTCTTCGGTGCAGCCACCTGGGCGTTCTACAGCTTCGCCGGCACGTCGATCACCCTGATGTTCGCCCTCTATGCGACCATGGGCCTTGCCGTCGGTCTCGTCGGCGCAGTGCCTTACGTGATGGTGCGCGCCTTCCCCGCTCGCGTCCGCTTCACCGGCCTGTCCTTCTCCTACAACGTCTCCTACGCCATCTTCGGCGGCCTGACCCCGATCGCGGTGACCTCGGCACTCGCCATCAACCCAATGGCCCACGCCTGGTACCTGCTCTTCATCGCGGCGCTCACGACAGGCGTCGGCATCTATCTCTCGTTCCGCGGCGAGACAGTGCAATCGGATACCGGCATCGAGGAATTGACGGCAAGATTGGCTCAGAAGGCCTGATCGCACTCCTGTGAAAAGCGAGAGAATGAGGAAGAGGATTTCCTCATGGTGAAAAGAAAGGCCGGAGAGGGATGCTCTCCGGCCTTTCTTCAACGGATAAAGCACGACGTTTTACGCCGCGTCGTCCACCTTATCAGCGGCGACACCACCCGGCACATAGTTCAATACCGGCCCAAGCCAGCGTTCGATCTCCTCGACAGTCATTCCCTTGCGCGAGGCGTAGTCCTCGACCTGATCGCGCTCGACCTTGGCGACGCCGAAATAATAGCTCTGCGGATGTCCGATATAGAGGCCGGAGACCGACGAACCAGGCCACATGGCATAGCTCTCGGTCAGTTCGACGCCGGTCGCATTCGTTGCGTCGAGGAGGCTGAACAGCGTCGCCTTCTCAGTATGATCCGGCTGGGCCGGATAACCCGGTGCGGGCCGGATACCGGCATATTCTTCGTGGATCAGGTCTTCGTTCGAAAACGTCTCATCCGCCGCATAGCCCCAGAACTCCTTGCGGACCAGCTGGTGCATGCGCTCGGCAAAGGCTTCCGCAAAACGGTCGGCCAAAGCCTTGACCAGGATCGACGAATAATCGTCATTCGCCCGCTCGAAACGTTCAGCGATCGCCACCTCCTCTATCCCCGCAGTGACGACGAAACCGCCGACATAATCCGGCTTGGCGCTATCGACCGGCGCGACGAAATCCGACAGCGCCACATTCGGGCGGCCGTCACGCTTCGAAAGCTGCTGGCGCAGCGTGTAGAAGGTCGCAAGTTCTTCCGAACGCTTCTCATCCGTGAACAGACGGATATCGTCGCCCACGGCATTGGCCGGCCAGAAGCCGATCACCGCCCGTGGCCGGAACCACTTTTCCTCGATAATTTTTGCGAGCATCGCCTGCGCGTCATTCCAGAGCTGGCGCGCTGCCTCACCCTGCTTCTCGTCTTCGAGGATAGCCGGATAACGACCCTTCAGCTCCCATGTCTGGAAGAACGGCGTCCAGTCGATATACTGGGCCAGTTCTTGAAGATCATAGGTCTCGAACACCTTCGTCCCGGTAAACTGTGGCTTGACCGGCGCGTAGGAAGCCCAATCGACCTTTTCCGCATTGGCACGCGCCCGCGCGATCGGCAGGCGCTGCTTTTCCGCTTCGGCCCGGGCATGGGCAGCCGACACCTTGGCATATTCGCCCCGGATACCATCGACATAACCGGCCTTGGCATCCTCGGAAAGAAGCGACGATACGACACCGACCGCACGCGACGCATCCGTCACGTAAACCGCCTGACCACGCTCATAGCGCGGATGGATTTTCACCGCCGTATGCACACGACTGGTCGTCGCACCGCCGATCAGCAGCGGAACGTCAAACCCCTGCCGTTCCATTTCAGCCGCCACATGCACCATCTCGTCCAGCGACGGCGTGATCAGACCGGAAAGGCCGATGATATCGACCTTTTCCGCAATCGCCGTTTCCAGAATCTTCGTTGCCGGCACCATCACGCCGAGGTCGATGATCTCGTAATTGTTGCAGGCGAGCACGACACCGACGATATTCTTGCCGATATCGTGTACGTCGCCCTTCACGGTCGCCATCAGGATTTTTCCGGCCGACTTGCGCTCGTCGCCACCGTTCAGTCGCTTTTCTTCCTCCATATAAGGAAGAAGAACAGCCACGGCCTGCTTCATCACGCGAGCGGATTTCACTACCTGCGGCAGGAACATCTTTCCTGAGCCGAACAGGTCGCCGACCACATTCATGCCTGCCATCAGCGGGCCTTCAATGACATGCAGCGGACGCTCGGCCTTCTGCCGTGCCTCTTCGGTATCGGCTTCGATATAGTCGGTAATGCCGTTGACCAGCGCATGCGACAACCGATCCTCAACCGGCTTGTCACGCCAGGCGAGATCCTGAACCTTGGCTTCCCGGCCCGGGCCACCGCGGAACCGCTCTGCCACTTCCAAGAGACGCTCGGTGCCGTCGGCACGACGGTTCAGCACCACATCTTCACATGCTTCGCGCAGTTCCGGGTCGATATTGTCATAGACGGCCAATTGACCGGCATTGACGATGCCCATGTCCATACCCGCCTGGATGGCGTGGTAGAGGAACACTGCGTGCATCGCCTCGCGCACCGGCTCGTTGCCGCGGAAGGAGAAGGACAGGTTCGAGACGCCGCCGGAAACATGCACGAGCGGCATTCTTTCGCGGATCGTCCGCGTCGCCTCGATGAAGTCGACGCCGTAATTGTTGTGCTCTTCGATACCGGTTGCGACGGCAAACACGTTCGGGTCGAAGATGATGTCTTCCGGCGGAAAGCCGACCTGTTCGGTCAGGATCTTGTAGGCGCGGGTGCAAATCTCGACCTTGCGCTCGTAGCTGTCCGCCTGCCCCGTTTCGTCGAAGGCCATGACGACCACCGCCGCACCGTAATGGCGTACCAGCCTGGCCTGGGCCAGAAACTTCTCCTCGCCTTCCTTCAGCGAGATCGAGTTGACGATCGCCTTGCCCTGCACGCATTTGAGGCCCGCCTCGATGATCTCGAACTTCGAGCTATCGATCATCACGGGAACGCGGGCGATATCCGGCTCGGCAGCGATCAGGTTCAAAAACTCGACCATCGCCTTTTCGCTGTCGATCAGGCCTTCGTCCATGTTGATGTCGATCACCTGCGCGCCATTCTCCACCTGGTCGCGGGCGACGGCGAGAGCTGCCGCGTAATCGGCATTGGTGATCAGCTTGCGGAATTTCGCCGAACCGGTGACGTTGGTGCGCTCGCCGACGTTGACGAAGGGAATGTCCTTGGTCAGCACGAAGGGTTCAAGACCCGACAGCGACATGAACGGCACATGGTCCGGAAGCGCCCGCGGCGGATATTTGGCAACCACTTCGGCCAGCGCCCGGATATGGTCCGGCGTCGAACCGCAGCAACCGCCGACGACATTGACCAGACCTTCGCGGGCAAATTCCTCGACCTGAGCCGCCATCATTTCGGGCGTCTCGTCATACTGGCCGAATTCGTTGGGCAGACCGGCATTCGGATAGGCGCAGATGAACGTGTCGGAAACCGCCGACAGCTCCTGCAGGTGCGGCCTCATCGCGTCGGCGCCGAGCGCGCAGTTGAGGCCGATCGTGAACGGAGCGGAATGATTGACCGAGTTCCAGAAGGCCGATGGTGTCTGGCCCGACAGCGTGCGGCCGGATAGGTCGGTGATCGTGCCGGAAATCATCACCGGTAGATGCACGCCCTTGGCCTCGAACCGCTCTTCGCAGGCAAAGATCGCTGCCTTGGCGTTCAGCGTATCGAAGATGGTCTCGATCAGGATGATGTCTGCACCGCCATCGATCAAGCCGTCGATCTGTTCGCCATAGGCGATCCGCAGGTCATCGAAGGAGACGGCGCGGTAGCCCGGATTATTGACGTCCGGCGAGATTGAGGCGGTACGGTTGGTCGGGCCGATGGCACCGGCCACAAACCGGCGGCGACCATCTTCCTTTTCGGCGCGGATCGCGGCGCGGCGGGCAAGCCGCGCGCCGTCGCGGTTGAGATCGTAGACCGCACCTTCCATTTCGTAGTCCGCCTGCGCAATGCGTGTGGAGGAAAACGTGTTGGTTTCGAGAATATCGGCACCGGCCATCGCGTAACGATAGTGGATGTCCTCGATCGCCTGCGGCTGGGTGAGAATCAGAAGGTCGTTATTGCCCTGCTGGTGACAGGCGCAGCCGATAAAGCGCTCGCCGCGAAAATGGTCTTCGTTGAAGCCCAGGCCTTGGATCTGGGTACCCATCGCGCCATCGATAACGAGAATGCGTTCACTTGCAGCCTTTTTCAGCGCAGCAAGAACTTCCGCACCGTCGCGGCGAGCACCTTCGGGACCGAACAGTTCATCGAACAAGGCAAACACTCCTGATAGAGATCAAGGCAATATTCATAATCATATAAAGATGCCTTTATGTGATGTCCAGCGCAGACGTCGCAATTACTGTCGGATTTGTCGCAGCGATTCGCTTGGCGATTTATTCATGACAGCTATCGCCCGGATGGCTATAGCCTCTAATTAAAGCGTTGAAGCACAAGGGAGAAGAAGCATGAGCGACACGGGTCAGACACTGAAATTCTGGAGCGATCTCCCCTATCATCGTCGCTGGCTGCTCGATCAGGCGGAAGGCCTGATGAATTTCTTCCAATATCGCGCAATCAACCCCAAGGGCGGTTTCTACGATCTCGATGACGAGGGGCACCCTCTGCCCTCCGCCAATCCGGTTCGCGGCATCCACGCCTCTGCCCGCATGGTTCACTGCTTTTCGATTGCCTACATGCTTGGTCGTCCGGGCGCCGGCGATCTGATCGACCATGGCATGAACTTCCTCTGGAACGGCCATCGCGACCAGAAGAACGGTGGCTATGTCTGGTCGATGAATGACGACGGCCCGGCAGACACCAACAAGCAGGGTTATGGCCACGCCTTTGTCCTGCTCGCCGCCGCCTCCGCCAAAGTCATCGGGCATCCCCTTGCGGACAAGATGCTGGCCGATATTACGCAAGTGCTCGAAACCCGCTTCTGGGAAAAACAGCACGGTGCCATCGCCGAAGAATTCACCGCCGACTGGGGATCGATCGACGGCGGCACCTATCGCGGCCAGAATTCCAACATGCACCTCACCGAGGCGCTGATGGCAGCCTATGAAGCTACCGGCGAGCAGCATTATCTCGACAAGGCGGAAAGCATCGCCGATCTCATCATCCGCCGCCTTGCAGGCGCGACCGGCTTCCGTGTCGGCGAACATTTCGATACGAACTGGCTCCTCAACAAGGATTATTACCATCCGGACGAAATGTTCCGGCCCGCCGGCACCACGCCCGGCCACGCTCTGGAATGGGCACGCCTCACCTTGCAGCTCTGGGCACTCGGGGATAAGAAACACGCTTGGATGCCGGACGCGGCCAAGAACCTCTTCATCCAGGCCGTGTCACTGGGGTGGGACAAGGAGAAGGGCGGTTTCTTCTACACGCTCGACTGGTCAGACAAGCCCGCCAAGACCAACAAGCTCTGGTGGCCAATGTGCGAGGCAGCAGGTGCCGCCCACTTCATCAACCAGCACCTGCCGCACGATCCCTTCTTTGAGGACAGCTATCGGCTGATCTGGAGCACCATTGCCAACCATTTCATCGACCACAAAAACGGTGGCTGGCACGAGGAACTGACGGAAGATCTCGTTCCCGCCCACACACTCTTCCCCGGCAAGGGAGACATCTACCACGCCTTCCAGGCCTGCCTCATTCCCCTTTATCCGGCGGAAGGCAGCCTGACGAAAATGATCGGCGAGGCTGCCGGACAGATCTAGCCCGAAACGTCACCAGTCAGCGACGGAACCTTCCGAGCTTCGATCGGTTTCCGGTGTCACAAACGTGTCACGCCGGAACCGATCTCATGCTCACAAGTCTCGCCAATGAATTTTCTCACGAAGCGCCGGTATCGATAGAAATCCTGATTGTCAGGTTGCTCGGCGCGGCATTGTTCTGCGGCCTGATCGGATTGGAGCGTGAAAGCACCAACAATGCGGCAGGCTTGCGCACCAACATGCTGATCGGCCTTGCCGCCTGCGTCTTTACCCTCGTTGGACTACAGATCATCCATGAATTCGGCAACCGCCCTGATACGGTCCAGATCGACCCCATGCGCCTGATCGAAGCAGTCACGGCCGGCATTGCCTTCCTGGCTGCCGGCGTGGTGTTCCAGATGCGTGGAGATGTGAAAGGGCTCACAACAGGCGCCAGCATGTGGCTGTCGGGCGCAATCGGCCTCTGCGTCGGGCTCGGCATGTGGCTCGTCGCGGTCATGGCAACCGCCACCGGCATCTTGATCCTCTGGCTGTTGCGCAAGGCGCAGGTGGCATCGGGCCTGAAGGACGAGAGATAGCCGCCCGAAGGCTACTCCACCAAATCTCTCAACGCACCAAGCATTTTACGCACAATCCCGGCATCGGTGCTGTAACCTTGCTGGCTGGCAAAACCGAACCGAACTAGCGCTTCGTCAACAAAAGTCTCCGGTCGGCGACATGAGGCGTGAACCTCGCAAACCCCGCTTTCTATAATAATAGCCGCAACGTTTTCTGGGGTAATCCCGCCTCCGGCCATGATCGAAATTCGCCCGTCAGCCTGATCAACGAGACGGCGCAGTACCGTCTTCCCATCCGGGACCTTCGCGGCTTGGCCCGACGTCAATATGCGTTCAAAACCGAGTTCGATCGCCTGTTCCACAGCCTCGAAGGGATCAGGCACCAGATCGAAGGCCCGATGCAGCGTCCGCCCCATGCCGTCCGCTTGCTTCGCCAGAACTGCCAGCAGATCGATATCCAGCCGTCCATCCGGACCGCTGACCCCAAGCACGACCCCGGCAAGTCCGCTCTCGCGCACAGCATCGATATCTGCCAGCATCACCTCGCGCGACGCGGAATCGAATACGAAATCGCCCGCCCTCGGCCGGATCATTGCATAAACCGGCACCGGCGCTTTGGCGGCCTGTGTCATAAGCCCTTTCGACGGCGTCAATCCGCCGAGATCAAGCGCCGAACAGAGTTCAATCCGCCCTGCCCCACCCTCGATCGCGGCATTCAGCCCTTCGGCGCTATCGACACAGACCTCAAGCAGCGCGGACATCAGACATTCCCTGCCGCGCCAGAACGGCCGCCCCCGTAAGCCCTCCATCTTCGCGTCTCACCGCCGGCACCAGCAACGCTCGATCCAGCCGGTTGAGAATACGGCCCCGAACCGCCGAATCCAGCGCCTTGATCAACGCCTCGGCCGAGGCAAGCCCGCCACCGACAGGCACGATCGATGGCCCGACCGTATTGACGGCGACAGCCAAAGGATCCGCAACAAGCTGGAGATAGACTTCGATCGTTTCGCTGGCTTTTACGTCCTGCGCCTGCCAGTCAAGGATGATGTTATGGCTGCTTCGCTCTTCACCATGGAAGAGCTTGTGCAGTTTCTCAATCCCCCGCGCCCCGCCGATCGTGTCGACGCAACCGGACTGCCCGCAGCCACAGGAAAACCGCGGCACTTGAACAAGCCTGCCGCCGATCTCGACGCTTGTATTGAGAGCAGGCCCGTGACCCCACTCGCCCGTCACTCCGCCGGCGCCACGAAGAATGTGCCCGTCGACTGCAATGCCGCCACCGATCCCCGTGCCGATGATGATGCAGAACACCACCGAATGCCCGCGCCCCGCACCGTCATTTGCCTCCGCCAGCGTCAGACAATCTGCGTCATTTGCGACAAAGACCGAACGTTCCGTCACCTGGGAGATCGCCTGGGCGATCGGCAGACCGGTCAGGCACGGAATGTTAGCCGATAGTCCACCCCCCGTCACCGGATCGACAAGCCCCGCCGTCGACAGGCCGAGAGGCAATGTTCTGCCTGCATCCACTTTGTCCGCCAGATGCTGCAGTGCCAAAGCAAGCTCACGCCAATCCGTCTTCGGCACCGGCACGCGCTCCAGTTCCTCGACCTGCCCCGGCTCTCGGGAGAAACCGAACTTGATGAACGATCCGCCAATATCGGCGCAGAGCACCGCCCGGCTCGACGTCCGCTCGCTGTCAGACAAGGACGCGAACGGCATCACGCATTCAGCTCCTGCAACCAGGCGCGGACGATTACCTCGTCTTCCGTTCCAAGACCGTGATTGGCATCGAGCACCTTCGCCGTCAGTCGGGCTCCGGCAGACCGAAGCCTGTCTTCCAGTTCGCCCGAAAGCGGACCGTAGAAATCATCGGTCGCGCTAAGCGACAGAACCTGCGTACCGGACAGATCTACGACCGGACGCTCCTCGAGCACATTCATCGAGCGTAGCAGCACCGCCTTGCGGATCACCTCCGGCCGAAGCTGCATGGTTGCGCCCAGCATGTTGCCGCCATTGGAATAACCCAGAAAAGTCAAACGCGCCGGATCGACCCGATAGGCCGGACCGATATCCTCGATGAAGGAAATAAACGCCTCCACTTCGGATGCGATCTCCTTCTGGTCGAAAGTCGTCTGGTTGAATCGGCGGAAGAAGCGCGGATATCCCTCGTCAGTCGAGCGCCCGCGCAGCCCGATCAGCATCGCATTCGGCGCCACCTTGCGCCCCAGCGGAAGCATCGCAGTCTCGTTGGCGCCGGTCCCGTGCAGCAGGACCAGTGTCGAACCATCCCAGTTTTCCGGCATGTGGATGCGATGCACGAACGGCAGGTCGCGATAGATCACCCGCTCCTCGCCCGGCAGACCGAATTGCGGCAGCATCACTTTCAGTGCCTCGTGATCCGCCTTGTAGTGTTTTGGAATAAAAAATCCTGTTCCGAGCTGTTCGACCGGTTCGTCGGCGGTAAAGCCCGGCGTATCTGTGGCGACCTCGATCAACGTCCCGCCCGGCTCGCGGACGTAGAGCGAATAGAAATATTGCCGGTCATGAACATTGATGTCGCCGGCATCTTCCTCCTGCAGCACCTTGTGCAGATCGTCCACCGCCTCGCAACTGCTCGCCCTCACCGCCACGTGGTCAATCGTCCCGGTGCCGGGCGCGGCCGTCCAGAATCCGCCGGCGTTGCGCACATCGATAATCTGACCGCTCTCCGACACCAGGCGCTGGATCGCTCCTTCGACCGCGCCCGGCACGAAACCAGCGTGCCGTTCAAGAAAAGCCGCCGTCTCATCCGCCTTTTCAGACAGAATGGTCGCGCCGCGAATACCGCGGATCGCATCCTCTTCGGCGATGCCGCCATCCTTCCACCAGACCCAGCCGCCATAATCATCGACCCCGACCAGCTTGACGATAATCCCGTCCGGATCGGTCAGCCGCAAAACCGGCTCGCCAAATTCCTGTGTCGGTTTGGTCATCTTGACATTGAATTGCAGCGCCCGCGTCAGCCAGAAGCCGATTGCCTCGCGATCGGTCGCGAAACTGATCTCGCTCGGTGCCCCGTGACCGACGCGCCCGAGCGAACCGTCCTCCCAGGCGAGAAACGTGACCAGAGAGCCGGGCGTCGCAGCACCGTCGCCATAGAACAGATGCAGTTGCTGAGCATCCTCGAAGCCGGCTGTACGCTTAACCAGCCGGAGCCCGAGGAAGCCGACATAGAAGTCCACATTCGCCTGGATTTTCCGGGTGATCGCCGTGAGGTGATGAATACCGCTGGTCATGAGTTTCTAGCCTTGGGTGACCGGGCTTCGGCCCGGTATTGTTTCAGTTATGGCGTCCGGTGCCTCGCACCGAAGCGGCTCATCTGGGTTCAAGCGAAATCATCAGGTTCGCAAGAAGCGCGGTACGCGGCGCAAGGCTGCTGACAAGGATATGCTCATCGAAAGTATGCGCCCCTGCCCCATCGGCGCCGAGACCGTCGAGTGTCGGCACGCCCAGGGCCGCAGTGAAGTTGCCGTCCGAGCCTCCGCCGGTCACGACACCTTCAAGCGTGATACCGAGCTCTGCCGCAATCCCGGCAGCCGCATCAAACAGCTTCACGCCCTCTTCCGACTGGGCAAAGGGCGGCCTGTTCATCTGGCCGGTGATTTCGAATGTGATATCCGGATCGACAGGCCTCATCGCCTCGATCTTGTACGTGATCTCGGCGGCAGCCTTGTCATCCGGAACCCGCACATCCACCTGCATCCGGCATTCCGCCGGCACCGTATTGCGGCCCGTCCCACCCTGTATCGTCCCGACAGCCACCGTGATGCCGCGTTCGGCGTCGTTCAGAGCTTCGAGATCGAGCACCAGTCTCGCGGCTGACCGGATTGCGCTGCGCCCGTCCTGCGGCCGTGTGCCGGCATGCGAAGCACGTCCCCGTACGGTGACGTCATACATCGCCACGCCCTTGCGGGCGATGACGATCTTGCCGCCATCGCGGGCAGGCTCGACCACCAGCGTATAACCGGCGCTTGCCGCAAGTTTCTCAATATAGGCGCGCGACGACGGGCTGCCGATCTCCTCGTCCGGCACGAAGACCAGATCGACAGGCATGCGGCTTCCTTTTGCGACTGCGATTTTAAGCGCCTCCAGCGCCATCAGCGCACCGGATTTCATGTCATAGATCCCCGGCCCGTAAAGCTTGTCGCCATCACGTTTCAAAGGCAGTTGTTTGGCGATCACGCCATGCGCGTGCACGGTATCGAGATGCGCCAGGATAAGGACCGTTTTCCCGTTATTGCCTTCGGCCCGCGGCGAACGGACTGTGAGGATATCACCAAGGCCAATCGTCCCGGGCACCCGCTCGACAGAAAGCTCCGCCGCATGGGCCTGCGTCTCGACATGATCCGCGAGCCGGTTGACTGCAGTCGCATCCTGCGACGGCGTCTCGATCTCGACCCAGCGAACCAGCTCTTCGAGCAGCGCCTTGCCATCGATATCAGCGGCGGAAACCGAAATGGTCATTGAAATCCCTCTGGAATATAACGCACATATTGGTCGGAACTATAGCGACGAACTGAGTGCGGGCAATGGTTTGCCGCGGTGATCGGACTGTTCACCATTCAGCTCGGGATCACCTTTTAAGGATGCAACTTTACGGTCCCGGTCGTCACCGCTCGTTCACCAGGTTGAGAATAAGCTGATGGACGTTGCCGCCATTGTTCATCTCTATCCTGTCGTACTCCCGGTGCCGCTCGCGGTTACGTCGCGAAATTTCGCCGAGCCTGGCAGTCAGATCCTGCCTGATCTTCTGGCATTTCGGATCATCCAGTGCCGACAGACCGACACTCACTGCCTCGATTTCCTTCACCATCTCGATGATCATCTTGCCATGATGTCGCTCATGCTTGTGCACGCCATCGGAAAACACCTGCCATTTGGCTTTCAGGCCCTCCGGCAGTTTTCCTGCCTTTGGCAGCGTGTAGATGAGCGTGAGGCTTGGTCTTGCAGACACCAGTTTGCATGAACCATCGGGCTGCGGCTCATATTTACGCGACCAGAGCAGCTTGAAATCCGTATGCGCTATCGTCCGCATCTGGCCGCCAACCAAAGGCCCTTTCTCGCCGATCTGCGAATAGAGCTCGATACCGGTGGAACCGCTTACCGTGTAAGTCTTCACCTGTTCAGCCGGAGCCCACTGAGAGAACGCAACCGAAGGCATGATCGCGACAAGGACCAGCCCAAGCGGCCCTATTGCCTTTAATATTCCCCGCACATCAAACTCCCGCAAACACCGCGCATTGTCGTAAAGCCTAAAGCGGTTCCTATCAACGGCGACAGTGTCAGACCGCGTCATTCCGGCTTATGTCGCCCTATCCTTGCCTGTGCGATACATATTTGCTGCACGGTCACATTCGTGAGCGGGTGACAAGCGAAGCAACCTGTCATACATCTTATCGAGACATCTGATTGATTTTAGAACCCCGAAGAATTTGGGGAAATAATTACAGGAAGGAAGAAGTCCATGAGCGAGGAACTCAAATCGGATCTGATCGCCTCTCCGAAGACGCGGGCCACCCAGCTGAGCGACACACTTCGCCAGGCGATTGCCGAAGGGCAGTTCCCGCCGGGATCACGTCTTCCGAGTGAAGCGCAGCTAACCCTTGCTCACGGTGTCAGCAGAACGGTGGTGCGGGAAGCGATCGCCGCACTGCGTTCGGACAGGCTGGTAGAAGCCCGGCAAGGCGCAGGCGTATTCGTGCTGCAGGCAACACCCGCGCCGCCGCCATTCAACCTGTCACTCGGACAGGTAAACCTGGCGCGTGTCTCATCAATGATCGAATTGCTTGAATTGAGGACTGCTGTCGAGGTCGAATCCGCGGGGCTGGCGGCGCTTCGACGCTCCCCGGCCCAAGAAGAAGTGATTTTTGAAAGGCATTATTCGGTGCGCTCCTGTCTTGAAGCGCATCAGCCCACAAGCGAGGCCGATTTCGCTCTGCATCTCGCCATCGCCGATGCCACCAATAACCCCCGCTTTCGCGAATTCCTGACGATGATCGGCAAGAATGTCATCCCCCGCGCAGCTCTACGCGGCGACGAATCCGAGGAAGAGCAGCTGAGCTACATCAACCTTCTTGTCGACGAACATCAGGCGATAGTCACCGCAATTTCCGAAGGCAACGAAGAAAAAGCCCGCGAGGCAATGCGCAGCCATCTCCGCGGCAGTCAGTTACGCTATCGCACGCTGCTGCGCGCGCTGCGAGAAGATGTCAGATGACTTATTGACATCAACCCTCCAAATATGTACGACAAGTTTGTCTGGAGGAGACGTTCAAGAGGAAATTCCATTATGACGCCTGAAGAAATCAAGGCAGCGCTCGGCGCTGGCCTGTTGTCCTTTCCTGTTACCCATTTTGATGACCAGGGTGAATTCAAACAGGATAGTTATCAGCGCCATATCGAATGGCTGTCCGGCTTCGAAGCGCCGGTCCTGTTTGCTGCCGGCGGTACTGGCGAGTTCTTCTCGCTTTCGCCCGATGAAGTCCCCACGATTGTAAAATCCGCCAAGGAAGCCTCGGGCAACACCGCAATCGTCTCCGGTTGCGGTTTCGGCACTCGCGTTGGCGTCGATATGGCCAAAGCGGTTGAAAAGGCAGGCGCGGACGGCATTCTTCTGCTGCCGCATTACCTGATCGATGCGCCTCAGGAAGGCCTTTACCAGCACGTCAAGAAAATCTGCCAGTCGGTCGGCATCGGCGTCATGGTCTATAACCGCGACAACTCGGTTCTGCAGGTCGACACGCTGAAGCGTCTTTGCGACGAATGCCCGAACCTGATCGGCTTCAAGGACGGCACCGGTGATATCGGCCTCGTCCGTCAGGTCACTGCAACCATGGGCGACCGCCTGATGTATCTCGGCGGCATGCCAACGGCCGAACTTTTTGCCGAAGCTTATCTCGGCGCCGGCTTCACCACCTATTCGTCCGCCGTCTTCAACTTCGTGCCCGGCCTCGCGGTCGAGTTCTACAAGGCACTTCGCGCCGGCAACCGCGCCCGCTGCGAAGAAATCCTGACGGAATTCTTCTATCCGTTCATGGAGTTGCGCGCCCGCCGCAAGGGATATGCCGTTGCCGCCATCAAGGCCGGCGTGCGCCTTCAGGGCTTTGATGCCGGCAAGGTCCGTCCGCCGCTGGATGACCTGACGGCAGAAGAGGAGCAGATGCTCCTCAAGCTTATCGGCACCCACAAAAGGTAAGCCCATGAAAATAGCGTCGGTTCGCACTCATCTTCTCGAACACCGGCTCGATGTGGCCTTCGAAAGCGCATCCATGCGCTTCGATCGCCGGGCTCATATTCTGGTCGAGATCGAGTGCGACAACGGCACGGTGGGCTGGGGTGAATGCCTCGGCCCTGCCCGTCCCAATGCGGCTGTCGTTCAGGCTTATGCAAACTGGCTGATCGGCGAAAACCCGCTCGAGACAGAAAAGATCTGGGCGAAGCTCTATAACGCCCTGCGTGACCAAGGCCAGCGCGGTCTGACGATTACCGCGCTGTCGGGCATCGACATGGCGCTCTGGGACATCAAGGGGAAGCATTTCGGCGTGCCCGTCTCCATCCTGCTCGGCGGGCGTTTCCGTGAGGAAATCCGCGCTTATGCCACCGGCAGTTTCAAGCGCGACGGTGTAGACCGTGTCGAAGACAATGCGAAAGACGTCGCCCGCTACCGGACGGAAGGTTTTCACGCCACAAAGATCAAGATCGGTTTCGGTGTCGAAGAGGATCTGCGCGTCATCCGTGCCGTCCGAGAAGCAGCAGGCCCCGACATGCGGCTGATGATCGACGCCAACCACGGTTATGACGCCGTCGAGGCGATCCGCCTTGGCAACGCCGCAGCGGAGTACGGTATCGACTGGTTCGAGGAACCCGTCGTGCCCGAACAGCTCGCTGCCTATCGCGAAGTTCGCGCCAAACAGCCGATACCGGTCGCAGGTGGGGAAACCTGGCACACGCGCTGGGGCATGCGCGAGCCGATCGAAACCCGCGCCATCGATATCGTCCAGCCGGATCTTGCCGGTGTGGGCGGCTTTACCGAGGCAAAGCGCGTCGCCGATCTTGCAGCCCTTCACGGCATCCGTGTTGTGCCACATGTCTGGGGCACCGCTATCCATATCGCGGCGGCCCTGCAGT
Organism: Pseudomonadota bacterium; assembly: GCA_023451735.1. Classification (GTDB taxonomy): domain Bacteria; phylum Pseudomonadota; class Alphaproteobacteria; order Rhizobiales; family Rhizobiaceae; genus Neorhizobium. The sequence continues at coordinate 105,289 of JAEXYH010000096.1, read as the reverse complement.
TCATGGCCGCAATGGTGCCGAGCCCTGTCCGCGTCAATCCTATCGAACCAATCCTGGAGTTCGACCGCACTCACAATCCTTTCCGTCAGGCGATCGTCAAAACGCCCATTGAGCATAACCGTGGCATCGTGAAAATCCCAGACGGCCCCGGCCTCGGCATCGAGATCGACCGCGATGCTCTGAAGGAATTCAAGATGCCCGAGGGAGCCGTCTGATGCTCGTTCGCACCCTGTCCGGCAAAGCTCCGAAGATAAAGCTGCCGCAGGGTGCGGTTGATACCCAGATGCACATGTATTTGCCGCTCTATCCGTCTCTGCCCGGCGGGCCGGGCCTTCCGGCCGGTGCCCTGCCTGATCCCGACCAGTACCGGCAACTCATGCAATGGCTCGGCATCGATCGCGTCATCATCACCCAGGGCAATGCCCATCAGCGCGACAATTCCAATCTTGTCGCCTGCCTCGATATAATGGGCGATGTCGCCCGCGGCGTCGGCATCATCGACGGCAATACGAGCGATGCCGAAATGTCGCGCCTCGCCGAAACCGGCATTGTCGGTGCCCGCATCATGGATTTGCCGGGCGGTGCCGTCGACCTCTCGGAACTAGAAACGGTCGATGCGAAAGCCGCCGCGCATGGCTGGATGCTCGCCGTCCAGTTCGACGGCAGCACCATCCTTGAGCACGAAGCAAGGCTTGCCAAGCTGAAATCCCGCTGGGTCTTTGACCATCACGGAAAGTTCTTCTCCGGTGTTAAACCCGACAGCGAAGAGATCGCAGCCCTCAAGCGCCTGCTCGATGGTGGAAACTGCTGGTTCAAGTTCGCCGGAGCATACGAGTCATCGAAGCTCGGCGGCCCCGATTATACGGATATCGCAGCTGTCGCCCGCGATATCGCAGACTACGCTCCCGAACGGATTGTCTGGGGCACCAACTGGCCGCACAATCTCGCCCGCGAACAGGCGGATTATCCGGATGACGCGGCACTGACCGATACCGTGCTTGGCTGGCTGCCGGATGAGAGGTCCCGGCATCTCGCTCTGATAGAGAACCCGCAGACGCTTTTTGGCCTGCAGGAATGGAGTGCATCGACGCGTTGATATTTTGAACAACCGGCACGAGGAGGTGCCGGTTTCTTTGGAGGAGGAAAACATGAAAATCACGAAAGCTCTCGGGCTGGCGCTGACGCTTGCCCTGGCTGCGACGGTGGCCATCCCGGCCGGCGTAAATGCGCAGGAAGTCACGCTTCGCTCGGCCGACATCCATCCGGATGGCTATCCGACCGTCGACGCGGTCAAATATATGGGCGACCTCGTCAAGGAACGCACCGGCGGCCGCATCGCCATCCAGGTGATGAACAACTCGGTTCTCGGCGGCGAAAAGGACACGATCGAGCAGACCCGTTTCGGCGTCATCGACCTGAACCGTGTCAATGCCGCGCCGTTCAACAACCTGATCCCGGAAACGGTCGTCCTCGGCCTGCCTTTCCTGTTCCGCTCGACCGAGCACATGCACAAGGTCGTTGACGGCCCGATCGGCGACAAGATCCTTGCCGCCTTCGAACCGCACGGCCTGATCGGCCTTGCCTACTATGACAGTGGCGCCCGCTCCTTCTATACTACCAAGAAGCCGGTCGAAAAACTCGCCGATCTCAAGGGCCTGAAGATCCGCGTCCAGCAGTCCGACCTGTGGATTGCCATGATGCAGGCCTTCGGCGCCAACCCGACGCCGATGCCGATGGGCGAAGTCTATTCCTCGCTGGAAACCGGTGTTGTCGACGGCGCGGAAAACAACTGGCCGTCCTACGAGTCTGCCCGTCATTATGAAGTGGCAAAGAACTACACGCTGACACAGCACTCGATGAACCCGGAAATCCTCGTCATGTCCAAGGCCTCCTGGGACAAGCTGACTCCGGACGACCAGAAGATCGTCCGCCAGGCAGCCAAGGACTCAGTCGTCAAGATGCGCGAACTGTGGACCGCCCGCGAAAAGACCTCGGAAGAAAAGGTCCGCGCCGGCGGCGTCAACGTCATCAACGTCAACAAGGAAGAGTTCTCCGCCGCGATGAAGCCGGTCTACGACAAGTTCGTTACCGACGCTTCGATGAAGTCTCTGCTGGAAGAAATCCAGGCGGTGCAATAGCGACGAAGCATAGGGAAAACCTCAAGGTTGGCCCTGATGGGGCGCCAATGCCCCCATCCGTCATGCTCGGGCTTGTCCCGAGCATCTACTGCCGTTTCGCATTTCTCGACGTGATTAGATCCTCGGGACAAGCCCGAGGATGACGTCGAGAAAGCAGCATGAAAGCCGAAACAGCAACCGGCGTCGGGGAAAGCGCCGGATCGAGGAGGAACGGAACAATGCGAAAATTCATGCAGGCGATAAGACCCGCCCTGGGTCTGATAAGCCGCCTATCACTCTGGATCGCCGGTATCGGCATGATCGCCATGACGCTGATCGTCGGCTGGCAGATTTTCGGCCGCTACGTACTGAATGATTCCCCGGCATGGTCGGAGCCTCTGTCGCTCCACCTGATGGCTTGGTTCATCATGCTGGGCGCGGCCGTCGGCGTGCGCGAAAGCGTCCATCTCGGCCTAGACATCGTCCGTTACATGATGCCGCCCAACATTCAGAAGGCGATGGACCTTCTGAGCCTCGGCCTGATCGTGCTCTTCGGCATCGGCATGGCCTATTATTCGACCCTGCTTGCCGCCGGCACATGGTCCGCTCGTATCCCGGTCCTCGGTTGGCCGGGCGGCACCGACTTTTTCCCGATGATCGCCGGTGGTGCGATGATCGCGATCTTCGCCCTTGAACGTTTCATCGATGTCGCGATCGGTGAGGAAATCGCTGCCGACGTGCTTGTCCAGGAGGCAGCGTAATGGCTTATACGATCCTCTTCGCCTCCTTCACCTTCCTGATGATCATCGGCATGCCGATCGCCTTCTGCCTCGGCATCGCGTCTTTCGCGACGGTGCTCTATCTGGGCCTGCCGCCGATCGTCGTTTTCCAGCAGCTGAATTCCGGCATGAACGTCTTTGCCATGATGGCGATTCCGTTCTTCATCTTCGCCGGCGATCTGATGGTGCGTGGCGGCATCGCCGCAAGACTGATCCGCTTCGCGGCCGGTCTGGTCGGGCATATGCGTGGCGGCCTCGGCCAGGTCAATGTCGTCGCCTCGACGCTCTTCGGCGGCATTTCCGGCTCGGCCGTCGCCGATGCCTCCGCTGTCGGCGGATTGATGATCCCGCAGATGGCCAAACGCGGCTACGACCGGGATTATGCGGTCAACGTCACGGCCAATGCCGCGATCATCGCCCTGATGATCCCGCCCTCACACAACATGATCCTCTATTCGATCGCCGCTGGTGGCAACGTTTCAGTCGCCGATCTCTTCACCGCCGGCATCATCCCCGGCCTGCTTCTCGCCGCAGCACTGATGTTCACCGCCTGGTGGGTCGCCGTCAAACGCGGCTATCCGGCCGACGCCTTCCCCGGCTTCCGCCGCCTCGGCTATTATCTGGCAGCCTCGCTCCCGGGCATCCTGCTTATCGCGATCATCTTCGGCGGTGTGCGGTCCGGCGTCTTCACGGCGACGGAAAGCTCGTGCATCGCCGTCCTCTACGCCTTCCTCGTCGCCATGCTCGTCTACCGGGAGCTGGATTGGGCGGGCTTCGTCGAGGCCGTGATGGGCGCTGTCCGCACCACGGCCATGGTGCTGCTGGTCATCGGCACCGCCGCTTCCTTCGGCTGGCTGATGGCATTCCTACAGGTCCAGACACTGATCATCGCAGCGATAAGCGCCATTTCGGATAACCCGATCATCGTGCTCCTGATGATCAACATCATCCTACTTGTCCTTGGCACCTTCATGGACATGGCACCGATGGTCATCATCGCAACGCCGATCCTGCTTCCGGTGGTAAAAGCCTTCGGCATCGACCCGGTCCATTTCGGCGTCGTGATGATCCTCAATGCCGGCATCGGACTGAACACCCCACCAGTCGGAACCGTGCTTTTCGTCAGTTGCGCGGTGGGCGGCATATCGATCCGGGAAGCGATGCGCACGATCTGGCCTTTCTTCGGTGCCAGCCTTCTTGTTCTTCTCGCGGTGACGTACATCCCCGCCTTGTCGCTCTGGTTGCCCGGCATCTTTCGATAAGCCCGCAACTAAAATGAAACACTCAGGATCCCGCCTCGGCGGGATCTGTCATTTCCGGCATCGTTTATGCAAGAAATTGCGGTTCACGGCACGGGCGCCGAGGTCTATGGTCGCCGCATCCAAATCGTTTGTCCCATCCGGATGTCATCATGACCGATACCGTAACCAGCCGTTTCCTCCGCTATGTCGTCCTCGACACCCAGTCGGACGCTTCTTCGCTCACTCAGCCTTCCACCGCAAAACAGCTCGATCTCGGCAGGCTGCTTGTCAGTGAATTGCAGGCGATCGGCGTCAAGGATGCCGAACTCGACGAACACGGTTACGTCTATGCGACGATCCCTTCCAATACCGGCAAGAATAATGTCCCGGTTATCTGCTTCTGCGCCCATATGGACACGGCACCGGACTTCTCCGGCACGGGTGTCAAGCCACAGGTGATCCCCAACTATCAGGGCGGAGACATCACGCTTCCAGGTGATCCGAGCCGCATCATCAAGACCGGCGAGCATCCCGAACTGAAGAACCAGATCGGCAACGATATCATCACCTCCGACGGCACTACGCTTCTCGGCGCGGACGACAAGGCAGGCCTTGCCGAAATCATGACGGCAGCCGAATTCCTGCTCGCCAATCCGGACATCAAGCACGGCACGATCCGCATCCTCTTCACCCCGGACGAGGAAATCGCCCGCGGCGTCGCCAAGGTCGATCTCGCGAAGCTCGGCGCCGATTTCGGTTACACGCTCGACGGCGAGACGGCCGGCACAATCGAGGACGAGACCTTTTCCGCCGACAGCGCCGAAATCCTCATCAAGGGCGTCGCCATCCATCCCGGCTTTGCCTATGGCAAGATGGAAAACGCCATCCGCATCGCCGGCAACATCATCGCCAGACTGCCGAAGGACATGACGCCGGAAACGACCAAGGGTCGCGACGGGTTCATCCATCCGACGTCGGTCTCCGGCACCATGGAAGGCGCAAAGATCGGCCTCATCCTGCGCGATTTCAGGACCGAAGGCCTGAAGGGAAAGGCCAAACTGCTCGAAACGATCATCTCAGAAGTGATGGCCGATTATCCCGGCTCGTCGCACACGCTGAAGATCACCGAACAGTACCGCAACATGAAGGAGGTTCTAGATCATCATCCGGAGATCGTCGAGAACGCCATCGAGGCGATCCGCAGGGCGGGCATGTCGCCGGTGCGTGGCAGCATTCGCGGCGGCACGGACGGTGCACGGTTGTCTTTCATGGGCCTTCCCTGCCCCAACATCTTCGCTGGTGGGCACGCCTTTCACTCGCCGATCGAATGGGTCAGTAGCCAGGATATGGAGAAGGCAGCCAAGACGATCGTGGAACTGGCACAGCTTTGGGAAGAGCGCGCCTGACATGACATCTTGCGGCGCTCGGATCGCATCGGACGAGCGCCGTAGCCGCGGCCTGCCATATCTATGCAGTTCGTGCTGCGGTACAGACCGTAAATATCGCAAATACGGCGGACTAATCAGGGAACAGATCGTCTTTCTCTTGGTATGGTAAGCAAGATGAAACGATGAAAGCTATGCCAAGATACTATTTTCATATCCGGTCGACCGACTATCGCTACGACGATCCGGAAGGCAGCGAACTCATGAACGACGAAGCCGCAATTAACGAAGCCCTTGTTTCGGCGCGAGAATTAAGCGCCGATCGGATCAGGCAAGGCCTTTCAACCAATGAAACCGCCTTCGAGGTTCAAGATTCCGAGGGCGCGGTCGTCGGTACGGTGTTATTTCCAAGAGCCTCGGCGTGATGGCGACGGTCAGGAGTAAGGGCCGAGTAGTCGAATATATTCCCGTTCGGACTCGCCATAGGCATCACTTGCAAATTGCTCGAGCGCCTGTCTATCCCGAACGATGATCATACCGCGTTCGGAATAGATCAGCTTACGTCCTTCCAACAGGTGCAAGGCAGTCGTCACGCTCGGTCGACGAACAGCCAGCATGATCGACAGAAATTCGTGCGTGAGGCTGATTTCGTCGCCATCTGCGCGGTCATGACACATCAGGATCCAGCGCGCCAAACGCTCGTCAATATGGTGGACGGCATTCGACAACGAGGTAAACGCACCCTGCACCGCCAGCGCTTGCACGTACCGCCCAAGAAGGCTTTTGAGCTCGTCGTCCTGATCAAGCAACTGCTTCAGCATCGCGGTCGGGATACGGTAACCATCCCCCTGAACCTGCATGAAAATCGAAAACGGATCGGAACCTGCATCGAGCACCACGGCAGCCGGTGTCATCCCGTCACGGCCGAAGATACCGATCTCCGCATGTTGCCCCTGCGGTGAGCGGGCAACGATCGATGCGATGCCGGTTTCGGGGAAATAGGCGTAGTCCGCCTCTTCATGCGGTTCGGAAAGCTCGAAACCACGAGGTAACGCGAGAAATTCCAAACGGTTGGCTATCGCCGAGAAGCTGTCGGGCGTCATAAGCCGCAGCAGATTATTCCGAACCGCCGTTTGCCGAATTTCACCCATAGCTCGTCCTTAAAAGGAGAACTTGGCCTGTTCGGCTTCCTCTAAACGAGAACTCTCCGCTTGATTTGAACGATTTCCATCTATGGCCATAAAATTCGCGACACAACCCGCCGAGCGGCCTCGGTACGGTATCAGACAAAGGGGTACATGCGCGCAAAAACCGTTTATCTAATCAGTATCTTGTACCTGTAGAGATTCGATTTGGCAGACAAGCTCATATTGTTGCTGGAAGACCAGCCGCTGATCTCTCTCGACATCGAAGAGGCGCTTGCGGAAAGAGGCGTAAACAACTTCGTGACGCTGCGCTCTCAGAAAGAAGCCTTGGCCTGGCTGGATAAATCAACACCTGATTTTGTGCTGCTGGATCTCTACCTTGCGGATGGCGACAGCCAGCCCGTTCTTACTCGCCTGCAGCAGGGCCGTATTCCCTTCATGATCTACACCGGTAGCGAGCGTCCGCCCGAATGGGATGCCGACCTTTTTGAACGCTGCGAATGGATGAGCAAGCCGGGGGATCCGGAAGCATTGGCCAACCGCATCCGAAGCAGGCTCTCAGTCGTCTAGGCCGACTTTCGCGTAATATTATCGATATCGCCGAACACGCGCTGATATTCCCGCTCGGCTCCGCCGTAGGAATCTGCGGCAAATCGCTCCAGAGCCTTCCGGTCGCGAACAATGATCGTGCCGCGATGTGAATAGATCAGCTGCTTGCCCTCCAGGACATGTAACGCAACCGTCACGCTCGGGCGGCGCACCGATAGCATGATCGCCAGAAAATCGTGTGTCAGGTCGATCGCATCGCCATCCACCCGGTCGTGGCACATCAATATCCATCGCGCCAAGCGTTCGTCCACTGGATGAATTGCATTTGAAAGCGCCGTAAACGCAGCCTGGCTCAGTGCCACATGCGTCCAGCGTGTGAGAAGGCGCTTTACCGCGGGTGACACCTCTATCATCTTGCGCATCACCGCGATCGGCATGCGTGCGCCGTTACCAGGCACCTGCATGACCACCAGATAAGGCGCGTCCGAAACACCAAGCGCGACGGAAGACGGCGACACGCCCTCGCGCCCCGCAAGGCCTATCTCCGTGCGCTTGCCAGAAGGTGACGTCACGACCGTGGAGATCACCCCGGAAAATGGAAAGTAGCAATATTCGAGCCGCCTACCAGGTGCCGACAATACGTAGCCCTGTGGAAGATCTAACGGTTCCAGGACAGGTTCGAGAACGGCAAAGTCATCATTAGAAAGAAGCGCCAAGAGCTTGTTCTGGTTTCGCATATCCAGCCTTCCTTTTCCTATGCTCTTTGCTTCGTCCAATGGATCCGGTCGCATTTCCCACTCACCGCACCACCTCCTCTCTCACCTGCCCGCAAGAGATAATCGTCATCGCTAGGCCGACCCGGCAAGCGCATTGGTAACGAACGCTTTCCCTTGAAGTTCCCAAATGGAAACACCACCTCATGTTTGCCGGTTGCCTCATAGGGGCCGGCCAATGAATTCCGCAGCTTCTACCGACCATGTTGCTTGACAAGGATATGGTGCGACGAAGGCTTGACCCTGTAGCGCCCGCCAAACGTGGCGGAGCGCCGTCCATTACCCTTGTCCGACAACAGAGCGGACCGCTGCAAAGCCGCGATTGTCGGCTCGGCTCTCCGAGACGGCAGCGACAGCAACTTATGTTTTGCGTCTGGAGGTAGTGATGAGACAGGATCCGTATGAAATTTTGGGCGTGAAACAGGATGCGTCACAGAAGGACATCCAGAACGCCTTTCGAAAGCTCGCCAAGAAATATCACCCGGACCTCAATCCCGGAGATCGGAAGGCCGAGGAAATCTTCAAGGAGATATCCGCCGCCAACGAAATCCTCGGTGACGAGGACAAGCGCGCTCGCTTTGATCGCGGCGAGATCGACATCAATGGCGTAGAGCGCGCACACTTTCAGCAGCACCGGGAATATGCCGGAGCCAACGGCGGCGATGCCTTCTTCGACGAATCCGGCTTTTCGCAATTCGGCGGCTTCGATGATATTTTCGCCAGTTTCATGTCTCGGCGCGGCAGCAGCGGTCCGAATACATCAGCGTTCGGGGGATCACAATTTCGCGCAAAGGGCACAGACACCCACTACGCGATGGAGGTCTCCTTCCTTGACGCCATCAACGGCACGACCGCATCGGTTTCGCTCGGCAGCGGCTCTTCCCTTGACGTGAAAATCCCGGCCGGCACCCGTGATGGGCAGGTTTTGCGCCTGCGCGGCAAGGGTAGCAAAGCTGCGGCCGAGGGTCAGAACGGCGACGCGCTTATCGAGATCAAGGTCAAGCCGCATCCGTTCCTCAAACGGGACGGAGACGATATTCGCGTGGAAGTACCCATCAGCATCCGCGAAGCGATACTCGGCGGCAAGATCAGGGTTCCGACACCTGGCGGCTATCTGAACGTCACGTTGAAGCCCCATACCAATACCGGCACAACATTGCGCCTGAAGGGCAAAGGCGTGCCAAAGACTGGTGGCAACCATGGCGATCTGTTGGCAACGGTGAAGATCGTTCTGCCGGAGAAGCCTGATCCTGATCTGACTGAACTGATGGAGAAGTGGTCAGAAGATTCTATCGCAGATCCGCGCAAGCATCTTAACTTTTAGGCAAGGTGGAGCTTTATAAGCTGACTAGGCGTCGTGTAAGACAAAAGCCATGCTTGAAATATCTGAACCAGGTGTCATCCTTACTCTGGTCTTATATAACTTTGTAAAGGTAAAATGACGGAAGCCGATTATTTGAACGACTGTCCGAATATCCTCCTGCTGGAGGATGATCTCTTACTCGCTATGGATATGGAAGACCATTTGCTGCAGACCGACCACAAGATAGTCGGTCCCTTCGGCAGGATCGCGGATGCGATGGATGCCATTCCGCGTAACGATCTGGCCGGCGCGATCGTTGATCTGAACCTCCACGGGGAATTGTCCGTTCCGGTCATCGAAATGCTGCAGGACCGGGACGTACCGGTCATCATCTGCAGCAATTATTCCGATCTGCCGGAGCTCAAGAGCAGGTTGAAGGGCTTGCCTATGCTTCCCAAGCCCTGGAACCCCCAGAAACTCAACCGTCTGGTGGAAGAGACCTTTGGCGCGCGCAGCGACGCGTAAAGCGTTTCATTGCCGACGGCTGAACCAACGGGCGGATTGCGGGCCAAGATAATCTGCCGGCGCAAATCACCACCTGAGGACAGTTAAAGTCCGTCGGAGAATTTCTGCACGACCCAGTATCCGACGACCGCGGAAAAGGACGTCAGAACCGTCCCCCAGGCCATATCGACAGCACTGACGACCGGTGACCAGTTCTTTAAGGTGGCCAGATTCGTCATGTCATAGGTGCCGTAGGCGATGAAGCCGAGAATTGCGCCAGCCATAGCCGCTGTTGCCCAGTTGCCTGATGTCAGCGCCGGCTGGACTGCGAAATAGACGATCCCCCCGACATAGAAGAGATAGAACACGCCGGCAGCCAGAAAATTTGGCTGATCGAGAAGAAGACCGCCGATCCGGCTACGATAAAACCCGGTGGCAACCGTACCGAGCCAGAGAAAATCAAGACCGAGGAAGGCGACTACGGTTCCCAAATAGGCCAGCACATAGGTCATTTGTTCCTCCCGTCAGATTTTCAGGATCGGCTGCATCAGCCGGACGATCCAGCTTGAAAATCTCAGTGGCGCTTCGGTGACAGCGAGGCAGATGCAATCCTCGCCCTCCGTCGCGGTGGGCGTATGCAAAAGGTCGCCGTCGGCTTCCTCGATATCTCCTCGGGCAAACACGTCCTCGCCATCGCGAAAACTACCGGCCAGAACAAGCGTCAGCTCCCGCCCCTCATGCGTATGCTCCGGCACGGGCTTGCCGGCCGGAATGCGCAGCAGCCTCACCTGCGTCTCCGAATCCTTCGTATCGATCAGGATCTGGTAAGCGCCACGGCCCAGTGCTCGCCATTTCAGATCGGCAAGGTCGCCTCCGAGATAGGATCGCAATGGTTCCGGAAGCACGGCCGGCCGCTTGAGCGTGGCAGCGGCAGGTTTGATCTCGTCCACACTGACGTCAATTGCCCGAGCTTTGAAGCGAGCCCAAGCCCGATCTTCGTTGCCGTTTTCGCCTGCCTTGTCCAGCAGTGCGCCCGCTGCCCCTTCCATTGCAGAAAGACGTCGACGACATTCGGGGCAAAGGGCCAGATGGCTCGCCACTGCAAGGCTCCATCCCTCAGAGAGGTTTCCCGATGCGTAGTCGATCAGGAAGGCGTCGCTGATATGATGCTTCACGCTCATAGCCGTCCCTCCAGCGAGGAACGCAGCTTCTCGAAGGCAAGCCGGATGCGCGATTTGACGGTCCCGAGCGGAACGCCGAGGTCGCGCGCAATCGTTGAATGCGACACATCGTCGAAGAAGGCTCTCCGCAACACGTCAAGCTGCTCTTCCGGCAGTGCCGCCATCGCACCGCGCAGCAACTGAGCCTCCTGAAGCTGCTGAAACTCCTGGTCAGCGGGCGCCACGTCATCGGCGACGAAAGCCGGATCGTTGGCGTCGAATTCCGGGCGTTTACGTCTGTAGGCATCGACCCGCACATTACGTGCGATCGTATAGATCCATGCAGATACGTTGCCGCGCGCGGGATCGAACTGTCCGGCCTTGTTCCAGACCGCAGTCATCGTTTCCTGCATCAGTTCCTCAGCAGCCTGTCGGTCTCTGGTCTTGGCAACCATGAAGTTGCGGATCCGCGGGGCATAGAAGCGGAATATTGCTTCGAACGCATCGACGCTACGCTCTCGTCCGACGATGGAAAGAAGCCGTACCATCTCGCTTTTGGCAAGATCGTCAGCCGCCAAGCCATCGGAGTTTTTCTTGTTCATCCCGAGCCCATGCGCTGCCTGTCCCGTCAACCTCATAGGCGACGGCCGGTACTTTTGCCATTTATCAAGCGAGATAGGCGAGCTCAAGTTCATGGCAAGCTTTACGAAAGGCTTCCTGGCACGGATCACAGCCTCTGCGAATTTTTTCAGAGATCCAATCCTCGTCCATTTTCGTATTGCACAGCAGAGAAGCGTGAGGATGCTGGGATGACGCCTTTGGCTGGGGATTTCGGACGTGAAGCGAAAAGGATAGCGGTCATCGGATCGGGCGTAAGCGGCCTCTCCTGCGCGTGGCTCTTGTCCAAGAGCAATGACGTAATCCTCTACGAGGCCTCCAGCCGCATCGGTGGCCATGCCAATACTGTAAATATCGATGTGGATCGCCGCTGTATTGCGGTCGATACCGGCTTTATCGTTTACAACGAGACAAATTATCCGAACCTTGTCGCACTGTTCGACCATCTGCAGGTGCCGACAATCGCTTCGGACATGTCCTTCGCCGCTTCCATGGATGACGGCGGATTCGAATATAGCGGGACCGGCCTAAAGGGTCTTTTCGGCCAAAAACGCAACGCGCTTCGTCCGCGATTCTGGACCATGCTGCGCGATGTTCTCAAATTCTATAGGGAGGCCCCAGCGCTTCTCGACCAGCCGGGCATGCAGAATGTGACGCTGGGCGAGTATCTCTGCCAAGCGGGCTATTCTCCCGCCTTCATCAACGACCACCTGATGCCGATGGGGGCCGCCATATGGTCCACGACGGCAACCGAAATGCATGATTATCCCCTCCAGGCGTTCCTGCGTTTCTTCGTCAATCATGGTTTACTGCTTCTCTCCGGCAGGCCGCAATGGCGCACCGTCGAAGGCGGCAGCCGGGAATATGTTACGCGCCTCGCCAGCGATTTTGGAGGATCCATCAGGCTTTCCGCTCCTGTATCCTCGATCCGCCGCGCCGCGAATGGCGTGACCGTCAGCGATACGAGCGGCCATTCGGACCTGTTCGACGACGTGGTCATCGCAGCCCACGCGGACGAAGCGCTAGCCATGCTGACGGATGCCGATCGTAAGGAACAGGATTTGCTCGGTGCCTTCGGCTATACCCGCAATAAGGCAGTGCTGCACAGCGATCCGGCTTTGATGCCGAAACACCGAAACGTCTGGTCAAGCTGGAATTACATGAGTGGCGGAAGGGATATCGGAAATCAGCAGCTCTGTGTTACCTACTGGATGAACAAGCTTCAGAAACTGGACACGACCCAGCCTCTTTTTCTCACGCTCAATCCGCATCGGGAGCCGCTGCCGCATCTGGTTCACGGCACCTATGACTACACCCACCCCCGCTTCGATACGCGCGCCCTGAAGGCCCAAAACGAACTCTGGCAACTCCAGGGTCGTAACCGCACATGGTTTTGCGGTGCTTATTTCGGCAGTGGCTTTCACGAGGATGGACTGCAGTCAGGGCTTGCCGTTGCCGAAGCGCTCGGAGGCAATCGCCGACCATGGAGCGTCGAGAACGAATCCGGCAGGATCAGGATTCAGGACCTTCGCGAGGCCGCCGAATGAGCGTGACGTCCAGCATCTATGCCGGCAGCGTTGTCCATACTAGGCTAAGGCCGAAGCGGCATAATCTGCGCTACAGTGTCTTTTCCCTGTTGCTCGACCTCGACGAGCTGACAGCACTGGACGGAACATTGCGTCTTTTCGGCACCAACCGCCGTGGACTGTTCAGCTTCTGGGAAAAAGACCACGGCGACGGCACCCCAGGCGGTTTGAAGGAATGGGTTGCGGGTCAACTATCCGATGCCGGCATAGTGACGAATGATTTGAACGTAAAAGTGCTCTGCTATCCCCGCATCTTCGGTTATGTCTTCAATCCCCTTACCGCCTACTTCTGCTACGGTCGGGAGAACGAACTGCGCGCCGTCATCTACGAAGTCTGCAACACATTCCACGAACGCCATGCCTATATCATTCCGGCGGTTTCCGAAGATGATGGCCAGATAAGCCATTCCTGCAGCAAGGACCTCTACGTTTCGCCATTCGTGCCGATGAATTGCCGTTACGATTTCACAGTGCGGATGCCCGCAGATGATGTGCGGATCGCCATCAGGGAATCCGACGCTGACGGCATGTTTCTCTACGCGATGTTCCAGGGTAAGCGCACGCCTCTCACCGATCGTAGCCTTGCTGCGGCGTTCCTCAAATATCCGCTGATGACGCTCAAAGTGACCGCCGCCATTCATTGGGAGGCGCTTCTTTTGTGGCTGAAACGGGTGCCGGTTCACCGGCACGCACCCGCAGCCTCATCAAGAGCAACAACCATAGTTACCCACCACTCACGGCCGGAGACCCGCTGATGTCGGATGTCGATCACAAGCTTGAAATGCCGGTGCCGGCCTTCTCGCTTTTCGAGAAAACTCTCTGCCGGTGGGCCAAGCGGCTGGCGACGGGCCAGTTGACGCTCCGCTTTGCCAGCGGACGGGAAGCACGTTTCATTGGAGAGACAAGCGGCCCGGCGGCCACGATCGAATTCAGGACCATGCGCCCTCTCCGCCGCCTGGCTACAGGCGGCAGCCTCGGCTTCGCGACGTCCTACCTGGAAGGCGAATGGGAAACCCCGGATCTCGGCGCGGTCATGGATCTCGTGATCGCCAACGAAGCGCGATGGCACGGCCTCATGAAGGCAAGCCCTCTCACCGCATTCCTCACTCGCATGCGCCATCGGCTGAACCGCAATTCGAAGGCCGGCAGCCGCCGCAATATCGCCTACCACTATGATCTCGGCAACGAGTTCTACGGTCTTTGGCTCGACGAGACGATGACCTATTCTTCCGCCCTGTTCTCCAGCTCGCGGGAAAACCTCGCCGATGCGCAGAAAGCCAAGTATCGACGCATCATCGAAGAGCTGGATATCGGCAAGGACGACCATGTGCTCGAGATCGGCTGCGGCTGGGGCGGCTTTGCCGAAGAGGCCATTCGCGCAACCGGATGCCGCGTGACCGGCCTGACGCTTTCAAAGGAACAGGCCGCATTCGCCGAAACGCGGCTGAGGCAAGCAGGTTTTGCAGGCCGCGCCGATATCCGGCTGGAGGACTATCGCGACTGCCGGGGCACATTTACCAAGATCGTTTCGATTGAGATGTTCGAAGCGGTCGGTGAAGAGAACTGGCCCACCTATTTCGATCGGATCAGATCCCTACTTTCCCCGATGGGACAAGCACTCGTGCAAGTTATCACGATAGCCGAAGAACGCTTTGCCCATTACCGCAGCCATGCAGATTTCATCCAGGCCTACATCTTTCCCGGCGGCATGCTTCCGAGCGTTCCGGCATTCGAAAACGCGGCGCAAACAGCCGGCCTCTCGGTTGAAGACCGCTTCTGTTTCGGCCGCGACTACGAGCGCACACTGCTTCTGTGGGACAAGGCCTTCAGGGAAAACTGGCAGAGGATCGTGTCTCTCGGCTTCGACGAGCGCTTCTTCCGCATGTGGCACTATTACCTGCAATATTGCGCCGCCGGCTTTCGCACCAGCCGCCTCGACGTGGTGCAGTTCCGGCTCGCTCGATAACATCACTCCTTTCTCAGCATCCTGCGAGTAATGGCAAGGCTGAAGGCGTAAGGCATCGCCGCAAGCAGCTGCATCGACACTTTCATCTTCCACGGGAAGACGATTTCGAACCGTTTGCCGTCGAGCCCCTTCATGATGGCTTCTGCCGCCTCATCTTCCTTGATCAGGAAAGGCATCGGAAAATCGTTTGTCTTGGTCATCGGCGTATCGACGAAACCGGGATTGATGACCTGCAACAGCACCCCTTCCCGCTCCAACTGCGGTCGCAATGCCTCGCAGAGGGTGATGAGCGCCGATTTCGTTGCCCCATAAACCCCACCACCGGGCAAACCGATATATCCGGCAACAGAGGCAACCACGGCAATATGCCCGCAATGCCGCGAAATCATCGGCCCCATCACCGCCTCCAGGGCATGGCCGGTACCGATGACATTCAGATTGAATAGCTCGGCCAGCTTTTTGGCATCGAACCCACGCGCACTTTCACGCACGTAACCGCCTGCCGAAAACAAGGCGAGATCGATCGGGCCGTGCAAACACTCTATCTCCTGCACAGCATCCTTCAACGCATGTCCATTCGTAATATCGAGAGGATAGGCATGAATGAGACCGGGCCGCTCTGCCGCAACTGCTGCAAGCTTCTCCTTCGAGCGGGCACTCACGGCTACGTGCCAGCCACGATCCGCTAGCTTCAGCGCAACCGCGCGGCCAATACCCGAGCTTCCTCCGGTAATCCAGGCGAGCTTCGTTCCCTTCGTCGTTTTCGTCACGGCATCCTCCATCATATGCTTTTTGATACGCGGGATGGAGGCCGCTGGATCCTATCCGTATGAGGATTTCGCCAAAGGTATATTACTTCAGAGGGACGACATCTTTAGGCTTTCGTTCGATGAAGCGGCGTGCGAGCAGCCAGCAGCCCGCGGCCCAGACAGCACCGGCGCACCAGCCGCCCAGCACGTCGGTCGGATAATGAACGCCGAGGTAGAGGCGCGACAAGCCGATAATGAGCGTCAGGAAAATGCCCGCTGCCAGCAAGAATATTCGTGTGGCGCGATATTGTTCCGCACGCGACAGCAGCGCCGCCAGCGTCAGGTAGGTAACTGCTGAAAGCATCGCATGGCCGCTTGGAAAGCTCATGTCGTGAACCTCCACCAGATGCGGCACGATATCCGGCCGTGGCCGCGCAACACCAAGCTTGAGGGCACTGCTCACCAGCCATCCGCCGGCAATCGAGAGAAACATGAAGATGGCGATCGCTCTTTGGCGAGCCAGCAAAAGATAGACAACGGCGAGAACGGTCATCAGCGACAGGACGGTTACGCCGCCGAGCGCCGTAATATCACCCACCGCATGCGCTACCCAGGATGGGCCGATCGGCAGTGCAAGATCCGTCGTCTGTCTCAGCGCCAGCAGAATTTCCTCGTCAAAGGCACGCGTATCCCCTTCCCGCACCTCCCCGGTCAGCGTCAGGAACGCGAAGATTCCACCCGTCATCAAGGCAAAAGTGATGAGGCCGATAGGTTCGAAGGTCATGAACCGATCGATAAACCTCCGACGGATACGTTGGTGCAGTGGCATGCTCTCTCGCTGGCTTGTTGAACTTTCAGTTTTAGATAGGACAGAGGCGCCGCCGCACAAGAATCGGCACATCGGTGAGAGCGCATTCTCGCCAGAACAACGCTGATCTGATCTCGATCACCGACCTCCTGCTGCTCTGCCTGCAACAGAATGGAGAACCCGGCAATCGGCTTCATCGACCCGAAAGCCATCCCGCCTATATTGACGTTTCTTAATCCTGACGATCATCTTCGCCTGCGCGGTCCCGCTTCCGCTGATTCTGAAGAAAGCCGATTTGAAATCCGGATGTGGTCCAGCACGCGGCGGGCGAGATCGGTGGAAAGAGGATCGGACGGAGAAAGGAAGGCTCGATGCCACAAACGATGCTTGCCGTTTCCACCCATGGCCAGGGTCTTTATGAGTTCACCGATCAGGCGGAGACCTTCGTCCGCAATCATCATATCGGCCAGGGACTGCTGACCGTCTTTGTCCGGCACACGTCCTGCTCCCTGCTCATTCAGGAAAATGCGGATCCTGACGTGCAGCGTGACCTGAAAACCTTTTTTGGCCGATTGGTTCCTCCGTCGATCCACCCCGACATGAGTTGGGTCGTTCACACGGCCGAAGGACCGGATGACATGCCGGCCCACATCAAGGCTGCACTGACAACGGTTTCGATCGGCATTCCCGTCAACGCGGGGCGCCTTATGCTCGGGACCTGGCAGGGCATCTATCTTTTCGAACATCGCGACCAGCCGCATCGTCGCGAGATCGTCCTGCACCTCTCGGCCTGACCGGAATCGCCATTTGCTGCGCTGAACCGAACCTGAACATGTCTTTGGGTATCCATTCAGGCTGCCACGCCTAATGTCCGGATATCGCCTGACATGGCGAACAGAAAAATGCTGCAACCGGAGTATTATCCATGACCAGTTTGCTCACCAGGATCGGACTTGCCGCGATCGTCGCCCTGAGCGGTATCTCCGCCACTGCCTCCACGGCCGCCGCCTCGGATCGCGGCTTCGGCATCAATGGCAATGGCATCTACGTACAATATCACGACCGGCATCATGGTCGCGACCGCGACTGGCGCCGTCATCACGGCCGCCCAGGTTGCTCGCCGGCACGTGCGCTGGATAAAGCGGAGCGTATGGGTCTGAGGCGCGTCCGCATCGCTGACGCCTCCCGCCGCGCGATCGTTGTCGTCGGACGCGACCGGCATGGCCGCGATCGCGTGGTCTTCGCCAACGAACGCGGTTGCCCGGTCATTCGCCGCTGAGGCGCGGTCTCTGACCTGAAATTTCCAAATTCAGATGAAAACCCGGCCAGTCTCCTGGTCGGGTTTTCATTTTAAGGCCTTCTTCGACGGAGAGCTTACTGCTGAAGCGAGAAGGTCACGTTGACGGTGACCGAATAGGTGCTTTCTCCCGCCGCAACAGGAACGGAATCCGCTGCCATTTCCTTTGCCATCGCCATACGCATCATCGGCTGGGCCATTGGGCGAACAGAATTTTCGCTCATTTCGATGATCCGCCCAAGCTTGACGCCGGCAGCCTCCGTCAGGGTCTTTGCCTTGGCAAGAGCCTGGGCGACGGCCTTCTTGCGAGCTTCGGTGAGAGCGGATTCGGGATTGTCGTTCGTGAAGCTGATCTGCCCACCTTCATTGACACCAAGCTTGACCGACTGGTCGAGAAGCGCACCAAGCTTCGAAAGATCCCGCACCCTCACGGTCAACGCATTGCTGACTTGATATCCGACGATCTTGCCGGGCTCGGAATTGCCTTCCTTTGCCTCCGTCTGCTCGTGACGCGGAAAGATCTGGAACTGGCTCGTCTGAATATCTCGCTCTTCGACGCCGCGCTCGCGCAGGGCACCGACGACGTTGCGCATGGCGGCATTATTGGCCGTCAGCGCGGCCTCCGCCGTTTCCGCCTGCTGCAGAACCGTCAGCGACAGGATGGCCATATCCGGCACAACGGCTATCTCGCCCTCTCCCGACACATTGATCTGCGCTTCCCGTGGCGCTTGGCTTTCCTGTGCAGAAACACTGCTGGACAAGGGACCGGCAAACACCACGGGCATAAGGAGTGCTGCGTAAGCGAAATGGGTGAAAGGCTTCATCGGTTTTCCTTGTCTCTACACTTTAAACACCTCTTCCCCTCGTCATGACCGACACAGGACACGACAAAGGGAAGAGGTTTGATGGCAATACCGAACCCTATCTGCAGCTTCATTGTGAAGCTATTGCGGCAAGCGCTTGTTACCGGTCTAGAATTGGGTTAGAGCGAGCGTCAAGGTGAGACGAGCCATTGCGTCACACCGCTGCCGGAACCGGCAGGGCCTGTAGCTCAATGGTTAGAGCCGGCGGCTCATAACCGCTTGGTTGGGGGTTCGAGTCCCTCCGGGCCCACCATTTCGTTTATTTTCCGCCATCGAAACATCCTTCACATGCTGCAAGATGAAGGTCGTTGACTAACCGTCAGCGCGTTGACAATCTCGCGGGACACGGCAAGTGGCAGGAGACGATCGGGATGGCGGCATTCGACAGCACTTCAGCGCTCACCACGGACATCGTGGCAAAGCTTACCGATGCGATCGAGAATCTCGATTCGATCCCCTCGGACGAGATGCTGGTCGTGCTCAACGAAGCCCTGGATGTGATCCGAGAACTGGTCCAGATGCTCGACAAGGCCGAGACGCGATAGACGACATCTCAGAATTCCGGAAACCGCCGGGCCTTCCACTGACTGCGCGGCACGGCATTACCGACTTCTAAGCCGAACGAGACCACCTTCGTCGCATTGTCATCGATCTCGCAACGGAAGCGTACGTCATACCACTGCGCCCCAGAACGAAAGGCGGCGCTGCGGATATCGAGGACGTTTCCTTCCGGCAGCGAATAGGATGGCAGTATCTCCGGCTGAAAGGCCGGCGAGCCATGCCGCAATTGCTCCCTCAGTTCGGTGGTGCAGAGCTGGCTTGCCCGCACGCCGCGCGGAATAGCGCCCATGGCGCTCGTGGCCAGTGCGTCGGATGTATCCGCCTGGGAAAACAGCCGCTTGGCTTCCTTCATCGGCTTACCGGCCGATGCCTTGTCCTCGGCCGGTTTTTCCTCTTCTGGAGGTTTTACCACCGGTTCGGCGGCGATATCTGCCAGAATACCCTCGATCGTTCCGTCCTCGCTGGTTGCCAGAGGATCGGCATTGGCCGTTTCGAGAGAAGGCGGCGCGACATCCTGCGGCAGGTTCGGGGCGGCAGCATCGGCCGGCGCTTCGTTCTCTGATTTCGCGGCCTCTTCGCTTTCCTCGGACGGGCTTTCCGTATCCTCGACCTTTGCCTCCTCCGCCACCTCCGAGGCATTGCCGTCAGGGGAGACATCTGATCCCTTGGCTTCCTGGCCGAACTCGAACACGGGCCGTAGAACCGGCAGGGGCCGGCCATTCGCCTGTTGCTCGTCGGTCGGCGCCGGGTTTTCCGGGGCAGGCTCTGGTGTTGGAGCCGGTTCCGGCTCTTGCGCCTGCTCTTCCGGCGGCGGCGCAGGCTCCTCTGCCGGCGGAGGCTTTTCGGCTTCCGCCTTTTCTTCCGGGGCGGGCGGAGGCGGCGGAGGAGGAGGCGTTTCGGCCTTGGCCTCCTCCACGGGCTGTTGCTCAGGTTCCGGCGGTGGCGGCGCCTGCTGCTCTTCGGGCGTCTGCTCCGGCATGGTGAGGTTCAACGCCTGCTCCTGCTCGGCTGGCTTTTCCTCAGTCGGCTTTTCCTCTTCGGGCGACGGCACGATCTCGACGGAGACGCTTTCCTCCTCGGGTGTCGGCATCTCGGCAGCGGGAAGGCGCACGAAGAGAGCCACCGCAATGATCACATGCAGAGCTACGGAGGCGGCAATGCCTCCATAGAGCTTGTGACGTGGCTTCGGTGATCCTTCCTGCATGCCAAACGATGTAGGATGAAAGAACGGCGGCATGAAGTCCCTGAACCCCGCAGCAAACAATAAAAAGCCCGGCGGACTTTCGTCTGCCGGGCTTATCGCGATAATTTGAAGACGGTTTCCTCAAGCCTCAGCTGTCGAGGAACGACCGCAGCTTCCTGGAGCGGCTTGGGTGCTTCAGCTTCCGGAGCGCCTTTGCCTCGATCTGCCGGATACGTTCGCGGGTCACCGAGAACTGCTGACCGACTTCTTCCAGTGTATGGTCCGTGTTCATGCCGATACCGAAGCGCATACGCAGAACGCGTTCTTCGCGCGGCGTCAACGATGCCAGAACGCGGGTCGTCGTCTCGCGCAGGTTCGCCTGGATGGCGGCGTCGATCGGCAGAAGCGCGTTCTTGTCTTCGATGAAGTCGCCGAGATGGCTATCCTCTTCGTCACCCACCGGGGTTTCGAGCGAGATAGGCTCCTTGGCAATCTTCAGGACCTTGCGCACCTTTTCGAGCGGCATGGCGAGCTTTTCGGCCAGTTCTTCCGGCGTAGGCTCGCGGCCGATCTCGTGCAGCATCTGGCGCGATGTACGGACGATCTTGTTGATCGTTTCGATCATGTGCACCGGAATACGGATCGTGCGGGCTTGGTCGGCGATCGAACGGGTGATCGCCTGCCTGATCCACCAGGTCGCATAGGTCGAGAACTTGTAACCACGGCGATACTCGAACTTGTCGACAGCCTTCATCAGGCCGATATTGCCTTCCTGAATGAGGTCGAGGAACTGCAGGCCACGGTTCGTGTATTTCTTGGCGATCGAGATGACGAGACGAAGGTTGGCTTCCACCATCTCCTTCTTGGCGATACGCGCTTCACGCTCGCCCTTCTGCACCATCGACACGATGCGGCGGAATTCGGCGACGGAAATACCGGTCTCGGTCGCAAGATTCTGGATTTCCGAGCGGATATCCGAAATCGTGCGGGTTTCCGCCTTGGCGAATTCCTTCCAGCCCTTGGCTGCAAGATTGCCGATCGTTTCCATCCAGTTCGGATCGAGTTCGGCACCCTGATACTGCTCAAGGAAGCTGTCGCGCTTGACGCCGTAGGATTCCGCCAGACGCAGCAGACGACCTTCGTTCTGCATCAGACGCTTGGAAATGTCGTAAAGCTGCTCGACCAGGGAATCGACGCGATTCTGGTTGAGAGACAGTGACTTCACCGCCGTGATCAGCTCGTCCTTCAGCTCCTTGGAGCGCTTCTCCTGCCCCGAGGACAGCGTACCCGAACAGGAGAGACGCGCCTCGACCTGCTGGTCCTGAAGCTTGCGAAGCTTTTTGTAGGTGTCGGCGATCAGGTCAAGCGTTTCCATGACCTGCGGACGCAGTTCCGCTTCCATCGCGGCGAGAGACAGGCTCGACTCGTCGTCGTCCTCTTCTTCCTCCTCGAGTGGCATCTCGCCGCCGACGGACGTGATGTCGTCGTCATTGGCAGCAGACATGCGAGCCTTGCGGCTCTTTTCCTTTTCCTCGGCAGCCTTGCGGTCGGCCTCGATCTTTTCCGGGCTCTGGAACTGCGGAGCAGCCTTTGCCTCAGGCCCCGAATACGTCGTTTCGAGGTCGATGATCTCGCGCAGCAGCGTCGTGCCCTCGTTGAGCTCGTCGCGCCAGATGATCAATGCCTGGAAGGTTAGCGGGCTCTCGCAGAGACCGCCGATCATGGTTTCGCGGCCAGCCTCGATGCGTTTCGCAATCGCGATTTCGCCTTCGCGCGACAGGAGTTCGACCGATCCCATTTCGCGCAGATACATGCGCACCGGGTCGTCCGTACGGTCGGTCGGCTCTTTCTTCTTGGCGGTCGCGACAGCGGTGCCGGCAGACGTCGTCAGTTCGCCGCCTTCGCTTTCGTTGTCGTCGCTCTCGGAGCTGTCGTCGTCGTCGCGGCTGGCGCCTTCCTCGGCTTCCTCGTCCTCGACAACGTTGATGCCCATGTCGGACAGCATTGCCATCGTGTCTTCGATCTGCTCGGAAGTTACTTCCTCCGAAGGCAGAACCGAATTCAGCTCGTCCATGGTCACATAGCCGCGTTTTTTCGCGGCCTTGATCATCTTCTTGACCGCGTCATCAGAAAGATCGAGAAGCGGACCGTCATGCGAGGCTTCGCGTTCGTTCTCGGCTTCTTCGTTTTCTTTGACTTTTGTTGCCATGTATTTCGTCACTTTCCCTGAACGCCACTGCGCCGCACCAGATGGGCCACGTTGATGGCCGGCGGTTGAAGGCTTCATACCCTAACCGCGAATCACTTGCCCACTCGTAACGGAATGACCTTTAATTCCGAATTACCATAGACGGCTGCCTTGCTCGGAACATACGCCTCGGATTGCCGGCAGCACCGACACAATCGACCCAATCCGCCTAACTTGCCTTGAAATGGTGATTCCCACAAATTAACGATCCGTCAAGCTTTTCCCCGACGTTTTACACCGGAAAATTGGAAAAAGACGCGTTACACCTGCCCGCGACAGGCATGTTCACCAGTTTCGACGAATATGTAGGCAGGCTTTCCCATAAGACAAGGGTTAACCAAAACGCAAGAGCGCTAAACCGCAGCAAGGCAAAAAAGCTGGATCAAACAGCAAAATCTGACGCGTTTTGCTCCCCATCCCTTCAATCAATGACTGACTGCTGCACCTTTCACCCGTCCCGACAGGACGCCGAAACCATCGATGATCGCTTCCTGCGCCTCCAGCCGGGTAATCTCGTTCTGGATTTCCAGAAGTGCCCTAAGAAGAATTTCACCACGCTCCTCCTCGTCGACGGTAAGCTCCTCGATCTCGCGCCGTAGCTCCATCTTCTGCAAACGGAGTTCCTTGTTACGCGAATGCAGCGCCCTCGTCTGGCGATAGGCGTGCAAGGCATCCTGTGGGTCGGCCTCCTCTGTCGCCGTCCATAGGCGAGCATTGCGCACCTGCTGGGTCATTGCGGCAAGCAGATCGGAAAAGCCGTCAGCGACAAGACCGTCGCGAACCGCCTCGACGGAGAGCTTTACCCCAAGTTGACCAACAATCGAAAGCAGCGACGACCAGAAGCGCTGCAAGTCCTTGTTCTCGAAATCGACCGATGAAATCTCGTCATATTCATCGAGTAGCAATTGCGGGTGGTTCGCGATCGTCAGCGCCAGCACGGTTTCGCGCAATGGCGGCCGCGCTTGTGACGAAAGCTTCAGCATCTGGTTCAGCCTGGCGCTTCCTGCCGTACCGCTTTCGATCATGGCACCGGCGACCACCGATCCGCCCGGCTGCGCACCGCCGCGCCCACCTTTGCGATCCGCTGCGGCATTATTGTTGCGCTGGAAGCTCTGGCGACGCTCTCCGCCTGTCCTGCCCGACTGGTTAAAGAACGCACCAAGGCGGTTCCGGATATCCTGCTGGTAATGGTAGCGTACGCTTTCGTCGGCGATGACCGAAACGATCTGCCTCAGCCGCGCATCGAGTTCTGCCCGCCGTTCCGGCGTCTCGAATGCTGCGCCCGCTGTTTCCCGCTGCCAGATCATTTCGACGAGCGGTCGCGCCTCGGACAAAACCCGGTCAAACGGCGCCCTGCCCTCGTTCTTCACCAGATCGTCCGGGTCCTTGCCATCGGGAAGCAGAGCGAAACTGACAGATTTTCCGGGCTTGATCGCAGGCAGAGCAAGATCGGCCGCGCGATTGGCAGCACGAATGCCTGCGCCATCGCCGTCAAAGCAAAGCACCGGTTGCGGGCTTACCTTCCAGAGAAGATCGAGCTGATTGTCCGTCAGAGCCGTACCGAGCGGCGCGACGGCATTCTCGACGCCCGCCTGATAAAGCGCGATCACATCCATATAGCCTTCGACAGCAATCAGGGTGCCGCTCTGCTTGCGATCGCCCAACGCTTGGGCAGCCCGCCTGGCACGCGAGAAGTTGTAAAGCACTTGCCCCTTGTGAAAGAGTTCGGTATCGGGCGAATTCATGTATTTCGCCATCGCATCCGCAGCCATGGCGCGTCCGCCAAAAGCAATCACCTTGTCGCGCGACGACAAGATCGGGAACATGATGCGATCGCGGAAATAATCATAGGAAACAGGAATATCCGACCCATGGCGCACGAGGCCGCAGGCCTCGATCTGCTCTTTCGGCACACCCTTGCCCGCAAGATACTCCTTCAGTGCATTGCGACTTTCCGGCGCATAGCCCAGCCGGAACGTCTCGATCGTCCGGCCCGTCAACCCGCGGTCCCGAAGATAGGCCCGCGCCTTGGCCCCATTGGAGCTCTGCAACTGGTCCTGGAAATAGAGCGTCGCCAATTCCATGACGTCCTGCAGCGAGGTCCGCTCCTTCTCGCGCTTCTCCATCTGCGGATCCGGTTGCGGCATGGCGACACCGGCAAGATCGGCAATCTGCTGCACGGCTTCCGGAAAGCTCAATCCCTCGAGATCTGTGAGAAAACGAAAATGGTCGCCGGAGACACCGCAACCGAAGCAGTGATACCGGCCCTTGCGGTCCTCGCAATGAAAGCTCGGGCTCTTCTCGCCATGGAACGGGCAGCAGGCCCAATAGTCCCCGCGCGACACATTCGTCTTGCGACGATCCCACGTCACACGCCGGCCGATCACGGTGGAGATCAGCACCCGGTCGCGTATCTCGTCTAGGAACGTGTTTGAAAAGCGCATGACTACTCATATAGGCGGAAGTAACAGGCAGCGCCACGGGCGAGACATATCTTACCCGCTATTCACAGCCCTCGGCAAAACGATTGCGGCGCCCGCAGGCGCCGCGATACTCAATCAGGCAAGTATTGACCTTAGCTCAACTTCGCCTTGATGACGCCGGAAGCCTTGGCGAAATCCATCTGGCCGGCATAACGCTCGCGAAGAACTGCCATGACCTTGCCCATGTCCTTCATGCCGGCAGCGCCGATCTCGGCGACAACCGCGGCAACGATCTCGTCCACCTTGTCGTCGGAGAGCTGCTCCGGCATGAAGGTCTTGAGCACGTCGATCTCTTCGCGCTCCTGGGTTGCAAGCTCCGCGCGGCCGGCATCCTCATAGATCTTGGCCGACTCTTCGCGCTGCTTCACCATCTTCTGCAGGATCTGCAGGATCTCGTCATCGCTCGCCGCCTCCTTGCCGACGCCGCGATTGGCGATGTCGCGATCCTTGATCGCGCTCTGGATCAGGCGAACGGTGGAAAGCCGGCGACTGTCCTTGGCCTTCATCGCTTCTTTCATGGATTCAGTGAGCTTTTCGCGCATCATCTTCGTATTCTCCGTCATGGCGCGGGCCGAACATCCCGCAGTGCCCTTCCGAGGGCTGTTGGCGGTGGTGATAGATCAGGCGGGCAGACCGATCAATCTTTTCCCGCTTTTGTCCTGCGAATGAGGGTGATTCTTTAACGGATGCGATTGACCGCGCCTTAGCCTTTGTTTATTTTCCCGCACCTGCACGACATTTGGATTGAAGAGCCGCCAGCGACAACGCTTGCGCCTTTTTCTGCGACAAGATGAACCCCTGCAGCCTGTCTTCGCCGAGACGGGAGCGATGGGTCAGAAGGATAGACATGACCGGCACTGCTCCCTGGACCCCGAAGAAGCCCACCGCCCTCCTCGTTCTTGCGGACGGCACAGTCATCGAAGGAACCGGTATCGGCGCGACCGGCAAGGTTCCGGCGGAAGTCGTGTTCAACACGGCGCTTACCGGTTACGAGGAAATCCTCACCGACCCGTCCTATCTTGGCCAGATCGTAACCTTTACCTTCCCGCATATCGGCAATATCGGCACCAATGACGAAGACATCGAAGACCTGACGCCGGCCGCTCGCCGCGGCGCGGTCGGCGTGATCTTCAAGGCCGACATTACCGACCCGTCCAATTACCGCGCTGCAAAGCATCTCGACGACTGGCTGAAGAGCCGCGGCATTGTCGGCCTGTCCGGCGTAGACACCCGCGCGCTGACCGCCTGGATCCGCGAACACGGCGCGCCGAATGCCGTTATCGCCCACGATCCGAACGGCGTCTTCGACATCGAGGCATTGAAGGCCGAGGCGAAAGCTTGGAGCGGTCTCGAAGGCCTCGACCTCGCCAAGGAAGCGACTTCCGGACAGTCCTCGCAGTGGACGGAAAAGCCCTGGGTCTGGAATGAAGGTTACAGCGAACTGAAGGCCGAAGACGCCAAGCATCACGTCGTCTGCATCGATTACGGTGTGAAGCGCAACATCCTGCGCCTGTTCACCGGCCTCGATTGCAAGGTCACGATCGTCCCGGCCCAGACCGCCGCAGAAGACATTCTGGCGCTGAAGCCGGACGGCATCTTCCTGTCCAACGGCCCGGGCGACCCGGCTGCAACCGGCGAATATGCAGTTCCGGTTATCCAGGAAATCATCAAGACCGACATCCCGACTTTCGGTATCTGCCTGGGCCACCAGATGCTTGGCCTCGCGCTCGGCGCCAGGACCGAGAAGATGCACCAGGGCCATCACGGCGCCAACCATCCGGTCAAGGACCATACGACCGGCAAAGTGGAAATCGTTTCGATGAACCACGGCTTTGCAGTCGACTCGAAATCGCTGCCGCAAGGTGTTGAAGAGACACACATCTCGCTTTTCGACGGCACCAATTGCGGCCTGCGCCTTTCCGGCAAGCCGGTCTTCTCGGTACAGCATCACCCGGAAGCATCGCCGGGTCCTCAGGACAGCCACTACCTCTTCCGCCGCTTCATCAATCTGGTGCGCGAGAAGAAGGGGGAACCCGCTCTTGCCGAGCGCTGATCGACAGAACTTGACGGTTTGAAGATGGCCCGCTTTTCAGCGGGCCATTTCTTTTTGGCTCTTCACCAATATCCAGAAGCGGATGCAGAGGAAGATCGCAGCAGCGGCAAGCCCCAGCACGAAGCCGAACCAGACGCCCTTTCCGCCGAACCCAAGTGGAAACGCAAAGACATAGGCGCAGACGAAACCGATAGGCCAATAGGCGATCAGCGCCAGGATCATCGGGATCTTCGTATCCTTGAGACCGCGCAGCAGCCCGGCGCCGACGGCCTGCAAGCCATCGACCAGTTGGAATGCCCCTGCGATGACGATCAGCGGCGCGGCCAGCGCCAACACGGCGGCGGCATCGGGTTGCTTCGTATCCAGAAACAGGCCGCCCCAGAAATACGGGAAGGCCGCGTAAAGGACGCTGCCGACGACCGCAAAGACGACGCTGACGACCAGTACTGCAATTCCTGCCCGCCTCACTCCAAGATCATCTCCGCGACCATTGGCAAGCCCGACGCGGACAGTTGCGACCTGGGCAAGCCCGAGCGGGATCATGAAGGCGATCGACGCGAGTTGAAGCGCAATACCATGGGCTGCCAGCTCTAGCTTGCCGATCATGCCCATCAGCAGCGAAGCGGCGGCAAACAAACTGGTTTCGGCCAGAATGGTGAAGCTGATCGGCAGACCGAGATGAAAGACTTCCCGAATGATCGGCCAGTCGGGACGCCAGAAGCGCACGAAGATTTCGTAGGAGCGTGTCGTCTCATGCATCTGCACATAGGCCACGATAATGACGAACCCCGTGACATTGGCACAGACAGCCGCGAGCGCCGCACCATAAAGCCCAAGCTGCGGCGCACCGAAATGGCCGAAAATCGTCAGGTAGGCGACCACGAAATTGATCGCGAACATGCCGAGCGTGACGTAGAGAACGATGCTCCCCTTTTCCAGCCCGGTCACGAAGCTGCGGATCGCAAACAGGCCCAGCGCCGGGAACATGCCCCATTGGGCGATCCGCAGATAGCCTTGAGCGTTTGCAGCAACGTCCGGCGCCTGCCCCAATGCAAGCAGGATCGGTTCTGAAAACCACAGGATCGGCGCCATCAGCGCACAATAGGCAATAACGACCCAAAGCCCCATGCGCACAGCGCGGCGGACACCGACCTTGTCATTGTGACCAAGCGCCTGTGCGACAAGCGGAATGACCGCGCTGGTAAAGCCGGTACCGAAAATGAACACGATGAAGAACACCTGCGTGGCGATGACCACCGATGCAAGCTCGGTTGTGCCGAGCCAGCCGACGAGGATGACGTCGGTCGTGTGAATCGCCATTTGTGCCAACTGTGCACCGACAAGCGGAATCCCTAGAGCAAACGTGGAGCGCAGGTGCTCGGTCCAGGAGTTATCCCGGCTCTCGAATGCGACCGTGTTGAGCGAGCTCGACATTTCAAAACCTCGATAAAAGAAAAGGCCGCTTCCCGAAAATGGTTAGCGGCGCAGCATATTGCCTATAAAGATGGCACGATTTTCGGGCAAGGCCGCGAGCCGATCCAACAGATTTTGTGCGGGCGACTTCACGAAACCTGATGGATCACAGCTGCCGCAGATGTATCCCGCGATATGCGTGTCACAAATACGATCGCCGCCAGCGCCATGAAGATGGCTGCCATCAGGTAAGGCGCGCCGGCAAACTCGATGATTGCACCCTCCCCGGTGAAACCACTGAAAAGCTGGGTGAATATGGCCGGACCAATGATGGTCGTCAGGCTGGTCATACTCGTCATTGCGCCCTGCAACTCCCCCTGCGCCGACGGCGGCACTTTGGCCGAGGCGATGCTGCGCAGGGCGGGATCAGCCACATTCTCGATCGTGGTCAGCAAGATCACGGCATAGACCATCCACCCTTGCCAGGAGAAGGCGTAGCCAGCGAGACCGAGACAGGAAAAGCAGATCCCGAGCACGCTTGTTCGCCATTCGCCGAGAACCGGGATCAATCGCGGCAGGATAAGCGCCATGACCAGCGCCGCGCAAATTCCGAAAAGCCCGAGCGAGAGGCCTATCTGCGCCTCGCTCCAGCCGTATCGATAGGTTGAGACGAAGGACCAGACCGACGGATACACGGCATGAGATAGCCAGTAGAGAAACATCACCAGCATAATCCAGCCGATGCCGGAATAGTGGCGCATCTGGCGCAAAGCCCCGAGCGGATTGGCGCGCCGCCAGTCGAAAGCACGCCGGTTATGCCGCTCCAGCGTTTCCGGCAGCAGGAACCATGCAGCGATGAAGTTGGCGAGCGACAGCAAACCTGCGCCTAGAAACGGTACGCGCGGACCGAACTCACCCAGCAATCCGCCGATGACCGGCCCGATCGTAAAACCGACCCCGAAAGCGATACCGATCAGTCCGAAATTGCGCGCCCGCGTCCTGTCGTCGCTGATATCGGCAATATAGGCGGAACAGGTCGCAAAACTGCCGCCCGAAAATCCTGCCAAGGCCCGGCCGACAAACAGCATCCAGAAACTGGTTGCGGCGGCACAGATCAGATTGTCGATCGCAAAAGTCAGCACCGAGATGAGCAAAATCGGCCGACGCCCGAACCGGTCGGAAAGATTGCCGAGCAGAGGTGCGAACAAGAACTGCATTGCCGAATAGATCAGGAGAAGCCAGCCGCCATCGATCGCGGCGGCACTGACGTCATCACCCGTCAACTCCTGCAGAAAGGCCGGCAGGACAGGCATGATGATCGCGATACCGATGATATCGAGAAACAGGATGATGAAAACGAGGAAAAGGCCACGGCGGACGAATTTCGGTTCGAGCATCGGATGTATCTCTCAACTTCTCGCTCTGGAAAGACGATCGTGTCGCTGAACTGCCTACATAGCGGAAAAAGAAAACCAGAACAATAAGGGAACATTTGAAAGTTTTTGGTGCGATTGATTGAGGAATCGCGGTTATATCCATCGACAGGCAGGGGGAGAATTTAATGGTTGGACTTATCTGGCAAGGCGTATTGATCGGCATCGGGGCAACGATGCTGATGGATATCTGGGCAATTATTTTGCATTTCGTGTACCAGCAGCCGAAGCCGAACTGGGCACCTGCAGGCCGCTGGTTCCGGCATCTGGCAAAAGGCAAGGTCTTCCACGACAGCATTTCAGCCGCAGAACCCTATCGTCACGAACTGGCGCTGGGCTGGATCGGCCATTATGCCGTGGGCATCCTCTACGGCGTCGCTCTCGTGCTGATCATGGGATCCGACTGGATGAGGTCACCGACCTTCCTGCCCGCCTGGATCCTCGGCATCGTCACGATAGGGGCCGGCTGGTTCCTGATGCAACCGGGCATGGGCCTCGGCTGGGCGGCCTCGAAGACACCCAACCCGAAAAAGGTACGGCTGCTGAATTTTCTCGCCCACACCGTTTTTGCAATCGGTCTGTATGGAACGGCCCTGCTGATCCGCTAGCCTCCCACAAGCCGCAGGAATGCCGTCACGTTCGACGGATATCTCATTGGTTATATCGACCACCGTCCCGGCGTTGACTTCCCGTTTATCACAACGGGCTAACATGAATGCGCAATGACCCTTGAACCGACGTTCGGAGATATTTTCTCCGTCGGCTAACAGATGGCGTCCCGCATGCGATTGAGTACGATCACACATCTGGCCTATGCGGTCACCCTGGTCCTGACCGCAGTATCAGCCTCCACGTTTATCCTCTCGGCAAGAAGCGCATCTCAGGAACGCACGGCGATCCAGCAACATCTGGAGGTTGATGCCCTGGCTGAAGAATTGGCCATCCTCGCAGAAAGCAGAACAGATGAGGCTCGTCTTTACGTCATGCGTGGCGATGAGCGGCATCTGGCACGATATTACGTGGAGGACGACCAGGAAGGGCACCTTGAAGGAAGCCTCGAAAAACTCTCCCGCTTTGGCGTGTCGCAGGAGGAAGGGGCGATGTTCGATCGGATCAGAAGCGCAGCAGACGCTACCGCAAAGATCGAAAAGGATGCCATCGGCGCCTATCGCGAAGGCCGGCGGAATGACGCGCAACAGGCTCTGTTCGGGGACGAACATTATCGCTTGCAGACCGATCTCCTGAAGATAATCGAAGACGTGAGAACCAGTGTTACCGCACGTTCGCAGGGGATCGTCGACGCAGCCAAGGCTCGAAGCGATTTCTTCGGAACCATTGCCAAGTCAATGCTGGTTCTGACCGCCCTGATGTTTCTTGCCGTTTTGTATTTCGTCTTGAGCAGGCGAGTGGCCATGCCGCTGATCAGAATGAGCAATGTCGTTACACGTCTGGCAAGGCAGGAATACGATGTAGAGGTTCTGGACGACGGGCGGCGGGATGAAATCGGTGAGATGAACCACGCCATCCAGATCTTCCGGAACAACGGGCTGGAACGGGAGCGGTTGGATGCCGAGCGCCGGAAAGATCAGCGCATGAAGGATCTCATGCTGCAGATGATGCATCGTGTGCAGGCCTGCCAGAACCAGGAAGAGCTGTCCGACGTCGTGTCGCGTTTCATGCCGCAGATATTTCCCGATGCAGCAGGTCACCTTTTCGTCCTCAAGGAGCAAGGCACGATCCTCCACTCACTGGGGCATTGGTCGGATCCGGTTGCATCCGATCTGCATTTTTCGATCGATGACTGCTGGGCACTGCGTCGTGGACGCCCGCATGTGAGCGAGCCGGACGGTGACGACGTTACCTGTCACCACATCCACATCGCCGACACCAGCAACCTCTGTATCCCTCTTACCGCGCTCGGAGACATCGTCGGTCTGCTTTATCTCGAAACCTCCGCTGGCGATTATGCGTCACATGCGGATCGCCTGTACTTCGAATTGCTTGCAGAAAACGTAGGACTTGCCGTCGCCAACCTCCAGCTGCGGCAGCGGCTGATTGGAATGGCAAAACGCGATGCACTCACAGGTCTCCTGAACCGACGTTCTCTCGATGAGGCCTTGAATCGATTGGCTGAAAATCCGGGCATCCCGCTTGCATGTCTGATGATCGACATCGACTATTTCAAGCGCTTCAACGATCAATTTGGCCACGACGCGGGAGATGCTGTGATGCAGTACGTCGCACGCATCCTTCTCGAAGTGGTCGGCAATCAGGGCGAAGTGTTTCGGTTCGGGGGAGAGGAATTCACGACCCTCCTATCCGGCGCGACAGATACGGACGCAGAAAAGGTTGCGGAACATCTGAGGCAAGCCGTCGAGCGCGCACCCTTATCTTACCGAGGCCGCCTTCTCGATCCTGTCACGATTTCGCTCGGCGTTTCTACATCCCCGAAAGGCGGACCGATATCCAGCGTTCTCGAGCGAGCGGACCGTGCGCTGCTCGCGGCAAAGAAAAACGGCCGCAATCAGTGGATCAGGAACCAGGTATCAGAACAGGCCTGACGTGTAGAGCCTGTCCCGTTTCCCTGACGTCAATCCAAGCCTTCACATCAAGCAGCATGGCCGACATGCCATAACTGCCACACTACACATCTCCGGAAAACGTATCGCAGGCATTCATATTGCCGCTCTCGAATCCACGTTTGAACCAGCGCATCCGCTGGGCGGAAGTTCCATGGTTGAAGCTTTCCGGCACAACGTAACCCTGCGTGCGCTTCTGCAGCGTATCGTCACCAATCTGCTGCGCCGCGTTCAGCGCTTCCTCCAGGTCACCCTGGCTGAGCAATCCCTTCTGGTCCGTGTGTTTGCCCCAAACGCCGGCAAAGCAATCGGCCTGCAGCTCAACCCTGACTGACATCTGGTTGGCCTGGGTTTCGCTCATCCGCTGGCGCGCCTGATTGAACTTCGGCAGGATACCGATGAGATTTTGCACATGATGGCCGACTTCATGGGCGATCACATAGGCCTCGGCGAAATCACCGGACGCATCAAAACGCTGCGAAAGCTCATTGAAGAAAGTCGTGTCGAGGTAGAGCTTGCGGTCTCCGGGGCAATAGAACGGCCCGGATGCTGAAGAAGCAAAACCGCAGGCCGAGCTCACTTGACCGGAAAACAGAACCAGCGTCGGGTCTTCATAGGTCTGCCCGTTCGCCTTGAATATCGCATCCCAGGTATCTTCGGTATCTGCCAGAACGGTGCGGACGAAAGCTGTCATCTCGTCATTGACGGGTGCGCGTTGTGATTGCTGGGGACTGCTGCCACCACCGAGGTCGATGTCGCCGCCGGACAAGAGCGTCAAAGGGTTGATGCCGGTTATCCAGCAGATGATCAGCACCACGACAATACCGCCGATGCTAAGGCCACCGCCACCCCGGCGCCCGCCACCGATCGGTATACGCATCCCGCCGCGACCAAAAGGGCTTCCTCCCATGGAAGCCCCGCGCTGATCCTCGACATTGTCCGATTGCCGGCGGCCTTTCCATTCCATCGTGCCCACTCCTCGACCACGTGATCGTTAACGATCGATAATATAGCGCAGACCTCGGGAAAGGCGATGCAGAATGCAAGGAGTTGTTATGCCACCTGCAACTGCTTCTTGCTGGGCAAAAACACAGTCAGCAATCCGATCGCCGGCAGGAAGGAGCAGATCCCGTAGACGAAGACGATCCCGTGGCTATCGGCAAGAACGCCGAGCACGGCCGCCGCGATGCCTCCGACCCCGAAAGCGATGCCGAAGAAGATGCCTGCGATCATGCCGACGCGGCCCGGCACCAGCTCCTGCGCCATAACGATGATCGCCGGGAAGGACGAGGCCATGATGAAGCCGATGATCGCCGAAAGCACGATCGTAATCGGCAGGTTGGCATAGGGCATGGCGAGCGTGAACGGAAGCACGCCGAGGATAGAGACCCAGATAACCACTTTCGAGCCGAACCTATCACCGATAGGACCGCCGACGACAGTCCCGAGCGCAACTGCCCCAAGAAACACGAAAAGCATGACCTGCGACATCTGAACCGAGACGCCGAAACGCTCGATCGCGAAGAAGGTGTAGTAGCTGCTGATAGAAGCCATGTAGGCATTTTTCGAGAAGGTCAGGATAGTCAGCACGACAAGCGCAATGACTACCGTGTTCTTCGAAAGGTTATGGGCTCCAAGCGCCTTCTTGCGTCCCTTGTTGGCGGCCATGTGCGCCTTGTACCAGCGCGCGATCCAGGTGAGCACGATGATGCCGAGAAGCGCCATGCCGGAAAACCAGCCGACGCTGCCCTGCCCCATCGGCACGATGATGAAGGCGGCAAGCAGCGGCCCGATCGACTGACCGAAATTGCCGCCGACCTGAAACGTCGCCTGTGCAAAACCGTAGCGCCCGCCCGCGGCAAGCCGTGCGACCCGGGATGCCTCCGGGTGAAACACTGCCGACCCGATGCCGACGAGACCCGCAGCAATGACCAGAATAGCGTAAGTCGGTGCCCAGGCGAGCAGGATCAGCCCGAAGAAGGTCGACGCCATTCCGACCGGCAGCGAATAGGGGTAAGGCTTTTTATCCGTGACGATGCCGATTACCGGCTGCAGCAGCGAAGCCGTGCACTGGAAGGCAAGTGTCAGGATTCCGATCTGCCAGAAATCGAGATTGAAGTCCGCCTTCAGCATCGGATAGATGGCCGAGATCATCGACTGCATGATGTCGTTGAGCATGTGGCAAAAGCTTGCCGCCAGAATGATCGGCAGCACGGTCTTTTCCGCTGCGGCGCTTGCCGCGGGTTTCCCGACGGTCTTGGATGTTGCATCGGCCATGAAATTCCTCCGCGCAGGCGGAAGCCGTCTTCGATGACCCGCCGCTAATATTCTTGATGAACGGCAGGAATAGTACCGGTCGGTTCGATTGTCTATGACAGGAACGGTACAAGCGGTACGCCTGCCGTGTGCCCTTCATACACATCGGATCGCTCCGCTATGAGGCGGCTGGCAGCGAACCAACTGCAGGAGCGCGACGCTTCCATTCAAATCGAGGGCGCAAGACGGCGGCAAGTCCGTAAAAGGCGGCCACCACCGCAATCATGGAGACATAGCCATCTATGGCGTAGTGCCAGCCAAGATAGACGGAACTGATCTGGATGAATGCAACATAGACGAAAGCGATAACGCCCAGGCGTCGGGAATACTGGTTCACGAACAGCGCATTCAATGTGATCAGGCCCACATGAATGCTGGGAAAGGCGGAAATCCCGCTGCCGAAACCGGCACTACCGCTTTCATGAAGTTCCCAAAGATAGGCCTGGAAGCCGACCGCAGCGGAACTGCCATCCTCGCTCCGGCTCAGAAATGCGATGAGGTTGGCGAAGCGCGCATGATCTCCGACAACCTCTCCATAAAAAGCAGGTCCCGCCGACAAAAAAAGGCCTGCCAATACATTGCCGCAGCCGATCCAAACAAAGGCGAACAGCAAAAGGTAACGTTTTCTGATTCCATCGGCCGACGGTGATGTGGCGACAAAGAACAATGCCCCAAAGCACAGGATGAACCACGCGACATTGTAATTGAATTCGATGACAAGCCGGATCCAGTCATATCCCAGCACGCTATGCAGCCAGACCCACGGGTCGATGCCGAAATGGAGCCACGCATCGATGTCGGCCTGGGCTCGGTCATCCACAAACCCGCCCCGCAACGCTGGCAGCATGTTCTTGATTGACGTGAAGCTACCTTGGAAAAACATCAAGACACCCAGCAACAGAACGCCGGAAATCAACCCCGCCACCCTTTTGGCTGAGAAGACACGGCGAAATGCAAGAGGACGGCGGCGATCGAAACGGTGAACCAGTAAAAAGAGATCGATGAAGACCGCGATAACCGGCATTACGAACAGAAAGACCTTCGTCCATTGGCCGAAGTATAAGGCGTGGGACAGCATCGAAAACATATTGCTTTCCCACGCCATATATATAGCAAATGCCGTATATAAGAGCGTTATAATATAGAAATAAAAATCATCCCGGAGACGAATTAAAACACTTCTCGCGACCAGCGAAAGAATTGATCGATCGATTCCACTCGACATGACTCATCCCCCAGCCAAGATGACTTTAAAGAATTCGAATTACCCCGAAGACTGAAGTATATGTCAGCGATTAACGATCGATTATTCGATCGTAATCAATCCTCCTCGATTCCTGTCGATTCGCCGATTTATGGGGTTCTCATGAGCCGCACATTTGCCTATAAGCCGCGTCTAGCCAGAAAAATGATGCGCACGTGACCCGACCGGAGCTACCCATGCCCCGTGCCGGTTTTTCGCGCAGACAGAGAGCGGATAGAGACCATGCCAAAGCGCCAAGATATCAAATCGATCCTCATCATCGGCGCGGGTCCGATTGTCATCGGCCAGGCATGCGAGTTCGATTACTCCGGCACCCAGGCCTGCAAGGCGCTGCGCGAGGAAGGTTACCGGGTCATCCTGGTCAACTCCAACCCGGCAACGATCATGACCGATCCGGGTCTAGCCGATGCCACCTATGTCGAGCCGATCACGCCTGAAGTCGTCGCCAAGATCATCGCCAAGGAGCGCCCGGACGCGCTTCTGCCGACCATGGGCGGCCAGACGGCGCTCAACACCGCGCTTTCTCTGAAGCGCATGGGCGTGCTCGATCGCTACAATGTCGAAATGATCGGAGCGAAGCCGGAAGCCATCGACAAGGCCGAAGACCGCGCACTCTTCCGCGAGGCGATGGCAAAGATCGGCCTTGAGACGCCGAAGTCGATGCTGGCCAACGCCACCGAAATCAAGGACGCCGACCGTAAGAAGCATGAAGCCGCCCGCACCGAACTGAAGGGCAAGCTTTCCGGCGCAGAGCTCGACAAGGCGCTGGATGAACTGGAAAACCAGTGGAACCTTGGCGAAAGCGACCGCAAGCAGCGCTACATGGCTCACGCCATGGCGATCGGCGCGCAGGCACTCGACGTCGTCGGCCTGCCCGCCATCATCCGCCCGTCGTTCACGCTTGGCGGCACCGGCGGCGGCATTGCCTATAACCGCTCGGAATTCTTCGAGATCGTCGGTTCCGGCCTCGATGCTTCGCCGACGACCGAAGTGCTGATAGAAGAATCGGTGCTTGGCTGGAAGGAGTACGAGATGGAGGTGGTCCGCGACACGGCGGATAACTGCATCATCATCTGCTCGATCGAAAACATCGACCCGATGGGCGTCCATACGGGTGATTCGATCACTGTCGCGCCGGCTTTGACGCTGACCGACAAGGAATACCAGATCATGCGCAACGCCTCGATCGCGGTTCTGCGCGAGATCGGCGTCGAGACCGGCGGCTCGAACGTACAGTTCGCCGTCAATCCTGCCGACGGCCGCCTCGTCGTCATCGAAATGAACCCGCGCGTCTCGCGCTCGTCTGCACTAGCCTCGAAGGCCACCGGCTTCCCGATCGCCAAGGTCGCGGCCAAGCTCGCCATCGGCTACACGCTCGACGAACTGGACAACGACATCACCGGTGGCGCAACGCCTGCCTCGTTCGAACCGTCGATCGACTATGTCGTCACCAAGATCCCGCGCTTCGCCTTTGAAAAGTTCCCGGGCGCCTCGCCGGTCCTGACTACGGCAATGAAGTCCGTCGGCGAAGTCATGGCGATCGGCCGTACCTTTGCAGAATCACTGCAGAAGGCTCTGCGCGGCATGGAAACCGGCCTGACCGGCCTCGACGAGATCGAAATTCCAGGCCTTGGCGAAGGCGACGACCACAATGCCATCCGCGCCGTCATCGGCACGCCGACTCCGGATCGCTTGCGCCAGGTCGCCCAGGCTCTGCGCCTTGGAATGACCGAGAACGAGGTCCACGAGGCCTGCAAGATCGATCCGTGGTTCATCGCCCAGCTGAAGGCGATCGTAGACATGGAAGCCCGCATCCGCGAGCACGGCCTGCCGGCAGACGCCGAAAACCTGCGCATGCTGAAAGCCATGGGCTTCTCCGACGCACGTCTGGCCTCGCTGACCGGCAAGCGCCCGAAGGAAGTCGCGGAACTCCGCAACGGCCTCAACGTGCGCCCGGTGTTCAAGCGCATCGATACCTGCGCCGCCGAATTCGCTTCGCCGACCGCTTACATGTACTCGACCTACGAGACGCCTTTCGTCGGCGAACTGCGCTCGGAAGCGGAAGTCTCCGCCGCCAAGAAGGTCGTCATCCTCGGCGGTGGCCCGAACCGTATCGGCCAGGGCATCGAGTTCGACTATTGCTGCTGCCACGCCGCCTTCGCACTGAAGGATGCCGGCTATGAAGCGATCATGATCAACTGCAATCCGGAAACCGTGTCGACGGACTACGACACCTCCGACCGTCTCTATTTCGAGCCGCTGACGGCAGAAGACGTGATCGAAATTCTTCGCGCGGAACAGGAAAAAGGCGAAGTCGTCGGCGTCATCGTCCAGTTCGGCGGCCAGACCCCGCTCAAGCTCGCCGAAGCGCTGGAAAAGAACGGCATCCCCATCCTCGGCACCGCGCCGGATATGATCGACCTTGCCGAAGACCGCGACCGCTTCCAGAAGCTCCTGATGAAGCTCGACCTGACGCAGCCGAACAACGGCATCGCCTATTCGGTCGAGCAGGCCCGTACCGTGGCTTCCGAGATCGGCTTCCCGCTGGTCGTGCGCCCCTCCTATGTTCTAGGTGGCCGCGCCATGCAGATCCTTCATTCGGAAAGCCAGCTGCAGACCTATCTGCTCGACACGGTGCCGGAACTGGTGCCGGAAGACATCAAGCAGCGCTATCCGAACGACAAGACCGGCCAGATCAACACCCTGCTCGGCAAGAACCCGCTCCTCTTCGACAGCTACCTCTCGAACGCCATCGAAGTCGATGTCGATTGCCTCTGCGACGGCACGGACGTCTTCATCGCTGGCATCATGGAACATATCGAGGAAGCCGGCATCCATTCGGGCGATAGCGCCTGCTCGCTGCCGCCGCGCACGCTTTCTGCCGAGACGATCGACGAGCTGGAACGCCAGGCCAAGGCCATGGCAAAGGCGCTCAACGTCGTCGGCCTGATGAACGTCCAGTTCGCCATCAAGGACGGCACCGTCTACGTGCTCGAAGTCAACCCGCGCGCCTCGCGTACGGTGCCCTTCGTGGCGAAGACGATCGGCGCGCCGATCGCCAAGATTGCGGCCCGCGCCATGGCAGGCGAAAAGCTCGATCCGTTGTTCTCCGCCTACGGCGAGAAGCCGGATCCGCGCAACCTCAAGCACATCGCAGTCAAGGAAGCCGTCTTCCCGTTCGCCCGCTTCCCCGGCGTCGATACGCTGCTCGGCCCGGAAATGCGCTCCACCGGTGAAGTCATCGGCCTCGACACCGATTTCGCGCTGGCCTTCGCCAAGTCACAGCTCGGCGCGGGTGTCGAACTGCCGCGTGACGGAACGGTCTTCGTCTCGGTTCGCGACAGCGACAAGAACCGCGTCCTGCCGGCGATCAAGATCCTCACCGAGATCGGCTTCAAGGTTCTCGCCACAGGCGGCACCCAGCGTTTCCTTGCCGACAACGGTATCGAGGCTACCAAGATCAACAAGGTGCTCGAAGGGCGCCCGCATATCGAGGATGCCATCCGCAACCGCCAGGTCCAGCTCGTCATCAACACGACCGACGGCAACAAGGCGATCTCGGACTCGAAATCGCTGCGCCGCGCGACCCTGATGCAGAAGGTGCCTTACTACACGACCATGGCCGGCGCGGAAGCCGCCGCCATGGCCATCAAGGCACTCAAGGCCGGCAACCTCGAAGTCCGGCCGCTGCAGGCCTACTTCTAAGCAACATCGGAGCCGGTCAGCATCCCTGTTGACCGGCTCTTTTTTCCTCCGCTATTGAACCTGTCGGCGAATTGACCGCCCGGACGAGACGACGGAGTAAGACCATGACCGATGATGTGAACCGCTCGCTGATCATCGAAAACGAGCGTATCTTCGCCACCGACCCCACCACCCTGTTCGCGGCATTTTCCGATCCGGCACGTCTGGAGAAATGGTGGGGACCACATGGCTTCACCAACCGCATCAAACGGTTCGACTTCGTCAACGGCGGCACATGGGTGGTCGTCATGACATCTTCTGCCGATACCGATTTCGAGAATCACTGGACCTTTGAAGATATCCGCCCGGGTGAACGCATCACCGTCTTCCACCATGGCCCGATGCACGCTTTCGGACTGGAGATCGGCTTTCACGAAACACAAGCCGGCACGCGCCTCACATGGCGCATGTCCTTCGAGGATACGGACGATAATCGCGAAATCGAAAAATTTCTTTCTGCCGCCAACGAGCAGAATTTCGATCGGCTCGAAGCGTTGCTGTCCGACATGTGAAGGCACTGCCGACTTCACCTCGCCTTTTGAGCGTGTGATTTAAGCTGCAGACTCAACCTCACAAGACAAACACCTAAGTCACTGTATTATTTAATAATACCCAGAGGCAATATCGGCACCCAACCCTCATCCGGCTGCAGACGTCCGCCCCGGCATTCCCATTCGTTGAACCGACATAAAGCGAATGCTATTTTAGCACGTATTCGCGAGGGGGATCGCATGTCGAAAAACATCGTCATCCTGTTCGACGGCACGTCGAATGAAATTTCGGCGGACCGCACCAACATATTACGACTGTTCGGCGCGCTGGAGCGGTCTGACAGGCAGATAGTCTATTACGATCCGGGTGTCGGCACATTCGGCGCCAGCAACGCCTGGTCGAAACTCTATCGCAACACGATCGAAGTCTGGGGACTTGCCACTGGC
This sequence comes from Pseudomonadota bacterium, assembly GCA_023451735.1. GTDB lineage: Bacteria > Pseudomonadota > Alphaproteobacteria > Rhizobiales > Rhizobiaceae > Neorhizobium. The sequence continues at coordinate 64,231 of JAEXYH010000096.1, read as the reverse complement.
TGGGGACTGGATCAGAACGTCAAGGAAGCCTACCGCTTTCTTGTCGAAAACTACGACCCCGGCCCGGAAGATGAGCATCGAAGCCACCCCGACCGCGACCGCATCTACATTTTCGGCTTCAGTCGGGGCGCCTATACGGCCCGCGTGCTCGCCGGCTTCATCCACGCACTCGGTTTCATGAGCCGCACGCATTTGAACCTCCTGGACTATGCCTACAATACCTACAAGGGCATCCCGGTACAGGAAGAGGTGGATCGCGACATGGTGCAGGAAGGCGAGAACCGGTCCGCTTTCGCCTCCATGCGTCTCTATGAGCGTACCTTGCGCACCGGCCGCCCGCCAATCAGGCTGCTCGGCCTGTTCGATACGGTCGCCTCGGTGATCGAACCCGGAAAACACTGGTTGCAGATGAAGACACATCCGTTCACCGCAAGGAACCCGAGTGTCGAATGGGTGCGCCATGCGGTGGCGATCGACGAGCGCCGCACCATGTTCCAGCCCGAACTCTGGGTCGCCAATCAGGATTATCGCGGCAGCCCGTTCAAGAAGGTGAAGGGCAAGCAGAATTTCAGGGAAGTCTGGTTCTCAGGCGTGCATGGCGATGTCGGCGGCGGTTATCCCGAGACCGAAAGCGGACAGGTGAAAATCCCCCTAGACTGGATGATCCGCGAAACCAGAGAGTCTGGCCTCCTCTATCGGGCGAAGACCGTCGAAGACATCGTGCTCGGAGAACGCAACAACAAGTATGTGAAACTAAACCCGACCGCTGCCCTGCACGATTCCATGAGTTTCGGCTGGAAGCTGCTGGAATACATTCCGCGCCGGGTTCCCGAAAACTCTTGGCGTAGACGCGGCGACCGTCGTTCGGTCTATATCCCGCGACGGGATTATCGGCTGATACCGGATGGCGCCCTGCTGCATCAATCAGTAAGGACACGTATGGAAGCGAGCAGTTACAATCCGAATAACCTGCCGAAAAATCCAATATACGTAGGCTAGGCGCGTCGGCTGCAGATAAACTGGGATCGGCCGCCTCTACTTTCGCAAAGGCGGCCATGGCCCATCATGGACCACATTCATCCGGAATAATCCCGGACGAATTTCCACATCAGAAGTGATCCGACAGCAAGCGTCGTCCACATCGCGAACGCGACGCAGACGGACATGATCAGGCTTGCGACCCGCCTCGTCATGGGCGGCACCTCCGGGGTTGGTCCTGGAACAAAGCTAGGCGGGATTGTCTTACGCGTCTTGGCGCAAGCTGCCTGAGCGTTAAGAGGAAGAAACAACTGCGCGCGGTTTTTCCGATCCCTGTCTCGCATTGCACCATTTTCGACCTGAAACGACACCGCAGCGCAGCATAAGCCTGTGCATAACCGATCGTCGCTCACATCAGCCTTTTCACAGAGATCATATCCTCGCGGAAACGGGCAAGCTGCTCGTGTCTCAGCCCCTCATCAGGGATACGAAGCAGATAGGATGGATGAACCGTGACGAATAACGTCTTGCCCTCCTCCATCGCAATCGGCTCGCTGCGTACATCTTCCAGCTTCTGCCGCATATCCGTCAGTGCAAAAAGTGCCGTTGCTCCCATCGCGACGATAAGCTTTGGCTTCACCAGCTCCAGTTCCTGGCGCAGCCACCAGCGGCATTGCCGCACCTCGCCCATATTCGGCTTCTGGTGAATACGCCGCTTGCCGCGCGGCTGATATTTGAAATGCTTCACCGCGTTGGTCACATAAAGCACGTCACGTTCGATGCCTGCCAGTTCCAATGTCTCGTTAAACAGCTTTCCTGCCGGCCCGACAAAGGGCCTTCCAGCCAGATCCTCCTGGTCCCCGGGCTGCTCACCGATCACCATCACTTGCGCATCCGTCGGCCCTTCGCCGAACACCGTCTGGGTGGCCAGGCAATGGATGTCGCAACGGGTGCAATGGCGCGCCTCTTCCCGGACGGCGGCAAGCGTGCCTGCCGCCGCATGCGGTGCCGCAGGCACCTTCGCCGCCGCCTCCTGTATACGGTGATGGAACGGCAAGGGTTCGCTCGCACGTTTTGCGGCCATTTCAAGCACACTTGCCTCAGCCTTGGCTATCATGCCGGGAATGAGCTCCGCCTCGGGCAGGTTCTTCCAGTATTTCTTCGGCATCTCCGTCGTCATCATCTTCACCTTCAGCCGCGCAGGGTTGAAGATAGACGCGTAATAGGTGCGCCACAGATCATCGGTATCATCGCGCAGATTAGGCTTCTGTGCAGGATCGTCGTTTGTCTTCAGGGTCTCGCCGTCCCAGGAAGCCGATCCTTTCGGCGTGGCGATCAACCAGTCCATGTCGGTAAATCGCCGCTGGAAGAAAGGCGCCACGCGGGCGATGATGAAATGATCCGGCTCGAACCATGACACGAAGCGCCGTCGCCCGGCCTGCCCTTCCGGCAGAGGCAGTTCCTTGAAGCGAACGAAGGCGGTCATCTTGTGATAATCCCGGCCGACCGATTTAGCCAGCCGCCGCGCCGTCGTCACATCGGGATCGGACGCCATGTTGAGCAATCCATGCGAATGGAAAAGCCTGAATAGCAATCGGTAAAGGAGAGCGAACCGCGTCGGATCGGAATGACAGACAACCGCCTCCGCCAATCGAATGAACGACGGCTGCACGGCGATTTTCGGTGGATTAACCGCCGGTTGCGGCAGGCGATTTTCGTCGAAACCGAACAGCCCGTCGGCATCGTCCATCGTCCGCCATTCAATGAATTCCGGCGTAATGCCGGCCATCAGAAAACCACGGGCCGCATCCCGCCACTCGTTGACATCGCCCCGCCCCCGCAAGGAATAGCGAAACATCATAATAGCGACAATTGCTCCGGCTTGGGTTGAAACATGGCGCGAAGATCCGACCGATCGACAAGCCGGTGCGGCGTCCAGCCGTCGCAGATGATGAAGGGCTGTACCTTCCTGAGCGACACGCCCAGCCGCTTCAGGTCGTCGAGCCGGAGCTTGCGGAACCGCCGCGACGACAGGATGCCCTTGACCGTCTTCGTGCCGAAACCCGGCACCCTCAACAGCATTTCGCGATCCGTCCTATTGATGTCGACAGGGAAGCGTTCGCGATGGGACAATGCCCAGGCAAGTTTCGGATCGAGATCGAGATCCAGCATCCCGCCATCCCGGCCGGACGTGATCTCGTCGATATCGAAACCGTAGAATCGATAGAGCCAGTCGGCCTGGTAAAGCCGGTGCTCGCGCATCAGCGGCGGCTTGATCAGCGGCAGTTTCTTCGACGAATCCGGGATAGGACTGAAGGCGGAATAATAGACACGCTTCAAGCCGTAGCTTCCGTAAAGCCTGGCGCTGGTGCCCAGGATCGTCGCATCGCAGGTGCCATCCGCCCCGACGATCATCTGCGTGCTCTGCCCCGCGGGCGCGAACCTGCGGCGGCGTTTTGTTTGCAGCGTCGGCTCCCTCATTTCCTCGATCTTCAGCCGCAGATTGCCCATTGATCGGCGGATGTTGTCCGGCTGTTTTTCCGGCGCAAATCGTCCGATCCCCGCATCGGTGGGCAATTCGATGTTGATCGACAGCCGATCCGCATAAAGCCCCGCCTCCTCAATCAGATGTGCCGAAGCTTCAGGGATCGATTTCAGGTGGATATAGCCGCGAAAGTTATGGATCGTCCGAAGTTCTCGCGCGATCCGCACCATCTCTTCCATCGTGTGATCCGACGAACGGATGATTCCCGAAGAAAGAAACAGGCCCTCGATATAATTGCGGCGGTAGAATTCCAGCGTCAGCCATATCACCTCTTCCGGCGTGAAACGGGCGCGCTCCACATTGCTGGAAGAACGGTTGATGCAATAGGCGCAGTCATAGATACAGAAATTGGTGAGCAGAATTTTCAGAAGCGAGATGCAGCGTCCATCTGGCGCATAGGCATGGCATATGCCCGAGCCTTCAGTCGAGCCAAGCCCGCCGCTTGCCGACGAATCACGCTTCACCGTCCCGCTGGAGGCACAGGAAGCGTCATATTTCGCGGCGTCCGAAAGGATTGCCAACCGTTCTTTCAGCGACTTCTTCATTAGAATGTTCTCTATATGTTCCAGCCAAGAAGGTCAAGAGATTGACAAACGGGCGCGGTTCACATCTCATGGAAGAAGCGGGAGATATGGCATGATTTCGAAATTCCTCGTGAGGGACATCGAAATTCTGATATAGTGACCCTACATTTTGACGCTGCGATGGTTCCGAAGTTTACGCTCCGGAACCTGTTTCTTTTTGTGTTCGCGGTATCCGCGGACACGCCCCTGAAGGACAAGAAAATGGTTGAAAAGGTACCGATGACGCAGAACGGCTTCGTTCAGCTGCAGGAAGAACTGCGCTGGAGACAGCAGGAGGAGCGTCCCCGTATCATCGAAGCGATTGCGGAAGCGCGCGCCCATGGCGACCTTTCGGAAAACGCCGAGTATCATGCCGCCAAGGAAGCACAGAGCCATAACGAAGGCCGCATCACCGAACTCGAAGATCTGACGGCCCGCGCGGAAGTCATCGATCTTTCCAAAATGTCCGGCTCGAAGGTCAAGTTCGGCGCCACCGTGAAGCTTGTGGATGAAGATACCGACGAAGAGAAGACCTACCAGATCGTCGGTGACCAGGAAGCCGACGTGAAGGCCGGCCGCATCTCGATCTCGTCTCCGATCGCCCGTGCGATGATCGGCAAGGAAGCGGGCGAATCGATCGAAGTCGTCGCACCCGGCGGCTCTAAGGCTTACGAGATCCTTTCCGTTTCCTGGGGCTGATCGCCGTGGCCGAAGGCCAGAAGAACAGCAGTCACAATCCGGCAGTCGTCGATATCACTGAAGTAGAGGTCATAGCGCCCAACTTCAAACGACGGCTGTCCGGTGTGACCAGCACGATCATCCAGCTGGTTCCGGTTCAACGCGCCCTTGGATACAAGGTGGCAGCACTTGGACCGGGCCTGCCGGACACGATTCCGCATATCCGCTTACGCGACCTCGCCTGCTTGTGGCGCCGGCCGTCCAGCGGAAGAACGCGTGTCTGGCATGCCCGCCGCAATGTCGAAATGCTGCCGGCCATCCTGATGCGCGATATCCTGCGCATGCCGCTGAAGATCGTCTTCACCTCCGCCTCACAACGCCGCCATACCGGTTGGACGAAATGGCTGGTCTCGAAGATGGATGCCGTCGTTGCTACCAGCGGGCGCACCGCGACCTATCTCAACGTGCCGAACACGGTCGTCATGCACGGCATCGACACCGAGCGCTTTTTTCCGCCGAAAAACAAGGCCGCCGCCCGCACAGCGCTCGGCCTTGATCCGATAGGAAAATTCGTCGGCTGCTTCGGCCGGGTGCGCCATCAAAAAGGCACCGACCTCTTCGTCGACACGATGATCGCGCTTCTGCCATCGCGCCCGTATTGGACCGCCATCGTCGCTGGTCGCGCCACAGGCCCGCATGTCGATTATGAAAAGCAACTGATCGAGAAAGCCGCCAAGGCAGGCCTTGCCGACCGTATCCTGTTTGTCGGCGAACATACCAACATCAACGACTGGTACCGTACGCTCGATCTCTTCGTTGCCCCGCAACGCTGGGAGGGTTTTGGCCTCACCCCGCTCGAAGCCATGGCAACCGCCGTGCCCGTCGTCGCGACCGATGTCGGCGCGTTTCCGGAGCTGATCGTCACCGGTGAAGCGGAAACCGGCACCGTCGTCACGGCAACGCTCGAGGCGATGATTTCGGCAACGGCCACCTTCATGGATGACGACGCTCGTCGTGGGAAGGCCAGCGCCCGCGCACTGAATCACGCGGCGGCGAATTTCAGTATCGAGGGCGAAGTCCGCCGGCTCGCAGAGGTCTATCAGAAGCTTTTGACTTGACCGGTACCTCAGCAACAGCAAAAAGCTAGACGAGCAGAATACCCCTGCGATCGAGGAAATCGATCATTGCGGTGTCGACCACGGTTTCGGATTCGATATTCTGGACGGCGGATAAAACGCGATCCTCGTATCGTTGACGCGATGCCGGCGAAGCTGGACCCCGCTCAATCTTCTCCCTCAAATCCTGCTCGGATTTGCTGTAGTAATGATTGAGCTGAATGAAATCGGAAGAATAGAAGGCTTGCCCTTTCCTTCCTTTCCGCGAAAAGACTTCCCCGCGATCATTCGATGTATTCTCCCCGAAAGCTCCTGTCGAAAAGTGATGGATGCTCACTTCGGAGACAGCACATGGATCGACGATACATTTGAAATTGCTGGCATTCTTCTTCGCCGACAAAGGATCCGCGCCTCGAACCGTATAATTCCGGAGGAGAGAACCGGCAGGCCGCGCCTTGTGTCCGCTTGTGCCGAACATATGCCATGGAAGGGAAATGTTCGGGAAGCCTTTCGCACCTTCCAGTGCCTCATCCAGTGTATCGCCCGCTTTCGGCAGCAAAAACTCGTCGACATCGATAAAGGCCATGCGCGCATATCGGCTGCCGAAGTTCAGGATGCTATGGCCGAATGCTATGGCCTGACTATTCAAGAGGTTTTGCGTCGGCGTGTCGATCAATCGCCCCTTCCAGGGAACAACCGTCAGCGCCGATGGATCAAGCATGCCACGCGCTATGGCAATCGTATCGTCCTCGCACCCGTCGTCATAGATATGGAAATGCACGACACCCACTGCACGATGGAAGTCGATCCATTCGGCAATGTATCGCGCCTCGTTCTTGACACAGGTAACAATCGCAACGCCGGCGCGATCTGAATCGGGCTTGGGGGGCGTTATCGTCAATTGTTTGGTGTAGGGATGTTTCTTTTTGAAGAAGCGCATATCAACTCTATGGTGTCGCCGTATCAGCGATCATGACGTTTCAGCGAAAACCGATCGCTATACTGATAGCCCGCAGTCAGCAAGGCAGACTTTTCCGAGTAACACTCTACCGCAATACCTAGCTTGGAACAGACGGCCGATGCGGTCGCAAAATGCCCAAGAATGCGAGCTTCCGCCAGTGCAATACCGCTGAATGCCGACGCATTCTTCGTTTCATAGAATCGAGGCAGATCGGCATTCGAGATATCGATGCCGAACAACCCGATCAAACTGGGACGGCATGCGATGAGAAATTGCATGGCGGAAATTGCCACTGAACCGCCTTGGAATACCCCTTTGTCGGGTGCAGAGGAAATGCCACCATCCCCATCGCGGCCTGTTGTCACAAAATCAAGTCGGGACAATTCCGCACTCGACCGTCGACGCGATCCGTAAGGCCGTGCGATATTGTCAATAAGGACGATCCGCTTATCAATCAGCCATGACGGATCACGCTCGCATATGGCGCGAATAACCTGGACGGAGAGCAAACAGATCGTATCCGCGCCGGCCTTGGCGCACAAAAGTTCGAAATGGCGCCAGATGAATCGTTCGTCTTCGATGGCGACGGCCAGAGGCAGCCGCCCTCCTCTCTCGAGCAGATGAATAGCCCCGTTCAGGAGTATGGCTGAGCTGAGATCGAGAGCGGCCATATCGCATTTATCGATCGAGGGGCCAGAGCCGACTATATAGGCGGCCGCCTGACCATGTCCGAGAATATCGTGCGACCGAAGAACGCCGACCCGCCTCCCCCTATAGACGATAGCCTGTTCTGGCTGCGCCGAAGTAATGGCAAGACCGGGAATATGGTCCTGAAAATGCGCCCGATCGCGACCAAGAAGAAGTCGCGTGCCAATTTTTACGATCGATCGGGTCAACGGGCGATTTGAGCGTGTGGTCATTGCGCGTAGATCTTATTTTCCCGGTTCGACCTGTCTGAAATGTTAAGTGAAGATCTTGTTGTCTTTTCGAAGACGATAGAGAATTCGGCTAAGCCGCATGTTTTTGGGACGCAAGAAAACTCGAAAAAACGGCAAGACCTCTACAGGGCGAGCGTCCATTTCGGCAATCTCATGTTTCGTCATATACTCGAAAGCGTATTTCCCGCGATTAAGGGGAAACATGCGGAACCGCCCACGTCCACCACGGTAGACGCGCGGGAACGGAACGTGCATGGCAATCGGCGCAAAAGGAAACAGCCGCTCATAACCAAGATCGGCAAGTCTCTCTTTATTGGCGCGCTCACCTTCGAGAAATTGCCATTTCAGATCGTTAAAGCGCGCCAAATGAACAATGCCGACATCCGCATAGGATGTTCGGGGGCCGTAGCGATAGGCGCGCCTTTCCTTCAGAACCTCATACTCTCCCTGTCTCAGGAAGCGAGGATCGATCTGTAATACTTTGTCACCACTATTGAAGAGATCACCATACTGCCTGCCGATGTTATCGTCCAATGGACGCACGAACTGCATGTCGTCCTGTATCATCATCAGAAATTCGAAACCTGCCTGGGTAGCGTAGGCACAGGCTTTCTGAATGTTCAGATAGAGATTTCCGTGCCTCTTCCCCAATTTGGGCTCTCTGGAAATGATGACATCCCGGAAAATCGGCGATTTCGTCTTCAACAGTTCGACCGTTTGAGGATCCTCACTCGCGTCATCGATCAGGATTACTTCGAAACCTGAGCACATCTCCTGCGTCGACTGGATGCACCGCTCCAGCGTCGCCCCCATATTATACGAGAATATGCAGATCAGAGTGTTCTTAGGTGTCAGCATGCTCATACCTGCGGACTTCAAACCGCAACTTTTCACGATCGAAACGGCGTTGCAATGTTACACTTCCACCAGGCCGAGTTGCTTCACCTGCCGGATTGTCAGCATGGTCCTCACCGTATCGACATGCTCGTCGGCAGTCAGCACCTCGATGACGAAGTCCTGGAACTGGGTCAGGTTTTCGGCGGTGCAGCGCAGGAGAAAGTCGCTGTCTCCGTTCACCATCCACGCCTCGCGCACGAGCGGCCATTGCTGGACCCGCGATGCAAAGCCTTTCAGATCTGCATCCGATTGGCGTCTCAAACCAACCATACAGAAGGCAACGAGATCGAAGCCCAGCTTCTGACCGTTCAGAAGCGCATGATATCCCTCGATGATACCGGCTTCTTCCAATTTGCGCACACGTCGCAGACAGGGGGGCGCGGAAATCCCGACACGTTCGGCCAGCTCCACATTGGTGATGCGGCCGTCCTGCTGGAGCTCCTTCAGAATCTTTATATCGATGGCATCGAGATCGGCGCGGAGCACAGTATTCCCCCTTGAATGGGATGGCTTTTAATCGAAACAGCGTTTAACGCAAGGCGTAAGCAAATACAGCCCCGCGGAACCGCGCACCAGACGTGGCGCACAAGGTTCGCAGGGATATTTTAAGCCGCATGACGAGCTCAAGCCAATTCCGGTGTTCAGATGCATGCGCTAGCGACCAACTGTCCTGTTGTTAATGCAAGCCTGCCCTTGCACTGACGCATGGATCGACATTAGATGACAGTCAAAAAGCGGCAGAGCAAAAACGCCCTTCCTATATGGGGTGTAAGTTCAGATCCGCCCTCGAAAGGAAATATTCATGTCCGCTCGTCACACGGAAGTGCTGATCATCGGTTCAGGCCCTGCAGGTTACACCGCAGCCATCTATGCAGCCCGCGCCATGCTGAAGCCGGTTCTGATCGCCGGCATGGAACAGGGCGGCCAGTTGATGATCACGACCGATGTCGAGAACTATCCGGGCTTCGGCGATCCCATCCAGGGCCCGTGGCTGATGGAGCAGATGCTCAAGCAGGCAACTCACGTGGGCGCAGAGATCGTCAACGACCTCGTGACCGAAGTCGACACGATCGCCCGCCCCTTCACCGTAAAGACAGATTCCGGCACGATCTGGACCGCAGATACGATCATCATTGCGACCGGCGCCAAGGCCAAGTGGCTCGGGATTGAAAGCGAGCAACATTTCCAAGGGTTTGGCGTATCGGCCTGCGCCACCTGCGATGGCTTCTTCTATCGCAACAGGGACGTGATCGTCGTTGGCGGCGGCAACTCCGCTGTCGAAGAAGCGCTTTATCTGTCGAATATCGCCAAATCGGTCACTGTAGTACACCGCCGTGACGAATTCCGCTCGGAAAAGATCTTGCGCGAGCGTCTCTTCCAGCGTCCGAACGTCAACGTGCTATGGAATACCGAGATCCACGAGATCACCGGCAAGCCCGCCAAGCCGCCGCTTCCGCCGTCGGTGGAAGGCGTTAAACTGCGCAATACGCTGACCGGCGCGATCACTGAACAGCCGATAGATGGCGTTTTCGTCGCCATCGGTCATGCTCCTGCAACGGAACTGTTCAAGGACAAACTCAGGATGAAGGCCGGCGGTTATCTCTGGACCGCCCCCGATTCTACCGCAACCGACGTGCCCGGCATCTTTGCCGCTGGCGACGTGACCGACGATACCTTCCGGCAGGCAATCACCGCCGCCGGGATGGGCTGCATGGCCGCTCTTGAGGCCGAGCGTTACCTGGCCGGCATCCAGCCGGTCGCAATCGCCGCGGAGTAAGCATGGGCGTTCCTTTAGACTGGGATAAATTGCGCATTTTTCATGCGGCAGCCGAAGCCGGTTCGTTCACACATGCCGCCGATAAGCTGCATTTGTCCCAGTCGGCGATCAGTCGCCAGGTCAGCGCACTTGAACAGGATGTGGGGGTGAAGCTTTTTCACCGTCACGCCCGTGGCCTCATCCTGACCGAACAGGGCGAACTGCTCTATAGGACCGCACATGACGTGCTGTTGAAGCTCGAAACGGTCAAGGTTCAGTTGACCGAAACGACCGACAAGCCATCCGGCAAGCTGCGTGTTACCACGACGGTCGGCCTCGGCCAGGGCTGGCTGACCGACAAGGTGCAGGAATTCCTGCAGCTCTATCCGGAAATGTCGATCCAGCTCATCCTCGACAACGAAGAAGTCGATGTGAACATGCGCCACGCCGATTGCGCCATCCGGTTGCGTCAGCCGCAACAGTCCGACCTCATTCAGCGCAAGCTGTTCACGGTCCACATGCACGTTTACGCGGCCCCGTCCTATATCAACCGTTTCGGTGAACCGCAGACGGTCGAAGACCTCGATAATCACCGCATAATCACTTTCGGTGAACCAGCTCCCAATTGGCTAATGGACGTCAATTGGCTGGAATCGGCCGGCCGTTCGTCTGACAACACGCGCACGCCGCATCTGCAGATCAACAGCCAGACCTCGATAAAGCGCGCTTGCCTGCTCGGCATCGGCATTGCGGTTTTGCCTGATTATATCGTCGGACGCGACCCCGGCTTGATCCAGCTGGCGATCAACGCGGATATTCCGACCTTCGACACCTATTTCTGCTACCCGGACGAAATGAAGAACGCCGCAAAACTGAAGGTCTTCCGCGACTTTATCGTTTCAAAAGCCCGGAACTGGAATTTTTAGTTTCTAATATACAAGACGAATCCGACGGATCAGCGCCCTACTCTTGCATTTATGCAAGTTTTAAGACAAAGCCATGCGCCTAAAGCATGGCAGTCGTGCACAAAATATGATTGCGCAATGCACAAAAAACCACCATATCGCACTCAGCTGATGCACATGGTGGCTTTCCTCCCAGTTCCACCGCAGCAGCTGTTCCCCTCTGGAGGTTCATTTTTGACCTTCACACTTCAAAGGGCCCTGGAGCGATCCGGTGGCCCTCTTTTTTTGCCTTTTTTCGGTGCCCAGACGGAACTGCGCCAATCTGCAGCAGCCCTAAATACATCCCTGCGTTTAATATCTTCACCAAGCCCCTTGTAGAAAACGGTATGAAAACCCATATTGAGATCAGTCGACGGCCTGATGGTTTCCCGCCATTCGCCTCGGCTGTTCCCCTCTGGAGGTTATTTGACCTTCACACTTGACGGGCCGCGGAGAAATCCGCTGGCCCGATTTTTTTGACCCTTTAAATCGAAAAAAAACGATCTACATATCGGATGAAAGCGATATGTAGATGACAATGGACAAGACGGAAATTCTAAAAGCGCTGGCTCATCCGGTAAGGGTATCTTTTCTGGAATGGATGAGAGAGCCTGATCGGCATTTTTGCGACCAGGCTCACCCTCTCGAAATGGGCATCTGCGCCAACCAGTTCGAAAGGAAATGCGGCCTGTCCCAATCGACAGTCTCCGCCCATCTTGCCACGCTCGAAAAGGCAGGACTACTCAAGACGAATCGGGTTGGTCAGTGGGCATTCTACAGTCGCGACGAGCAAAACATTGCGTCCTTCCTGAATGAGTTGAAATCCACGCTCTGATCCAAACCGCTTTCAAGCCCCTCCTCCCCTTATTCCAAGCCAAGGCAAAGGACTTCCGCAATGACCACACTCTTCGACCCGGTGAAGTTTGGTGACATCGAATTGGCCAACAGGATCGTCATGGCGCCGCTGACGCGCAATCGCTCTCCCAAGGCGATCCCGAACGACCTCAATGCGGCCTATTACGAACAGCGCGCTTCAGCCGGGCTCCTGATCACCGAAGGCACGCCCGTGACGCAGCAGGGCCAGGGTTACGCCGATGTCCCAGGCCTGTATCTCCCGGAAGCCGTCGCAGGTTGGAAAAAGGTGACGGATGCCGTTCACAAGAAGGGTGGCAAGATCGTTACCCAGATTTGGCATGTGGGCCGTGTATCGCATGTCTCGCTACAGCCGAATGGTGCGGCCCCTGTTGCCCCTTCCGCGATCCCGGCCGGCGGCAAGACCTATATCATTGACGAGAACGGCAACGGTGCCTTTGCCGAGACCTCGGCTCCCCGCGCTCTGGAAACCACTGAAATCTCAGGCATCGTCGCCGACTATGCCAAGGGCGCCCGGGCAGCGATCGATGCCGGTTTCGATGGCGTCGAAATCCACGGCGCGAACGGCTACCTGATAGACCAGTTCCTCAAGGACGGCGCCAACCAGCGGACTGATGAATACGGCGGCTCGATCGAAAACCGGGTGCGCTTCGCGCTCGAAGTCGTTGACGCTGTCGCCAGGGAAATCGGCGCCGGTCGCGTCGGCATCCGCCTCTCCCCGGTCACGCCGGCCAACGGCATCACCGAGCGCCAGCCTCAGGCTGTCTTTAACCAACTCGTCGAGGAACTTGGCTCGCGCGGACTCTCCTTCATTCACGTGATCGAAGGCGCAACCGGCGGTGACCGCAGCTTCACCCAAGGCGAGAAGCCGTTCGATTATCATCAGCTGAAGGATATCTATCGCAAGGCTGGCGGCGCCGGCGCCTGGCTGGTCAATAACGGTTATGAGAAGGATACGGCCGAACAAGCTGTCGAGAACGGCTATGCGGATGCTGTTGCCTTCGGCAAGCTGTTCATCGCCAACCCCGACCTTGTCGCGCGTTTCGAGGCGAATGCTCCGTTGAACACACCGGATAACACCACCTTCTATGGCGGCGGCGCCAAGGGCTATACCGACTACCCGGCCCTCGAGGCCGTAGCCTGAGGGACGTAAGCCAGATTGGGGCCGCAAGATGCGGCCCTTTTTGCTTTATGCGAGCCTTCACCACAGAGCAGAGCAAACGCTGTCAGCGCGCGCTGGCCTGCTCTCCCTCCCCGTCCTGAACCTCTGCTTCAGGGCGATCGCCCCCGTCGCTGTGCTCGCTGTGCCAGACACCCTTGTCGTCCTGCCAGCTGATCTCTTCCGGTTCGCCACCGACTTGCTGCTCTGCAGCCACGATGCGCGCGGCCTGTAGCGCATCCGAGCGGGTCGGAAATGTCTCGGAGAAAACATCGCCGAGACGATAGGCCCAACCGCCGTCATGCGGCACGATCTTGTAAACGACCTTGGTCATAATTCCTCCTTACGCGTGGCCGCATCACTTACATGTCGGAAAAGCTCTCCGCTTACGGCACCATGGTGAAGATGCGAAAGACCGCCGCAGAGTTCCAGGCCACGGAAGAAATAATGGCATTATCATTCAAATAGCGCAAATGCTTGACCCCGTGGCAAAGGGCGCTTGATGCGGTGCGCTGCAGCGTTAGATCTCCACCGTGAACAGGAGCGCGCTCGGAATGATGGCACTTTTCAAACAGGAGATTTTCCTTCTCATCGCATTTGGATTTGCGATCCTGTCCTACCTGTTTGAACACACCCTCCTTGATCAGGGACAAACGATATCGATGATTGCGGCCTGCGCCCTTATCGTCGTTATCGTAATGGCGTCCACCCGTGTCGCCCATCATGCGGAAGTACTGGCCCATAAGGTCGGCGATCCCTACGGCACGATGATCTTGACGCTCTCGGCAGTTGCGGTGGAGGTCCTGATCCTCGCGATCATGATGGGTAGCAATAGCTCGCCCACATTGGTACGCGATACGATTTATTCGGCAGTCATGCTGGATATCAACGGCATCCTCGGGCTTGCAGCGCTGCTCGGTGGCCTCAGGCACGGCGAGCAGCCTTATAACGACGACTCAAGCCGAACCTACAGCGCCATGATCCTGACGGCCATGGGCATATCGATGATCGTTCCCGAGTTCATCCCGGAAGCGAAGTGGCATTATTATTCCGCTTTCACCATCGCAGCTATGATCGCGCTCTATGCTCTGTTTTTGCGCATGCAGGTCGGCACGCACAGCTATTTCTTCAGTTACAGCTATACCCGTGCGGGCGGCGCCTCCACCTCGGCACCTGCTTCGAAGACCATTGCTGAGAAAGGCCCGCAGCCGACAGCCACACCTCAGGACGAAGCCAGCCACGAGCCTGCCGCCGTCTCCATCGCCATCATTCTGGTTGGCGTATTGATCATCGGTTTCCTGGCGGAATTCATGTCGGCCTTCCTCAACGAGGGATTGGAGGGAACGGGTGCCCCGCCCGCGCTGATGGCCGTTGTCGTGGCTTCGATCTCAGCGGCCCCCGAAATTCTGACCGCTCTTCGCGCAGCGCTGAAGAACCGCATGCAATCGGTTGTCAATATCGCCATGGGCGCTTCGCTCTCGACCGTCATCCTAACTGTGCCAGTCATGGAAGCGATAGCGCTCTACACCGGGCAGCCCTTCATCATGGCAATGACGCCAGTCCAGACGGTCATGGTCGCGATCACCCTCATCGTCGCAGCGATCAACCTTAATGATGGGCAGACCAACGCGATCGAAGGCATGACCCATTTCGTGCTTTTCGCCACCTTCGTCATGCTGACGGTCCTAGGTCTATGACGCCAAATCTAGCAGCATCAAACTCTTGAACGTGCTTCCTGATTCGACCTCTGAAGTTCCGGTTCCTACCAGTCGGCCCCATAAACTAAACTTGATCGGCACGTGTTCGGCTCTGCCGTCTCGCCGCCCTATCTGAAGCGCAGTCCATTTTGAAGGGAGATAGAATGAAACGCCTCAGCCTCCTGTTAGCCTGCTCCGTTATTTCATCCGCACTCATCTCCATTCCGACCTTGGCCCAGACTGTAGGCCAGCCTGCCGAAACGAAACGCGCCAACGCCCCCGACCAGCAACCCTCCTTCGAAAACCAGACGCGCGCACCACAGCCCGCATCGATGCCGAAAATTGCTACCGAAGTGGTTGCCGAAGATCTGCCGCATCTCTGGGCGATGGAATTTCTGCCGGATGGGCGAATGCTGGTGACCGCCAAGCAGGGCGCGATGCATATCATCTCGGAAGAGGGCGATGCAGGCCCGGCGATCTCGGGCGTGCCCAAAGTGGCCTTTGGCGGCCAAGGCGGTTTGCTCGATGTCGCTCTCGCACCGGACTACGGCACCTCGGGCCTGATCTTCTTCTCCTACGCGGAACCTCGCGATGACGGCAACGGCACCTCGGTCGCGTCGGCCAGGCTCGTGCCCGACGCAAATGGTGGCGGCAAACTGGAAAACGTCAACGTCATTTTCCGCCAGATGCCCACCTATGACGGCAACAAGCATTTCGGGTCGCGATTGGTTTTCGGTCCTAACAACGAGCTCTACGTGACGGTCGGAGAACGCTCAGACCGCCAACCGCGCGTCCAGGCACAGGACCTTGCCAGCGGTTTTGGCAAGGTCTTCCGTATCGACGCATCGGGCCAAGCGCTGCCTGACAACCCGTTCGTCGGCACTGAAGGTGCCCAGCCCGAAATATGGAGCCTCGGCCATCGCAACATGCAATCCGCTGCTCTCGACGGCCAGGGACGGCTCTGGACCATCGAGCATGGCCCACGCGGCGGCGACGAATTGAACCGACCCGAGCCTGGCAAGAACTATGGCTGGCCGGAAGTGACCTATGGCGTCGAATATAGCGGCAGCAAGGTCGGCGATGGCATCACGCAAAAAGCCGAGACAGAACAACCCGCTTATTACTGGGATCCGGTAATAGCGCCCTCGGGCATGGCCTTTTATGACGGCGATGCAATCCCCGAATGGAAAGGTGCCTTCCTTGTCGGCGGCCTCGTCAGCCAGGGCATCGTCATTCTTCATATGGACGGTGACAGGGTGACTCATGAGGAGCGCGTACCACTTGATGCCCGGATCCGCGACGTGAAGGTCGGCCCGGATGGCGCGGTCTATGCCGTGACAGAAACGCGTAGCGGGTCCTCATCGATCATCAGACTGACGAAAGCCTGAGCATCAACTGGCTCTGTGCTGAGCCTCAAAACAGCAAAGCCCGCGGTTTCCCGCGGGCTTTGCATATCTAAAGCATTATGCGTCGGCGATTATTTGCAGGACGCGGCAAAACGCTGGATACGCTTGCAGGCTTCTTCCAGCAACTCTTCCGAAGTCGCGTAGGAGATGCGGAAGTTCGGGCCAAGTCCGAATGCCGAACCGTGAACGACGGCAACACCTTCAGTTTCGAGAAGTTCGGAGACGAAGTCTTCGTCCGTCTCGATGACCTTGCCCGAAGGCGCGGTCTTGCCGATCAGGCCGGCGCAGGACGGGTAGACGTAAAAAGCGCCTTCCGGCTTGGGGCAAACGATGCCGGTCGCCTGGTTCAGCATCGATACGACAAGGTCACGGCGGCCTTCGAAGATCGCCTTGTTCTTGGCCACGAAATCCTGCGGACCGTTGAGCGCTTCCACGGCAGCCCACTGGGCGATCGAGGACGCACCGGATGTCTGTTGGCCCTGGATCATGTCCATCGCCTTGATCAGCTGCAACGGACCGGCAGCATAACCGATACGCCAGCCGGTCATCGCATAGGCTTTAGACACGCCGTTCATCGTCAGCGTGCGGTCATAGAGCTTTGGCTCGACTTCCACCGGCGTGGCAAACTTGAAATCGCCGAAGGTCAGGTGCTCGTACATGTCGTCTGTCAGGATCCAGACATGCGGATGCTTGAGCAGGACGTCGGTCAAGGCTTTGAGCTCGGCCGCGCTGTAGGCAGCACCCGTCGGGTTGGACGGTGAGTTGAAGATGAACCACTTCGTCTTCGGTGTGATAACGCTTTCGAGTTCTTCTGCCGTCAGCTTGAAATTGTTTTCCTGCTTGGTGGAAACCGAAACCGGAGTGCCACCGCAAAGGGCCACCATTTCCGGATAGGACACCCAATAGGGAGCCGGGATGACGACTTCGTCGCCCGGGTTAAGCGTTGCCATGAAGGCATTGAAAAGAATCTGCTTTCCGCCGGTGCCCACGATTGTCTGCTGCCAGTCGTAATCGAGGCCGTTCTCACGCTTGAACTTTGCCGCGATCGCCTTGCGCAATTCAGGGATACCCGAAACCGGCGTATACTTCGTTTCGCCGCGGTTGATCGCGTCGATCGCCGCCTGCTTGACGTTATCGGGCGTGTCGAAATCCGGCTCGCCGGCTCCAAGACCGATTACGTCCCGGCCTTTCGCTTTCAGGTCACGCGCTTTTTGCGAAACGGCGATGGTGGCGGACGGCTTTACACGGGAAAGGGCATCGGCAAGAAAGGCCATAATCGAGGTCCTGAGAGCTGTTGCAACGCGGCGACTGTAAAAAATCGCCCGAAGTTGTATGTCGAATGAGGCCCCCCGTTTCAAGCGGAAAGCTTGAATGCGATCCATCAAAGTCCGTGAAGCCTCGCGCCTGACGGCTACCAGATAGCTAACCGCGAATGAAATGCGGACAGGTTCGTGTCGCCAGGTTCTGACCAGATCACAAATTGAATTTGCCGAAACCAGCAATGCGGCCAAATTGCGGAACAGTGAGCCTGCCATCCGGTTGCATCGCCTTATTGTGCACGCGAAGAGATTGACCGGAAGCGGCACCCGGATCACCTGTGCCAAATCGGCCCATTCTTCAATACAATCAAGGATGGTCGGACATGAACTCTAACGCCAAAGCTGTCCCGGGAGCGAAAACGCCTGCGTTCCAACGGCTTCCGTGGGCTTGGCTTTTCAACTTGACGGCGCAGTTTCGCAAAACTTTTTCTTGCCAATTCCCTATAAACACAGCAATCTGCCCAAGTTCGGGCAATTTACGAGCATGGGAAGACCTATAATAATGCGATCCGAAGGCGCCAAAACTTCGGGCGGTAGAATTGGGGGCAATTTGACAAAAGCTATTCCTACCATTCACCGCGGTAACACAGGGACCCTTTCTTAAAACTGCCTGCCGCCGCCCCTTGGGGCAATAGTGTTGTGCTGTCCGGCGCTGAACACGGACAGAGAGAAAAGGACCTGCTGCATGGCCGAAACTGGCACTGTAAAATTCTTCAATACCGACAAAGGCTTCGGCTTCATCAAGCCAGATAATGGCGGCGCCGATATCTTCGTCCACATTTCTGCCGTCCAGGCGTCTGGCCTGTCCGGTCTTTCCGAAAACCAGAAAGTGAGCTTCGACACGGAGCCTGATCGCCGCGGTAAGGGCCCGAAGGCCGTTAACCTGCAGATCGATGGCTAAGCCTGCGAGGCTTTCACCCAAAGTTGAGGCCCGGCAGGATTGCCGGGTTTTTTTATGCCACAGAATTCGAGAACGCGCCTCACACTCCTTGTGAAACGTCGTAATCTCCCCGTGATGTCATGCCCTCATAAACCGGGAGACGTTTCGTCCTGCTCGTTTCCGCCGGACGAATAAATACCCTGCAGATAGGGATTGTTTCTCCGCTCTTCGCCGATCCGTCCGCCCGGCCCGTGGCCGCAGAGAAACCCGACCTCGTCGCCAAGCGGAAGCACCTTGTCTCTGATCGAGGAAAGCAGGGTCTGATGATCGCCTCCAGGCAGATCCGTGCGCCCGACCGAACCATTGAAAAGCACATCTCCCAGATGCGCAAAGCGCTGCGCGCGATTGAAGAAGATGACGTGCCCCGGCGCATGCCCCGGGCAATGATAGACTTCGAAAACATGATCACCAAAGGATACTGTATCGCCCTCGGCAAGCCAGCGATCCGGGACGAGGTTGCGCGCTTCCATCCTAACGCCGAAAGATTGAGCCTGCGTCTCCAGCCGCTCGAGCAACGGCAGGTCGGCCTCGTGCGGGCCGATCACCTTCACTTTCAAAATTTCACGGAGTTCGTCTGCGCCGCCGGCATGATCGATATGGCCATGCGTGATCCATATTTCCTTGATCGACAATCCGTTCTCCCGAACCGTCTGCTCGATCAGAGAGATGTCGCCACCGGGATCGACCACGACGCCTTCCCGCGTCTCGTCATCGAAGAAGATCGTGCAATTCTGCTGAAACGGAGTGACGGGAATGATCCCGGCTTGAAGTTTTCCCATATTCTCCGACCTTGGCTTGGTTACCTGCCGGATATAGCGGCTGCAAAAATAGAAAGCAGCCTAAAATTCACTCTCCGGCAGCAACCATATAGCGTGTGTCTGCGGCAACCGGAGGAGCAAGCGACGCATTTGCCAGAAGAAAAGCGCACACGACAAGCTTGAGCGTGATCACCGTCACAAAAACCGCACGCAAAGGATGTGGCTTCGGCTTGTCCATCGTGATCGGCGGCAGGGCTGAATAGGTCTGCATGAAAAGCTCTCCAAATTCTCTGCCGGGTTAATGAAAAGATCGGCGTTAGGTTCCGCCATGCGAAAACGAGGCGATTGGAGCAGATTGTGAAAAGCCGCGACCATTGGGAGATTTTCACGACAAGGCAAGATCGCCTACCCTTGCCATCCGGAGGACGGAATGGCATCTCTCCTGCGCTATCGATCGTCAAAATCATACAAATTCTGTTGATTGTTCAAGCCGATCACGCTTTATCGAACGCGACGCATTACAATCGCAGGATACGTGGCGCCGCTGCCGACGCCGCATCTTGGAAAGGAACCGCACGTGTCTCGATCAATGGCGGCCAAGCCCGTCAGGAAAGACTTGCCGCCCATGCCGGCGGTCGATGAAAGCCGGATCGATTTCGACACGATCGAATTGTTCTTTTTCGCCTATCGCGATTTCCTCTCCGATCCGGATGCAATTCTGGCCAGAATTGGCATGGGGCGAGCCCATCACCGCGTCGTATACTTTGTCAGCCGCCAGCCCGGGCTGATGGTGGGTGACCTTCTGGAAACGCTTCAGATTACCAAGCAGAGCCTCTCGCGGGTCCTGAAACATCTCATCGAGGCCGGCTACGTCCGTCAGATGGCAGGTGCTCAGGACAGGCGCGAGCGACGCCTTTACCCCACTTTGGCCGGAAGGGAACTAGCGCTTGCCCTATCGGAGCCGCAATCGACGCGCATCGCCCATGCCATGGAAGACCTGACGCCGGGCAATCGTGAGGCGGTGAAGGAATTCCTGAAGAAAATGCGGGGCCGCGACGAAAGCCTGCCGCCCGCTGATGACGTGTAGGATGCCCTCATGACGAAAATACCGCCGACGGATGATGCACCTCACCTGCTGATTGTCGATGACGACAAGCGCATCCGCGACTTGCTCAATCGCTACCTCACCGAACAGGGCTTCAGGGTGACGATTGCGGGGGACGCCGCCGAGGCGCGGCGCAAACTGGAGGGGCTGCATTTCGACCTCATCATTCTCGATGTGATGATGCCCGGCGAATCCGGACTGTCACTGACGAAATCGCTCTACGAAAAGAAGACGATCCCGGTGATCCTTTTGACGGCGCGCGTCGAAGCGGACGCACGCATCGAGGGTCTGGAAGCCGGCGCCGACGATTATCTGGCAAAACCCTTCGACCCGCGCGAGCTGGTTCTGCGCATCAACAACATCCTGCGCCGTAGCGCGTCGGAAACGCCGAAGATCGAACAGGTGATCTTCGGACCATTCACCTTCTCCATTTCCCGCAAGGAGTTGAGGCGCGCGGCCGAGACCATTCGCCTGACCGACAGAGAGCAGGAAATCATGCTCCTGTTTGCGCTGCGTGCCGGCGAAACCATTCCCCGCCACGAGCTTATCGGAGACGATTCCGATGTCGGGGAACGGACGATCGACGTCCAGATCAACCGCCTGCGGCGGAAGATAGAGGACGATCCGGCCAATCCGGTCTATCTTCAGACGGTCCGCGGCATCGGCTACCGGCTGAGCATCGACTAAAGCAGGTCGCGCAAAATGTGCAGCGGTTTTGCGGCAACGACATGCGATAAAACAAAAAACTAAAGTGCGACTGGCGAATCCGAAGGATCGCGACACGCTTTAGCCAGCCGCGGCAATCGGCGCAGGGAGTGGCAATGGCCTTTTTCGACACGTTGAGACAGAACGTGGCGGCGTTCAACATTCCGGGCTGGCGTCCATTTACCCGCTGGCTACGCCGCCGGCTGCCGACAGGTCTTTATACCCGCTCGCTTCTGATCGTCATCTTGCCGATGCTGTTGCTGCAGACGGCGGTCGCTGCTGTCTTCATGGAGCGCCACTGGCGCATGGTCACCGAGCGCCTGTCCGATGGCACGGTTCGCGACATAGCAGCCATTATCGAGATCATCCGCAGCTATCCGCAGGACAGCAACTACACTGAAATCACGCAGATCGCCGACCGGACGCTCGATCTCACGATAGCCGTGGAAGAGAACGGACAGTTGCCGCCGCCACGCCCACGCCCCTTCTTTTCCCTGCTGGACGGTATATTGACCGACCAGATCACCCAGCAGATCAAGATGCCGTTCTGGCTGGATACGGTCGGCGACAGCAAACTTGTCGAAATCCGTATCAAGCTCGATCAGCGGGTGCTGAGAGTCTTTGTCCGCCGCGGCTCTACCTATGCTTCCAACACCCATATCTTCCTGGTCTGGATGGTGAGCATCGCGCTGGTTCTGGTTCTCATCTCCATTCTTTTCCTGCGCGGGCAGATCCGCCCCATCCTGTCGCTCGCCGATGCAGCCGAGAGCTTTGGCAAGGGACAGAAGACGGAAGGGTTTTCCCCGCGCGGAGCCGACGAGGTCCGCCGCGCCGGCCTTGCCTTTATCCAGATGCGCGAACGCATCGAACGGCAGATGGAACAGCGCACCGCCATGCTCGCCGGGATCAGCCACGATCTGCGCACCATCCTCACCCGCTTCAAGCTTCAGCTGGCGCTTGCCGGCGACAAGCCGGAACTAACCGGCATGACCGAAGATGTCGACGACATGCAGACAATGCTGGAAGGCTATCTGGCCTTCGCCAAGGGCGAAGCGGAAGAGGATTTCGGTACGCTGAAGCTGAGCGAACTGCTGGAACGCTTCCGTATCGATTTCGAGCTGCGCGGCCGAAAGCTTACCTATGAAGTTGAAGGCGAGGACGAAATCGCCGTGCGGCCGAATGCCTTCACCCGGCTCGCAGGCAATCTGGCTTCTAATGCCGAACGTTATGCCAAGACGCTGCACATTCACGCAAAGCATAGCGCCAAGTGGCTCACGCTGACCCTGGACGACGACGGCCCCGGGATCCCCGCGGAATCACGGGAGGAGGTGTTCAAGCCGTTCTACCGACTGGACGAGGCCCGCAATCTGGACAGTTCCGGCACCGGCCTCGGCCTCGCAATAGCCCGCGACATCGCCCGCGCCCACGGCGGCAACGTCACACTCGCGGATAGCCCAAGCGGCGGCTTAAGGGCGATCGTTCGGATACCGGCATAGGCTGAGAAAAAAGGGCCGCGAATGCGACCCTCTTACATGTGCAGATGGACCTTACCAGCTCACATCATCTTCCGTCCGTTCGGAACACCCTGCTCCACCGAGGCCAGCACGATTGCGCCGTTCTCGTCTTCAAAACCCAGGGTGAGCACTTCGGAGCGAACCGGGCCGATCTGGCGCGGCGGGAAATTCACGACGCCGAGAACCTGACGACCAATGAGTGATTCCAGCGTGTAGTGAACGGTGATCTGCGCCGATGATTTCTTCACGCCAATTTCGGGGCCGAAATCGATCTTCAGCTTGTAGGCCGGCTTGCGCGCTTCCGGAAAGGGCTCGGCCTTGATGATCGTCCCGACCCGGATATCGACCTTCTCGAAATCCCCGTAAGTAATCTCGTCTGCCATGCCTGCTACCCTACGATCAGTTGCCCAGTTCTTCGGCCCGTGTGCGTGCAGCGGCAATGGCCCTGTCGAAGATCGGCTGGATTCCGTCATCTGCCATTAGCACGGAAAGTGCGGCCGCCGTTGTTCCACCGGGCGAAGTGACGTTTTTGCGAAGCTGGGCCGCGTCCTCCGGGGACTGGTTCAACAACTCACCAGCCCCCGAGACGGTTTCCCGCGCGAGCCGCATGGCGAGGTCCGCCGGCAGGCCTAGTTTTCGGCCTGCCTCTGCCATGCACTCGACGAGATAGAACACATAAGCAGGGCCGCTGCCCGACACCGCCGTAACGGCGTCGATATCGGCTTCGCTTGCCACCCATTCGACAGGACCGCTGACCCTCAGCAATGCATCGACCGCATCGCGCTGAGCGCTGGTCACACGCTCATTCGCAAACGCACCGGTCACGCCGCGACCGATCATCGCCGGCGTGTTCGGCATTGCACGTACCATGGCGGCGTCGCCGAGATAGCTCTTGAAATAGTTGAGCGTCTTGCCCGCCGCAACGGAGACGACCGCCGTTCTCTCTCCGACAACCGGCTTCAAGGGCGGCAGCACCACATCCATCATCTGCGGCTTGACCGCCAGGAAAAGAATGTCGGCGACCATTCCTTCATCCACGGATGTCACATGCTTTGCGCCGGCCGCAGCAATCTTGGCCTGCATCTTTTCCGATGGCGACGGATCGACAACCGTGACCCGGCTTCCGGCAACGCCATTGTCCAGCCAGCCGGCCAGCATGGCACCGCCCATATTGCCGGCGCCGACGAGGATGATCGATCCGCTGCCAGCCGCCATGTTCAGCACTCGCCGACGGTTTCGAACAAAACGGCGTCCATGGCAGCCTTGGCTTCCATGCCGGACCAAACGACGAACTGGAATGCCTGGTAATAGCTCTCGCAAGCGTCGAGCGCGCTGGAAAGCAGCACTTCCACCTGCTGGTTGGTCGGCTCCGCGCCGCCGGCCAGAAGCAGCGACTGACGGAAGATGATCACGTCTTCCTGACGCCACAGGTCGAAATGGCCCATCAGCGTCTGACCATTCACATGCGACAGCAGGCGGAGGATCTCGTTCATGCGAGTATCCGGGATTTTGAGATCGAAAGCGCATGCCAGATGCAGCGCTTCGAAATCCTCCATCCAGGAAAAGGAAACGTGATAGTCGGTCCAGCGACCTTCAACGGTCATGGCGATCTCGTCTTCGCCGGAGCGCTCGAACGTCCAGTCGTTGGACGCAGCGACGAATTCGATCATGTCGACCGGATTCGATTGACGTTCAATTTCCAATTCCATGAGGCTCATGCGGCACCTTTTAGACCGGAATGAATGCGGAGTTGCGAGAAACGCCAACACGCGAAACAATTAACCGGAAACAACACTCCCGATGATCTTACGGCGCCGCCAGATTAACGCTGTAACCCTGCCTGGAGCTTACCAGTCCGTTTCGAATCATCATTTAAAATCAGTGTAACTAGACCACTTCGAGCTTCCACCCCCTCCCCCCATTATTTCGGTGGGTTACGCTCCACTACCGTTCGTATCGGAGATCAGCGGAGATGGGTAAATGACTCTGCCGCTTACCTTTTTCGGCAGTGTCCACAGGCGGGAGTTTTTTGAGGATATACACATCTCACTACAGGGGGACATTGCTCCTGCACGGCACAGAAAGGTTAATGACAGATACGAATCGGCCTCCCATGCGAACATGGGAGACCGAGATGATTCCAAGACTTATGCGGCTGCGATTCAGCCTTGCTGGGCAGCAAGCTTTGCTTCGAGGGCCTCGATCCGAGCCTTCAGCGCATCGTTTTCGTCTCGAGCACGCGCAGCCATCTCGCGCACGGCCTCGAATTCCTCGCGCTTCACGACATCCATGCTGTTGAGGAACCGGTCGGCCTGGGCATGGAAGGCCGTTTCCATTTCCTTGCGTACACCTTGGGCAGCGCCCGCGGCATCCGTCATGATCTTTGCGAAGTCATCAAAAATACGGTTTGTCCCGGTCGACATGTCGTCATCTCCTTGAAGCCGGCGGAAATGCCCCGGCATATCATAATACCATGACAAGGAAGTAGGGCCAGCGACGGTCTGTTGCAAGCTCCATCCACTACTGTGGTAACTGGTTGCGCGATTCCGGCTTGACCGCCACTTTTGCTAAGGCCATGGTCCGCCGACGTCGGCCTCACCGGGAACAAACATTGTACGAAGCACTGAATCTTCTTGCCATTCTGCCGTTTCCAAGCATCGATCCGGTGGCATTTTCCATCGGGCCTCTGGCCGTTCACTGGTACGGCCTGGCCTATGTCGCGGGCATCCTGCTCGGCTGGTTTTACGCCCGCAAACTGATCGACAGGCCAGCGCTCTGGAAGGGCGGCGCCGCGCCGATGACCAAGACGCATCTGGATGACTTTCTCGTCTGGATCGCCGTCGGCATCGTGGTCGGTGGCCGCACCGGTTATGTGCTCTTTTATGACCTGCCGCCGATGCTGGAGGACCCGATCCGTATCATCCAGATCTGGAACGGCGGCATGTCCTTTCATGGCGGCCTCTTGGGCGCGATTGTTGCGATGATCCTGTTTGCCCGCAAGAACGCCATTCCTGTCTGGAGCATGTTCGATATCATCGCGGCAGTCGTGCCAATCGGCCTATTCTTCGGTCGTATCGCCAACTTCATCAACGGCGAACTGTGGGGCCGACTGAGCTCGGCGCCCTGGGCGATCGTCTTTCCGACGGGCGGACCTTTCGCACGTCACCCGAGCCAGCTTTATGAAGCCGGGCTGGAGGGAATTATCCTGCTTCTGGTGCTTGCCGCCCTGATTTTCGGCATCAAGGCGCTGAAGAAGCCGGGTCTGATCGCCGGCATTTTCGTTATGGGCTATGGTTTGTCGCGCATCTTCGTCGAGTTTTTCCGTGAGCCCGACGCGCAGCTCGGTTATCTTGTCGGCACGAACTGGTTGACCATGGGCATGGTGCTCTCAACCCCGATGGTACTGATCGGCCTTTGGGCGGCTTTGCGGGCGCTGGTCGCGGCCCGCGCTGTCGAGGCATGAAGGATTAAGTCCGCCATGAGCACGCCCGAAACCACCCCCCTGGCAGACAAGATCAAGAACCTCATCCGCACGAACGGCCCTATCACCGTTACCGACTACTTTGCGCTCTGCCTCGCCGATCCCGAATACGGATATTACCGTACACGCGAGCCCTTCGGCCGCCACGGCGACTTCATAACCGCCCCGGAAATTAGCCAGTTGTTCGGCGAGATGGTCGGTATCTTCATGGTTCATGCCTGGCAGCAGCATGGCACGCCTGAAGTCGTTCATCTGGTCGAGATCGGGCCCGGCCGAGGCACGATGATGGCCGACATGCTGCGCGTCATCAAACGGATCGCGCCTGCCCTTTTCGAACGGCTGTCGGTGCACCTTGTTGAAACAAGCGAACGCCTTCGCGGCGTCCAGCGCGTGACGCTTGAAGCGTATTCAACGCTCATCAACTGGCACGCCAGTTTTGAAGACGTGCCGGAAGGCTTCTGCCTGATTGCCGCCAACGAGCTCTTCGACGCCATTCCGATCCGTCAGTTCATCAAGACGCCGACCGGTTTTCGCGAGCGCCTGATTGGTCTTGATCTCAATGACGAACTCGCATTCGCGGCGGGTGTCGCGACCGTTGACCCCACGTTGCTTCCACCTCACACCGGCTCCGTTCCGGACGGCACCGTCTTCGAGGTGGCTCCCGCCCGGCAAGCGGTCATGCAGACCCTGTGCGAGCGCCTGCGCCAGCATGGCGGCACGGCCTTGATCATAGACTACGGCCATATGGTCACCGGCTTCGGCGACACGCTGCAGGCAATCCTGAACCACGATTTCGACCCGCCATTCGCCCATCCGGGCGAGGCGGATCTCACCAGCCATGTGGATTTCGAGGACCTTGCCAAAGTGGCCCTGGCAAGCGGCGTTCATCTGAATGGAGGCCTGCATCAGGGAGAGTTCCTCTATGGATTGGGGCTGGCCGAACGTGCCACAGCGCTTGCCCGCGACAAGGAACCGTCCGAACAGCGCCTCATCGGTGCCGCCGTCGATCGGCTGGCCGGCGAAGGTGCGGGAAAGATGGGAGAGCTTTTCAAGGTCATCGCTGTTTCAAGCCCCGCCGTGAAGCTCATGCCGTTCCGCGCCATCGACTGATCCTTGGCTGAACCGCATTGACAGATTGGCGGCTTTTGCGCCAATCTCGCCCGCGCAAGCATCCGCATTCGCGTGCATTACCTCGTAAAATCAACAGGATGGACGCATATGCCGAACAAGAACCTGCCGCTGCCGATCGAAAGCGAGTTGCTGCGTGAACGGGCAGGTGCACGCATCCGGCACGGCTTTTTTACCCGCAAAGGCGGCGTTTCCGAGGGCATCTACGCAGGGCTGAATGTCGGCATTGGCTCGGATGATGATCGCGACAGGGTGATCGAAAATCGTGCTCGCGTTGCCGCATGGTTCGACCTGCCGCTCGAAAGACTGGCAACCGTCCATCAGGTCCATTCTCCGGATGTCGTGATCGTCGACGCGCAGTCGGCGGCAAGCGAAAGGCCGAAGGCCGATGCGATGGTAACCAACCTTCCGGGCATCGTGCTCGGCGTGTTGTCGGCCGATTGCGGACCGATTCTGTTTGCCGACGCTGAAGCCGGCGTGATCGGTGCAGCTCATGCCGGATGGAAGGGTGCTCTGCATGGCGTGCTCGAAAACACCATCGCGGCCATGGTGTCGCTCGGGGCGGATCGAACCCGCATCACCGCCGTGCTCGGTCCGTCGATTGGACCGAAGAGCTATGAGGTGGGGCCGGAATTCGTCTCGAACTTCAAAGCTGCCGATCCTTCATACGAGATCTTCTTTTCTGCTTCGAACAAACAGCACCATGCAATGTTCGACCTGCCGTCGCTGACGATCAAGCGTCTGAGCGACGCCGGCATACGTGCCGAAAATCTGAACCTGGACACCTATCCCGATACCGAACGCTTCTTTTCCTATCGACGCACCACGCACGCAAAAGAGCCGGATTACGGCCGCCAGATTTCAGCAATCGCGATCCGGGAGGATTGAAATGGCCTTGCACTTCGAACGCGATGAATACTCCGCCCGCCTGAACCGCCTTCTGGCCGAGATGCGGGAGCAAAAGCTCGATGCGATGCTGCTCTTCGCGCAAGAAAGCATGTATTGGCTCACCGGCTACGACACGTTTGGCTATTGCTTCTTTCAAACGTTGATCGTCAAGGCAGACGGATCGATGACGCTGCTGACGCGTTCGGCGGATCTGCGGCAGGCACGCCAGACCTCGACCATCGAAAATATCGTCATCTGGGTGGATCGGATAAACGCAGATCCGACGCTCGATCTGAAGAACCTTCTGAGCGACATGGATCTGCTCGGCGCAAGGATCGGCATCGAATACGATACGCATGGCATGACAGGCCGTGTCGCGCGCTTGCTCGATCACCAGCTCTCCACCTTCGGTCAGTTGATCGACGCTTCCTACCTTGTCGGCGGACTTCGCCTGATCAAGAGCCCGGCCGAGGTCGCTTACGCAAGGCATGCCGCCGAACTGGCGGACGACGCCCTGGATGCCGCTCTTCCACTGATCAAGGCAGGCGGTGACGAGGCAGATATTCTTGCGGCCATGCAGGGCGCGGTATTTTCCGGCGGCGGCGACTATCCGGCCAACGAATTCATCATCGGTTCCGGCCAAGATGCGCTTCTGTGCCGATACAAGGCCGGTCGGCGCAAGCTCGAGGCCAACGATCAACTGACGCTCGAGTGGGCCGGCGCATCTGCCCATTATCACGCCGCGATGATGCGCACGGTCGTGATCGGCGAGCCGTCGCTGCGCCACCGAGAGCTTTACAAGGCCTGCCTGGAAACCATCCAGGCGATCGAAGAGGTGCTTCGCCCCGGCCACACTTTCGGCGACGTCTTCGACACCCATGCGCGCATCCTCGACGAGCGCGGCCTGTCCCGGCACCGGCTGAACGCCTGCGGCTACTCGCTCGGCGCCCGTTTCTCGCCATCCTGGATGGAACAGCAGATGTTCCATGTCGGCAATCCGCAGGAAATTCTTCCTGACATGACGCTGTTCGTGCACATGATCATCATGGATTCAGACAGCGGCACCGCGATGACGCTTGGCCATACCTATCTGACGACCGACGGTGCACCGGAACCGCTCTCGCGCCGTGGTCTTGACCTGATCGTCTGCTGATCCACGCATTTATCGCAATTGACACACGCGAAAGTGCATCTCTAAGGTCTCATGAGGCGGAATGTTCGGGAGGCGGATGCGTGCGGAGATCAAGCGGCTGGCATGTCTTCGTGGCTCTCGCTCTTTCGCTTGGACTTTCTGCGTGCAACACGACCGATGCGCTGACACCGCAGGTCGATATCGGCGGAGGAACGGAAAGGTTTTCCAGCCCAGTCACGCAAGATGATACCGACCGTATGGCCAGAACCCATAATCCTGAACCGGTTCAATCGGCCCCTCTTGTGTCCAACACCCCTTCGCGTGCGCCAAACAATACGCTGGAATCACAGGCTCAGGCCTTGGAAAATGGGAATGCCACTTCTCCATCCTCCTCCGGTCCGCCACCGGACTGGGAAGGGCAGATCGCTGATGGCCAAGCGCAGGTGCCATCTTCTGGCGGCGCACCGGCCACATCGGAAAATCAGGCGGCATCAGCCGACGGTGGCGGGGCCATTCGCTTCCTGCCGATCATCGGAGCACCAGTCGAGGCGGTTACGCCCCTATCCCGTCAATTGGCCGCCGCCGCCCGCTCGAGAGGCCTTAAAATCCGGCCATCCTCCGATACGAGCACCGAGCATATTCTCAAGGGATATTTCTCTGCTCTTGCCGATGATGGCAAGGTGACCGTTGTCTACGTCTGGGACGTGCTCGACAATGCCGGCGCAAGGCTGCATCGGATGCAAGGTCAGGAAACGCTCGCTGCGCAGGGTTCGGATCCGTGGGCGGCGATACCGGCGTCAGTCATGCAGTCGATTGCGGACAAGACGATAACAGGATATGTCGACTGGCGACAAACGGCTTCGGAGCTGTGAAAGGAGCGTTTTTTTTGGCCTCAAGTCACAGTTCATTCACAAAATTAAGTGCGCATGTCGAAAACGCTCTTGCATTCAAGGGCAGCGGCGGTAAAAGGCCGCCATCCAGCTTCAATACAGGCGGACCGAAATGAAGGTTTTCGCAGGCAATTCGAACCGGCATCTGGCCGACGCGATCTGCAGCTATCTCAATGTCCCAGTCGGAAAAGCCAGCGTAAGGCGTTTTGCAGACCAGGAAATCTTCGTAGAAATTCAGGAAAACGTGCGCGGCGAGGATGTCTTTGTCATCCAGTCCACCTCGTTCCCGACCAACGATCATCTGATGGAATTGCTCATCATGATCGATGCGTTTCGGCGAGCGTCCGCACGGCGCATCACGGCGGTTCTTCCGTATTTTGGCTACGCCAGACAGGACCGTAAGGCAGGCCCGCGCACGCCGATTTCGGCCAAGCTCGTGGCCAACCTGATCACCGAGGCCGGTGCCGATCGCGTTCTGACGCTTGATCTGCATGCTGGCCAGATCCAGGGCTTCTTCGATATCCCGACCGACAATCTTTACGCGGTGCCGATCCTGGCGCGCGACGTGAAGGAAAATTATGACCTGAACAACGTCATGGTCGTCTCGCCTGACGTCGGCGGCGTGGTGCGCGCCCGTTCGCTCGCCAAGCGCCTCGACTGCCAGCTCGCCATCGTCGACAAGCGTCGCGAGCGCGCCGGTGAGTCCGAAGTGATGAACGTTATCGGCGACGTGACCGGCAAGGACTGTCTGTTGATCGACGACATCGTGGACTCGGGCGGCACGCTCTGCAATGCGGCTGAGGCTCTGTTGAAGAATGGCGCGACCAGCGTCACCGCCTATATCACCCACGGCGTGCTTTCCGGCGGCGCTGTCACCCGCATATCTTCATCGAAGCTGAAGGAACTGGTCATCACCGACTCGATCCAGCCGACGACGGCAGTCCAGTCAGCCCCGAACATTCGCGTCATCTCGACGGCAAACCTGCTTGGAGAGGCGATCAACCGCACGGCGATGGAATCCTCCGTCTCCAGCCTGTTCGACTGATCGCGTCCGGTCATCAGACGTAATTTTCCGAATATTTCAGTTGGGCCGAAAGTCGATATCGATTTTCGGCCCAATGCTTTAGATTGACCTCAACTCAACGGGGAGGAATCACACGTGTCATTCATATCTACCCATATTGCCAAGTTGCCGCTTCTGGTGCTTTTGCCGGTTCTTTCTGCTTGCGTCGAAGGTGGCCCACCGTCCGGCCCGGGAGGATATTACCCGCCACCACGTCCCGACCGCGGCCCGCAGATGTGCACCATGGATTATCGCCCAGTCTGCGGCGAACGAGGCGGACGTCTCGAAACTTTCGGCAATTCCTGTCAGGCGGGCGCCCGTGGTTTCCGTGTCGTCAGCTCCGGCGAATGCAGAGGGCCTAGCAGGCCTGATCGTCCTGACTGGGATAGACCGGGCAGACCTGACAGGCCCGGTTGGGATCGACCCGGTCGACCGGATGGGGATCGCCCCGGCAGACCAGATCGTCCCGATTGGGACAGGCCAGGCAATCCCGGTCGACCGCAATCTGGTGGCATCTGCACGCGCGAATACCGTCCGGTCTGCGGCCAGCGCGGCGGCCGTAGCCAGACCTTCCCAAATGCCTGCGAGGCGAACAACGCCGGATTCGGCATCGTTTCATCCGGCGAATGCCGGCGCTGATAAAAACCGCTGGAAGACAGATGCAAAACGCCGGGGCAATCGTCCCGGCGTTTTGCATTCAGCCGACGTGTTGACTATGTAGGTCCGGTATTTCCAAGGAGTCCTGCATGGCTGCCCGCGACCGTTATTCCCGAAAGCTCGAATGTTCCCAATGCGGCAACACAGGTTTTGCCGAAGTCTCCGAAAACGATGACAAGCGCGCTGCAAACCGGGATTTTCGCATCGACGAATTGCCAAAGAGCTTTCGCACGGAATTCGCCTCGAACGACCCGCGCAAACACATGATCCGCTGCAGCGATTGCGGCTTCAAGTTCCGTTTCGAACAGAAATCGGTCTACGCCCCGGGCGGCGAAGCGCGCCGTTGACGCCTCAACTGTAAGGCTCGGCGGCAGGCTTGTCAGGCCGCCTCGGTCATGATCTGCTTGTCGATCGGCATAGGCCGCCCTAGCAAATAGCCTTGAGCCTCATGGCAGCCTTCCTGCTTGAGGATATCCAGTTGGAGGGACGTCTCGACCCCTTCCGCAAGAACCGGTATACGCAGCCCCTGTCCCAAAGCGAGGATCGCCCTGACCATCGCCTTTGCCTCGTCGCTCCGTTCGACATCGGCGAGGAAGCTGCGATCGAGCTTGATCTTGTCGAATGGGAAGGACTGGAGCGTTTCCAACGAGGAGTAGCCGGTACCGAAGTCGTCGATGGCGATGGAGACTCCAAGCGCCTTGATTGCCCGCAAAGCATGCAGCGCGCGCTGCTTGTCGCTGAAGATCGAACTTTCGGTTATTTCAAGCTCCAGACGGCCGGACTTCAATCCGGTTTCGAGAAGCACGCGATGGACGAGCGCAGGCATGTCTGTATGGGCTATCTGCACCGGTGAGAGGTTGACAGCAACCTTGTATGCGACCGGCCAGCCGGCCGCCTCACGGCATGCCTCGCGAAGCACCCACTCGCCAATCGGCAGAATGGCACCGCATTCTTCCGCAATGGGTATGAAATCCACTGGCGAAACAAGGCCGCGCTCCGGATGATGCCAGCGCAACAGGACCTCATAACCGGTGATTTCTCCGGTCGAGACGGATTTCTGGACTTGGTAATTGAGATAGAGCTGCTTCTCTTCGATGGCAGCCCAAAGCTCCTTTGCCATCTTCGTGCGGTCGCGGGCAGCTTCATCCATTTCGACATCATAGAAGCAGACCTCGCCGGACAGCGACGCCTTGGCCCGATACATCGCGAGGTCGGCATTGGCGATAAGCGATTCCGGCGACTGACCGTCATTTGGATAAAGCGCAACCCCCATGCTCGCACCGGTGCTCAATCGATGCCCCTCGATATCCATGGGCCGATTGAACTCGCTCATCATACGATCGAGAAATGCACTGACTTCGCCGATATCGTCATACCGCATGGCCGCCGCGAATTCGTCGCCACCGAAGCGGGCAAAGAGCTGGTTAGGTTCGATCGCATTAAGCATGCGGCGGGCGATTTCCTTCAGCACCGCATCGCCGACGCCGTGCCCCAGCTGATCGTTGATCTGCTTGAACCTGTTAAGGTCGATACCGACTACCGCAAGGCGATCTCCGCTATGCTCCGCATGCTGCACCTCGCTTTCGAGGTGGCTCATGAATGCTGCCCGGTTGGGAAGCTGCGTCAGGCTGTCATGACGGGCCATGAAGGCGATCTGCTCTTCGGAGCGGACCTGTTCGCTGATATCCTCGAAGGTGGAAACCCAGCCTCCATCTGCAAGCATGTTTAGAGCCGCGCGGAACGTCTGTCCGCTCGCAGTGCGGTGTACGATGCTGCGCTTTCCCGATCTCATGGCCGCCATATAGCGATTATAGTGTTTCTGCGCCCGCTTCATGGCGTCTTGCGGGTCAGGATAGGACATCTCGTAGCCCTTGCGTACGATATCCCAATAGCTGAGCCCCGGCGCAACGAAGCCCTTCGGAAACCTGAACATCTCCCGGTATCGGCCATTGCAAAGGATCAGCCTTTCGTCATGGTCGAAAAGGCATATCCCCTGGCTCATGTTCTCCAAGGCAAGATCGAGGTTCTGCGTGATCGCGGCAATGCGGTCACTATCTTGTTTCTGGCGGGTGATATCCCGTGTGATCTTGGCATAACCAACCAGAACACCGTCCTCATCACGGATCGGCTGGATGACGATATGCGCCCAGAACCACGTCCCGTCTTTTCGGTAACGCTTTCCTTCGGCCTCAAAGCGGCCGGTCTCGCGGGCTGTCGCGAGCGCCTGCTGCGGCAACCCGCGCGCCTGATCTTCATTGGAGTAGAAACGTGCGAAATTCTGGCCGATGATTTCCTTGGCGGCATAGCCCTTGGCCCGCTCGGCGCCGGCATTCCAGTTGGTTACAACGCCCGTTGGATCCAGCATATATATCGCATAATCTGTCACGCCGCGGACAAGAAGCTGGAAGTTCCTCTCGCTGGCCTTTGAGGAACGCGCGGCACGACCCGAAACGACGGCCGCCGCAGCACCGGAACCGATCAAGGACAAAGACACGACGATGATCGTCGACAGCATCAATGGCTTGGACAGCGAACCGACCTCGATCGAAGAGGAGAGATCTGGAACGAGCGTGGCTGCACCCATGGCAATGAAATGCATGGAAACTATTGCCAACGACAATATGCCTGCAGCGAGCGCGACCGCTCTGATCCCGCGCGAAAGCGCGAGAAGGAATGCAATCGGAGCCATGGTGACAGCTGCAGCGATTGCTGCAAGCACCAGAGTGCGTTCCCAGACGATGGCACCGGCGAACTCTATCGCCGACATGCCGGTGAAATGCATGCAGGAGACACCAGCACCGAATACGAGGCCTGCCGCTGCAGCACCATAGCGCGTCGGGACCACGAGAATGAAAGACGCCGCCGCAAATGTTGAAATGAAAGCCAGCCCCAACGAAACCAGCGTCAAGGTAAGGTCGAAACGGAAGGCTTGCCCCGGATCATAGGCCAGCATAGCGACAAAATGCGTCGCCCATATACCAAATCCTCCCGCCCCCGCAGCGACCGCCGCCCATGTGAGGCGCGCAACACGGTTCGTTTCCCGTGCACGCCCGATAAACGACACCGTTGCCAGGTTTGCCAGAAAGCAAAGGACGCCCGCGACCAAGACCAGCCCCAGATTATGTTCCTGCACCAAGCAGTTGACGACACCGTACATCGGATTAATTCCTTTAAATCGATGCTGTTTGTCGACGTCGTATATTTAACAAATCCCATACATACTGCGGTGGTTTGGAGTTTTCCGGCGAGGTCGAAAGAAACGTACTTAACAATCCTGCAAGGACCGCCTACCTAGGATGAATGGGGAGCGGTCATACCGCACCAAGTAGCTGTACAGCAGGCGAGACACAACATGTTGTCACATTCAGGAAGCTCTTGCGTCGCAAGGGCCATTGTTCTATAGGGGCGCGTCCGCGTAGACACCCTTGGAGGCAATGCGGATGGAATGCGTTCTACGCTTTCCGGTTCAGAACGACCATCTTGATCGACTGAACTCTCCAAATAACCTCGAAAGGAAATGCCATGAGCCAGGATTCTTACGAGCTCAAGGCCGAGGCGCGCGAACGGGTAGGTAAGGGGTCCTCCCGTGAACTTCGCCGCAACGGTTTTATTCCAGCTGTCATCTACGGTGACAAGCAGGCCCCGATTTCAATCGCCCTCAACACCAATGAGGTCACCAAGCGTATTCACGCTGGCGGTTTCATGACGACGATTGCGACCATCGATCTCGATGGCAAGAAGTACACTGTCCTGCCGAAGGACTACCAGCTGGATCCGGTGCGTGACTTCACCATGCACGTCGACTTCCTGCGCGTCTCCGGCAACACTGAAGTGACCGTCGACGTTCCGGTTCACTTCATCAACGAAGACAAGTCCGCGATCAAGCAGGGCGGCGTCCTGAACATCGTCCGTCACACGGTCGAGTTCAACTGCCCGGCCAACTCCATCCCGGAATTCATCACCGTCGACCTCGACGGCGCTAAGATCGGCGACAGCATCCACATTTCGGCCGTCAAGCTGCCGAAGGGTGTACGTGCAGTTATCACGGACCGCGACTTCACCATCGCTACGCTCGTTGCTCCGGCTGCCGGCGTTGCCGAAGAAGAAGAAGTTGCAGCTCCTTCTGAAGAATAATAGATTTTCTTCGACTGAAACAGAAAGCCCGCCGTTCGGCGGGCTTTTTGCTTTTTACCCGGACAAGGCCCCAAGACATCTCCCCAAAGTTTTAGAAGAAGATGTCAGGGAAGTTTAAACGTTTGGGTGGAAGAATAGTGGGGAAATACGGGGTGGTATTTTAAGAAGAGCAATATTGAGCCGGGGAAAACAAATGACTCATTCTGTTGAGAGTCGTTTCATTGCCATAATATCTGGCGCGCTTCTCGTCGTCGTGGCTCCGCTTTTTACGCTTTTCCTCGCACTTTCGTCCCATCAGGCATCCCAGAGCATCGCTGAACGTGTCGATGTGGTGATGAACAGCAACACTCAGGCACTTGGCAAGCCTCTCTGGGATCTGGACCTCGACAGCATCCGCCAGGTTGCACAGATGATAATCTTGGACCAAATGGTTCACGCCGTTCAGATCAACGACACGACGGGCAAGCTCAGTGTCTTCGAGGCGGCTCCCGGGGCACCGTCCCTCGATACGCTCGAATCGCGTAGCCAGACGGTGATTTATCGATCCCTGCAAGGACCTCGGGAAGTCGGCACGCTGACGATCTACGTACCAGTTGTCAGCTGGTTTTCCGGTCTGCACCAGATCGAGTTCGCGTTCATTTCCATCTTCATCATTGCGATCCTGACCGTCTTCGGCGCCGCCGTGTTCGGCAACAGGATCATGGTGGTTCGCCCTTTGACACGTCTGACGGCCGCCATCGAGGCAACCCGGAGGCTCGGCTCGCGTCACCACGTCGACTGGCGTTCTGCCGATGAAATGGGCCGGCTCGCCAAGAGCTTCAACGAGATGCAGATTCTTCTGGAGCGCGAGGAGCAAGAGCTGAAACGCGCCCACCAGCAGACGATAGAAATTTACAACCTCACCCCAGCGATGCTTTTCTCGTTGACCGCCGGCGATACCGTTGCCGCCGTCAGCGATTACTGGCTTTTGGCGACAGGCTATCAGCGGGAAGACCTCATCGGACGCCACTTTTCGGATTTCCTGTTTGCAGCAGACCGGGCTTCCTTTGAGAATCGGAGAAAACGCCCCCAGGACCAATCCGGCACCATAGAAATTACGGTTCGCTTCCTGTGCAAGAATGGTCGCATTCTCGATGTGCTGATTGCCGAAGTCGATCTCGGCGCGACTACCACACACCTTGCCGGCTCGCTGAGTGTCATGACCGACGTGACCGCATTGAAGCAGTCCGAATTCCGCAACCATCAGCAGGCGATATCGGACCATCTGACCGGGCTGTTAAACCGGCAGGGCTTCGAGGCCGCGCTCGACCGGCATATCGTCGATGCCGACCGGATGGCGACCCAGCTGGCCTGCCTCTTCGTCGATCTAGATCGTTTCAAGTCGATCAACGACAATCACGGTCACGCCGCGGGTGACCTAGTTTTGCAGGAATTCGTCGCAAGGCTGCAACCCATGCTGCGCGACACGGATACTGTCTCCAGGCTTGGCGGCGATGAATTCGCCATCGTAGTCGCCGGCGCGGATGCCGAGGGCCGCAGCGCCGACCTCTGCCAGCAGATCATCGACATGTTTGAATCGCCGTTTCGCATTGAAGGAACAGGCATAAGACTGAGTGCCAGCGTCGGCGTAGCCTTCTATCCCCAGCACGCCAAGACCGCTGCGGAATTGCTGCAGAAGTCCGATCTTGCCATGTATGCACGCAAGCGCGACGGTAAGAACGGCTCGAAGGTCTATGACCCCGCTATCCTGACACGGACAAGGGAAAAAGCGGAAATCGAGAGCGACATCGAAGTCGGCATCGCGGCAAACTGGTTCGAAGCGCATTTTCAGCCTATCGTAGGTGTGGCAAGCGGCATCCCCGTCGGCTTCGAGGCGCTCATGCGCCTGCGCCATCCCCGCAAGGGCCTTCTCCCGCCGGGTCCCCTCGTCAGCGTTGCCGAAGAAAATGGGTCTATCGCCGCGATCGGCAACCTTATTCTCGAAGACGCGCTTGCCAATCTCAATCGGGTGTCTCGTCTTCCTGGCCTCGGCAGTACGTATGTCGCGGTGAATTTCTCGCCGCTGCAATTCGAGCGCGGTCTTCCCGCTCGCCTTGCCGGCCTGCTTGCCGATAGTGGCATCCTGCCCGCCCGCCTGGTGATCGAGATCACCGAGGCCGTGCTGATGCATGACGACCCGGAAATCCGCCGAACCCTTTCCGAGCTTCACGACCTCGGCTGCCGCATTGCTCTGGACGATTTCGGCACCGGGTATTCATCCCTGAGCTACCTGAACCGCTTCCCGGTCGATATCGTCAAGATCGATCAGTCCTTCGTGCAGTCCCTGCTGGGAGGCGACACCGACGTTGAACGGAAAAGCCGCATGCTGATCGAAGGCATCACGACCATCTCGCATCAGATGCAATGTCAGGTCGTGGCCGAGGGAGTTGAAACGGCTCAGCAGCGACAACAGCTGATGCAGATCGGCGTCGATTACGCCCAGGGTTACCACTTCTCGCGACCGCGTGAGATCAATGATTTGCTGGCGGACTTTTCCGGACACCCCAGCAAGACGTCTCTCGCCAGTTGACCGGTGGCATGTCACATTTGAGCATGATGTACAAAAGTGTGCACCGGTTATGCCCAAAAGACATGCGGAGAAATGGATATTTGAAGCGCGAGGAGCGAACCCGAGGGATCGCGACACGCCCTCAGACACGAGGCTTCCAACGATCAAACGGAGGCACGCGATGAAGACGATGATTGCGCTGATCTGTATGCTGGGTATCGGCGTTCCAGCCTTGGCACAGAACACCGTCACCCTGACAACGGAATCGTATCCCCCGTTCACCTATCGCGATACGGACGGAACCTATCGCGGCTCGAGCGTCGAACAGGTCGAGGCGCTGATGCGCAAAGCGCACATGCCTTTCACGATGGAGATCATGCCTTGGGCACGGGCAATCACTCTGGCGGAAACGCAGCCGATGCATTGCGTTTTCTCAGCAGCTCGAATTCCGGAACGGGAAAAGCGCTTCAAATGGGTGACCCCTCTCAGCGTCAACCGTTATGTGCTCGTTCGTCTCGCAGGTTCGATGATAACGGCTCACACGATCGAAGAGGCCAAACGCTACACGATCGGCACCCATCGCGCTGATTTTACGGAAACCCTTTTGCGCCAGCAAAATTTCCTCTCCGTCGATTTGAGCGCGAACTTCGAGACCACCCTGAACAAGCTTCTCGAGCAGCGGGTCGACATGATGCCGATGTCGGAAACGATCTACGGACGGCTGAAATCCGAAGGCAAGCCGCTCGAAATCGCGCTACCGTTTTCCGAAAACCATCTCGGCCTGGCCTGCAACGAACAGATGTCCGACGAAGTGATCGCCAGTATGCAGAAAGGACTGGACGAACTCATCCGCGAAAAAGGTCAGGATGAAATCCTCCGGCGTTACGGGCTGACGCCTCTCCGTTTGTGGGAAAAATAAACATATAGACATTGACAGTGCCGTCATTTCGCGATGGTGAACGAGCGCAGGAATACGGAGAGTTTCAATGTTGATCATTGCCGGACTAGGCAATCCCGGATCGAAATATGCAGGCAATCGCCACAATGTCGGCTTCATGGCCGTTGATGCGATTCAGCGCCGCGCCAGCTTTTCGCCATGGTCGAAGAAGTTCAAGGCCGAAATCTCGGAAGGCGAGATCGATGGTGAAAAGGTCCTGCTCATTAAACCACAGACCTTCATGAACCTGTCCGGAGAATCCGTCGGCGAGGCCATGCGCTTCTACAAGCTCACGCCGGCGAATATTGTCGCCATATATGATGAACTCGATCTGCCGCCGGGAAGAGCACGGATCAAGACAGCCGGTGGCCATGGAGGCCACAATGGCATCAAGTCACTCGACGCCCATTGCGGCAAGGATTACCGAAGACTGCGCATAGGCATCGGCCATCCCGGAAACAAGGAACAGGTCCACAATCACGTGCTCGGCGATTTCGCCAAAAGCGACCGTGTCTGGCTGGAACCTCTTATGGATACGCTCGCAGATAACGCCGGCATGCTGGTAAAGGGCGAGGATTCTCAACTGATGAACAAGCTGACGCTTGCAGTCGGCGGCAAGCCTGAGCCAGAAAAAGCCGCAACCAAACAGGCACAGCCTCCGAAGCCGGCCGGCCAGTCCCATATCCGTCAGGCTCGCGGAGGAGGCAAGCCCGGCCTTCCGACATCAGGTCCAATGGCCGATATGTTGAAGAAGATGTTCGGCCCGAAGGAATAGCAGAGGTCCCTACTCTTCTGGCTCCGTGGTGAACATCAGCGGAAAGCCTGCTTCCTTCGCGAGATCGACCGCCTCCTTGGCTTTCGTCTCGGCGATATCCCTGGCGCATACGACGACCACGCAGGAACCGAGCCGGTGAGCCGTCATCATCACTCGCAGGCCCGTCTCTTCGCTCATGCGAAAGACGGCCTTCAAAACCATCGTGACGAACTCACGTGGCGTATAATCATCGTTGAGCAGGATGACCTTGTAGAGCTTCGGCCGCTCCAGCTTGGGTTTCGATTTCGTTTTCGGGTTAAGAACCGTATCTTCGGGCATCAGCTTGACCTCCATGCGAGGAAAGCCGCAACGGGCATGAGTGATATTTTGCGCCGCAGTATGAATATTTCAAGTCATCGCATCTCACGATCCGGCAGGCAGGCCTTAACTCCCTTTCTGAACAAGCATCAGAGACTGCAAGCCTTGACCCGAAAGGCACTTTCCCCCATAGCCACTGCAAACTCAGTTAAACGATAGGTTTCATCTCCGATGGGCTTCAAATGCGGTATCGTCGGACTGCCCAATGTCGGCAAGTCCACTCTCTTCAACGCGTTGACCAAGACCGCTGCCGCGCAGGCCGCGAACTATCCGTTCTGCACGATCGAGCCGAACACCGGCGAAGTCGCGGTGCCGGATGCACGTATGCAACAGCTGGCAACCATCGCAGGCTCCAAGGAAATCATCCCGACCCGCATCTCCTTCGTTGACATTGCCGGCCTCGTGCGTGGCGCCTCGAAGGGTGAAGGCCTCGGCAACAAGTTCCTCGCCAATATCCGCGAAGTCGATGCTGTCGTGCACGTCCTGCGCTGTTTCGAGGATGACGACATCACCCATGTCGAAGGCCGCATCAACCCGGTCGGCGATGCCGAGACGATCGAAACCGAACTGATGCTTGCCGACCTCGAAAGCCTGGAGCGCCGTGTCGAGCAAACCCGCAAACGCGCCACCGGCAAGGACAAGGAATCGCTTGCCCAGCTTCCGGTCATGGAAGCCGTGATCAAGCTGCTGCAGGACG
Organism: Pseudomonadota bacterium; assembly: GCA_023451735.1. Taxonomy (GTDB): domain Bacteria; phylum Pseudomonadota; class Alphaproteobacteria; order Rhizobiales; family Rhizobiaceae; genus Neorhizobium. The sequence goes on along the minus strand of JAEXYH010000096.1, from coordinate 22,693 downwards.
GCAAGCCCGCCCGCCTGCTGCTCCAGACACTCTCCCCGGAAGAGATCGAGATCCTCAAGAGCCTCAACCTCCTGACGTCGCACCCGGTTCTCTATGTCTGCAACGTCGCTGAAGGCGATGCTGTCGACGGCAACGACCATACCAAGGCCGTGGCCGAAATGGCCAAGGGTCAGGGCGCGGAATGCGTGATCATTTCTGCCGCGATCGAATCTGAAGTCGCCCAGCTTCCCGATGAGGAAGCCAAGGAATTCCTCGGCGCGCTGGGTCTTGAAGAAGCCGGGCTCGACCGCCTGATCCGCGCCGGTTACCATCTGCTCGACCTGATCACCTATTTCACCGTCGGCCCGAAGGAAACCCGCGCCTGGACGATCCGCCGCGGCACCAAGGCGCCGCAGGCAGCCGGCGTCATCCACACCGATTTCGAACGCGGCTTCATCCGCGCCTTCACTATCGGTTTTGACGACTACATCGCCTACAAGGGCGAAGTCGGCGCAAAGGAAGCCGGCAAGGGCCGCGACGAAGGCAAGGAATATGTCGTCCACGACGGCGACGTCATCCACTTCCGCTTTAATACGTAATGCCATGCGCTACGGCATGGCTTTGCCCGGCCGTAGCGCGATCCTCCATGCCGAGGCACCGAATGCTCTATCTCGAGGACTTCACACCCGGCCGCGTCCTGCCCCTCGCCTCCTGCAGTGTCGAAGCGAAGGCAATCATCGAATTTGCCTCTGAATTCGATCCGCAACCGATGCATCTCGATGAAGACGCAGGCAAGGCCACTATTCTTGGCGGCCTGGCGGCTTCGGGCTGGCACACGGCAAGCCTGTTCATGCGGATGATGTATGACGGCTGGCTGGCGGATTCCTCGTCGGAAGGCTCGCCCGGCATCGAATTCATGGAGTGGAAAAAGCCCGTCCTCGCGGGCGACAGGCTTTCCGGCCGTTCGACGGTCATCGAGGCAAGGGCGCTTCGCTCGCGCCCCGGTCTCGGCCTCGTAAAATTCCTCCACGAAGTCATGAACCAGAACGGCGACGTCGTCATGCGCGGCGAAAACCCGATCATGTTCCGCGCCCGCCCGGCCTCAGATGCGGCAGGCAACGGAGACAAGGCATGAAGCTCGCCGAACTCTCCCCGCCGGGCCACAAGATCGTCACCGGCTCGCTTCTCTTCACCGCGGAAGACATCATCGCCTTCGCAAAGAAATTCGATCCTCAGCCTTTTCATACCGATCCGGAAGCCGCAAAGAACTATGTCTTCGGCGGGCTGTGCGCATCCGGCTGGCATACATGTTCAGGCTGGATGAAGACCTTTATCGCCTATTGGGCGGAGGAACAGGCTCGCCTTCTCGCAGAAGGCTTGGAGCCGCCGAGGCTCGGCCCTTCGGCCGGCTTCAAGAAACTGCAATGGCTGAAACCCGTTTACGCGGGTGACACGATCACCTACTCGGCAACCCTGATCGAAAGCCGCCCCATGATGTCGAGGCCCGGAACGTCGATCAACCTGATCGCCAACGAAGGTGTCAACCAGAAGGGCGAAACCGTCCTGCGCTTCGAGAGCACGGTTCTGGAGTTCGGTTAACGCGCCGCTGCCACTGTCACACCGGCACCGATCATCACGGTCCCCGCAGCCCGATTGACCCGTCGGACGATCGAGGGATTGCGAAGCGCACGCCGCGCACGGCTTGCAAGCGCCACATGCCCGCCCACGACGACGACCTCTACCGCAAGGATGACAGCAGCCAGCATCCCGCCATCTGCGAAGGTCAGTTGTGTTCCGACCACATTCGGTAGCAGGGCAATGTAGAACAAAGGCATCTTCGGATTGCCAAGATTGAGAACCACGCCCGTCAGATAGGCGCCAAGCATGCTTGCGTTCGACCGAGCCGCCTGTGCGGGCGCAACCGGCTCGGCCGTCCAGAGCTTGATGCCTGTCCAGACCAGATAAAATGCACCGCCATAGCGCAGAACTGTCATCACGAAGCCCATCTCGCCGGCCACGACGGAGAGGCCGAATACTGCAAGCGCCAGAAACAGAAGAATGCCGGTACAGGTACCTGCACCATAGGCAATCCCCGACAATGCACCTTGCGCGACGGTGCGGGCGACGATCGTCACGTTATCCGGGCCGGGACTGGCCGCAAAAAACAGGAAAGCAGCGGCAAAAGCGGCCAGCGCGGTGACGTCCATCGGTTCCCCCTCGGAAAGTCGACAGCGTAGCAGCGCAGATATCACCCGCAATCCCACAATCATGGGGGAAAAAGAGACTGCGCCGCGTCGAAAATGAGATTTGCCATACGGCCGACGATCGTTATATCCATAAAAACATCACGCACCTCTTCCCGCAGCGATCTTTGTGGATCTCTGCCAGCATCATCACCCCGGCTTCATCATGACATTTGAACTTATCGTTTCGCAGGGTCGCATTGCCGACAGGACATCTGGTGCAATCCCCGGCGCCGCATTGACGGCCAGCCTGCTTGCCAGCCTTACAAAGCTTGAGCGGCTCGACATCGGCCAGATCTCGCCTGCGAGGAACGATCACTGGTCAACAGCGCTTCCCGAAGCTGGCGCGACCCTCTCAGCATTGCAGGCGGCCATCACACAGACGATCGCCCGGGGAAATATACCGTTAATGGTGGCCAACACCTGCTCGGCAAGTCTCGCGTCCTTGCCGGTTGCCGCGCAACAGCATCCGGACGCCGTTCTTCTGTGGATCGATGCCCATGGCGATTTCAACACGCCCTTCACCACTGAAAGCGGTTATCTCGGCGGCATGGTGCTGGCGGCGGCCTGCGGCATGTGGGATAGCGGCTACAGCACCGGCATCAATCCGAAGAACACGATCGTCATTGGTGGAAGGGACATAGACCCCGCCGAAGCCGATCTGATGGAAGATGCAGGCGTACGCATCATTCCGCCGTCCGAGGTGACGCCCGAAACCGTAGCGTCACAGATCGGCGACCGGGAAATCTGGATCCATGTCGATTGGGATGTTCTTGAACCTTACAACGTTCCAGCAGCTTATGCGATTGCCGACGGCCTTCTGCCTGAAAAGCTGCGCGATATCTTCTCGGTACTTCCAAAGCACCGGATTGTCGGCCTCGAACTTGCCGAATTCGAAGCCTCCGGAAACTGGTCGAAAGATAAGGCAGCCCTCAAGATCATTGCGGACATCGTCTCGCCGCTCCTTTCCCAAAGGTGACAGGTCTAATGCGCAGAATCGGCGTAGCAGCTGCCGTTATCCTCCGAACCGATGGCAGGGCGCTTCTGGTGCGCAAACGGGGCACCGCAGCCTTCATGCAGCCAGGCGGCAAGATCGAGCCCGGAGAAAGCCTGTCAGCTGCTCTTCCAAGAGAGCTTGTCGAAGAAACAGAACTGCGCGTTTCACCTTATGACCTGCAGCCGCTGGGATAGTTCGAGGCACCAGCGGCAAACGAGCCGGGACATACGGTCTGCGCCGATGTGTTTCTGATCGAGATCAGCGATGCTGAAATCACCAGATCCGCAAAATCATCATTCCACACGATGCGACAGTCTACAAATACCGCAATCGCATCGAGCGTTGCGTCAACCGAATGAAGCACTTCAGGCGATTCGCCACGAGATACGACCGTAGAACAATCCATTTCAAAGGCTTCGTATGCCTAATCGCTGCAATGATCTGGCTAAGATGAATGTCGATTGGTCCTAAGCCTAGATCTTTCGAAAGAGCATCGGCTTCGCCAAATAGTGTACCACGCTTTTCCCCGCGAAATTATTACGAGCTTTGGCCGTCAGATTTTCGTCCAGTGCAAAACCGTGTTGCGCAAACTTCGTTATCCAATAGGAATTCGGCTGCTCGTTAACATGATTGAGCCCACCTTGCCCGACGACTGCTGCTGTCAGAAATACCGAGTTGCTAGCGCTAACTAGCTTAGAGACGAAGACATCCGCGTGATGCGGTTCAAGGTGCTCGGCAACTTCGCAGCACACCGCCAAGTCCCACGGGGATCCGGGGATCGATGTGGTGGAACTTGTGAGATCGAATAGCTCGAAAGCCAGTCCTTTGCTCTCCAGGAATTTTTGTGCCGCAGCAGAATAGTCCAGCCCAAGGATCTCCACGCCTTTTCTGTCCAGGTCCTCTATCAGATGGCCTGGACCACATCCGATATCGACTACCCTCTTTGGATTTATCTCGGAAATGATCCAATCGCTTATTACTTTGACGCTGATAGTCTCGTCTCTCACCACCTCCTCGTAGTAGGATTTTGAGTAAACATTGCTGCCAAGTGCTTTTGCGACCAGCGGCATAATCCACTTCTGCTCTTTTATGAGCTGTCGCATCCGTGGAGATGTTCTCCGTCTGACCATGTCGTACATCTCTGCAAGCATATCAATCTCCTGCAAAGTTAAATCGGGAAAGCTGGCCTTAAGCGCTCTGCAGGTGACAACAAACTCTCGCCACTGCAGCCGCGGCTTCTCGCCTGTTGCAGCCTATCACATGTCGTTGAGCATAATTCTCAACCATTCGGCGAATGCTGCCCCGCATTGGGAGTACTAGGATCAATCGACATTCAGGATTCCCAAATCGCTTAGTCGCCGTTTCATAGAGCACCGTGTTCCTCACGGAGGCCGACAACGGCGATGAAGCGGTATGAACTAAGCGTCGCGCAGTGGCTCAAGATTGCGTCCTTGCTGCCTGCAAGATCAGTCATCCCGGACGCAGCAGCTCCAACAATCGCCTATTCATCAATGGCTGCCTGTGAGTTTTACGCTCAGGCGCCCATTGGCGCGACCTGCCGGAGCGCTACGGTAGATGGAAGACGGTGCACAAGCGCTTCAGCGCTGGTGTCACACCGGCGTATGGGAGCGGCTGTTCGAGGCGCTGGCGGCAGACCGCGACAACCAATATCTGATGATCGACAGCACAATCGTCCGCGCCCATCAGCAGGCAGCCTCCGGAAAAGGGGGCAAGGATCAGGCGCTGGGGCGCTCCCGAGGCGGACTAACCACCAAGATCCACATGTTGGTCGATGCTCTTGGCCAACCATTGCGTTTCATCGTAATGCCTGGTCAGGCCGGCGATATCACGCAGGCGCCGGCTCTCTTGCAGGGCAGCACGGCTATGCCGTCCTGGCCGACAGAGCCTATGACAGCAATGCCTTGCGGGAAACCCCGCCAGCATGGGAGCCGAAGCAGTCATCCCGTCAAACCATTCGCGCAAAATCATCATTCCACACGATGAGACAGTCTACAAATACCGCAACCGCATCGATCGTTGCGTCAACCGAATGAAGCACTTCAGGCAATTCGCCACGAGATACGACCGTAGAACAATCCACTTCAAAGGCTTCGCATGCCTAATCGCTGCAATGATCCGGCTAAGATGAATGTCGATTGGTCCCAGCCCTCGGCCTGTAAGACAGTCAGTGACCGGAGAATTCCGCCAGTGTGCGGACTTCCACGCCGAGTACTTCAAGCGACTTGCGGCCACCGAGATCGGGCAGATCGATGACGAAGCAGGCCGACACGACCTCCGCGCCGATCTGGCGCAACAGCTTGACCGCACCCACAGCCGTGCCACCGGTGGCAATCAGGTCGTCGCAGAGGATGACCTTCTCGCCTGGCTTCACCGCGTCGACATGGATCTCCATCTCGTCTGTGCCGTATTCCAGCGCGTAGGCCATGCTCACGGTGCGGTAAGGCAGCTTGCCCTTCTTGCGGATCGGAACAAAACCGGCAGAAAGCTGGTGAGCCATCGCGCCACCCAGAATGAAGCCACGCGCCTCCATGCCTGCGATCTTGTCGACTCCCAGGCCTTCATAGGGCTTCACCAGCTCATCAACGGCAAGGCGGAAGGCAGCCGCATCACCAAGCAGCGTCGTGATATCGCGAAAAATGATGCCGGGCTTGGGATAATCCGGGATGGAACGGATCGCGGCAGCGAGGATGTCTTTGGTCGAGGCAGTCATGATAACCCTGTGTGTATTTCTGCGGCGGCACGTGGTGCGCACAAGAAAAAGGCGGCCGAAGCCGCCTTCTCTATCTTTGACCCGGCTTCGGATCAATGTCCCTTGTTGGCATAGACCGACTTCTTCGTCAGGTAGATGAGCCCGCTGAAGATCACCAGGAACACCATGACCATGAAACCGGTGCGCTTGCGCTCTTCCAGATGCGGCTCTGCAGCCCACATCAGGAAGGCGGAAATGTCCTTGGCATACTGGTCCACCGTCTGCGGCGAACCGTCGTCATACGTCACCTGGTCATCGGCGATAGGTGGCGCCATGGCAAGCGATGCGGCATTCGCGAAATAGGGATTGTAATGGCCCCCTTCCGGCACTTCCACGCCCTCCGGCGGCTCCTGATAACCGGTGATCAGCGAGTAGATATAGTCCGGCCCGCCTTCCTGGTACTGCGTGAAGATATCAACGATGAATTGCGGGAAGCCACGCGTGATGCCGCGTGCCTTGCCGAGCAGCGAGAAGTCCGGCGGAGCGGCGCCGTTATTGGCAGCCGCCGCAGCCTGATGATTGGGAAACGGCGACGGGAAGTGATCGGAAGGCACCCCGGCGCGTTCGAACATTTCACCATCATCGTTCGGTCCGTCCTGGATCTGGTAATTGGCAGCGAAGGCCTTTACCTGCGCTTCCGAATATCCCAGATCCTCAAGCGTCCGGAAAGACACCAGCTCCATCGAATGGCAGGCGGAACAGACTTCCGTAAACACCTTCAAGCCACGCTGCAACTGCTGCTTGTCGTAATGGCCGAACGGGCCGGAAAAGCTCCATTTCTCATTTTTCGGATGGTGGATCGGATAATGCGGGGTCGCACCTTCCGCATGTGCTTCAGCACCCGAAGCATCGTGGTTTTCCTGGGCATTCGCCTGGGCGATACCCAATCCCGCCAGAAGCGCCAGCGACAGGAGGCTTGTAGCAAGCTTTCTCATGATCTTGTCCCTCTCCCGCCGTTCACGCTGTGGCCTTGGCAGGTTCGGCTGTGCCCGAACCGGCCTTCCTGCTCTGCTGCTCCAGCACCGCTTCTGTGATCGAGTTGGGTATCCGCCGTGGTGTCTCGAACAGGCCGAGAAGCGGCATTATCACCAGGAAGAAGCCGAAGTAATAGAGCGTACCGAGCTGCGAGTAGCCGACATAGTTGCCCTTCAGGTCACCACCGAACAGCAGCGCGAGTAGTCCGCCACCTTCTGCCGGCATCGCACCCAACCAGCCGAGGAAGATCGAATTGGCAACGAAAATCCAGAAGAACAGCTTGTACCATGGGCGATAGACAGCCGACCTGACCTTCGACGTATCAAGCCAGGGCAGGAAGAACAGGATGATGATCGAACCGAACATCACCAGCACGCCGCCAAGCTTGCTGTCGATCGGTCCGACATTGAAGGTGATCGCACGCAACATCGCGTAGAATGGCAGGTAATACCATTCGGGCACGATATGCGCCGGGGTCTTCAGGGCATCGGCCGGGATGTAATTGTCCGGATGGCCGAGATAGTTCGGCATGTAGAAGATGAACCAGGCATAGACGATCAGGAAGATCGACACGCCGAACGCGTCCTTCAGAGTCGCATAGGGCGTGAAAGGCACCGTATCGGTCTTCGACTTCACCTCGACGCCGGTCGGGTTCGTCTGGCCGGTGACATGCAGTGCCCAGACGTGCAGGACGACGACACCGGCGATCATGAACGGCAGGAGATAGTGAAGCGAGAAGAACCGGTTCAGCGTCGGCTGGTCGACGGCAAAGCCACCGAGCAGGAACTGCTGGATCCACTCGCCCACCAGCGGGAAGGCGGTGAAGAAGCCGGTGATGACAGTTGCGCCCCAGAAGGACATCTGCCCCCAGGGAAGCACGTAGCCCATGAAGCCGGTCGCCATCATCAGCAGATAGATGACAACGCCGAGGATCCAGAGGATTTCGCGCGGCGCCTTGTAGGACCCATAATAGAGACCGCGGGCGATATGCAGATAGACCGCGATAAAGAAGAAGGATGCACCGTTGGAATGCATGTAGCGCAACAGCCAGCCGTGGTTGACGTCGCGCATGATCTTTTCGACTGAAACGAAAGCTTCCCCGGTCGATGCCGTATAATGCATCGCCAGTACGACGCCGGTGAGAATCTGCACGATCAGCATGACCGACAGCATTGCACCGAATGTGTAGGCATAATTCAGGTTACGCGGCACCGGATAGGCGACGAAACTGTCATACACCATGCGCGGCAAAGGCAGCCGCTGGTCGATCCACCGTTCGATCCCCGTCGACGGTTGATAAGACGAATGTCCACTCATATGTCAGCCCCTCACCCGATCCTGATCACGGTATCGCTTGCGAAAGCGAATGTCGGAATTGCTAGGTTCTGCGGTGCAGGACCTTTTCGGATGCGGCCCGCCGTATCGTAATGCGAGCCATGGCAGGGACAGAACCATCCATTGAAATCGCCGGACTGGCCGAGCGGAACACAGCCGAGATGGGTGCAGGAACCGATCATCACGATCCAGTTTTCCTTGCCCTCGCCGGCAGAACGGTCGAGACCGGTCGCTTCCGCATCTGCCGCGATATTGGCATTGCGGGCGACGGGATCCTTCAGGTCGGACAGTTGAACGGCATTGGCTTCTTCTACTTCCTTGGGCGTACGATTGCGGATGAACACAGGCTTGCCGCGCCATTTGACGGTCAAAGACATGCCCGGCTGCAACGCCGCGACATTCACCTCGATCGAGGCGAGCGCCAGCGTTGATGCATCCGGACGCATCTGGTCGATAAATGGCCAGGCAACAGCCGCGGCACCCACAGCACCGGCCATGCCGGTCGTCAGATAGAGGAAATCGCGGCGCGTGGGTTCGCTCACCGTTCCTTCATTTGGATTATGCTCACTCACGGTTCAACCATCCTCTCATGCAATGTCCCTGTCATCCGCATGCCTCCTCCTGGCTGTGGTCAACCTCCGTCACCATAGATCGAACACCGATTCCCCAGCAAGCCAGTGCGATCACTGTTTTGATCGCAGATAAACTTGCCGCTTGGCAAGGCCTACGACCAGATGAAGGAATAGGTTTTCTATTTTGACATGTAATCAACAGGGCACTGCAACATTGTCTTACGACACTATGCAGCGGCTATGATTTAGCCTGCGATATCAAAGGGGAACTTGATTTGGATCAAGCGTCAAATGTGGTAGCGACAGGCAAACATGTTGCATTGCAAGAGACATTTGCGCGTGCTAATTCATCAATCAAGGTAAGCTTCGGACCCGATCATGACGCCAGGAAAGATCCTATCCGTTGCAATCTGCGTCATCGTGTCGCTCGTTATACTGGCAATCAGCACGCGCTACCTGCATCCGCACTGGATTTTTGCCACTCTCCATAGCCTGCAATTGCACGCGGCCACGGCGTGCCTTCTGGCACTGGTTTTCGCACTTTTTCTCTACCGGAACATTGTTGCTGTTCTGCTCCTTGCCGGATCCTTCGGGCTTACCGCGCATGCCGTGATGATGGGACAGCAATACACGGCGATGGCGACGGAAAACGACGTCAATGCCCCAAGCATCAGGCTGCTCTCCTTCAACGTCCTGAGGGAAAACCAGGCAAATGGGGAAGCCATAGCCCGGATGGTCGCCGCATCGGGTGCCGATGTCGTCAACATCATGGAAGCCGAACCTCTTGAAGCGCATCTTTCATGGCTCGGCGAAACCTATCCCTACCGCATCGGCTGCGGTCTTCTGGCCACCGATTGCGATCAGCTGATGTTGTCGAAGACACCGCTTGAACGGGGAACCATCAGAAGCCTGAGCCCGCTTTTCGTCAACCGCTTCATCCTGGCCGAAACGGAAATCAGGGGCCACAAGGTCAATATAGCCGGCATCCATACGACCAAACCCTATTTCGACAACTTCCAGACCGTCGAACTGCTCCGCGCCACTCTTGCGATGGAAAAAATGGAGGGGCCGCTCGTGCTTTCGGGTGACTTCAACGCCTCCTCGCTTGCTCCCAACATCCGCAGCTTCTTCACCTGGACCGGTCTGAGGACGGCATCCTATGAGCCGCCGACATGGCCGGTCAGCCTCGGCGTGTTCGGCCTGCCGATCGACCATGTCTATGTCAGGTCGCCGATGAAGATCAGATCGGTCGCCGCCTTGCCAAGCGCCTATGGCTCAAACCATGCCGGATTGATGGCCGAGCTCGTCATCAGCGGTCGATGATACCGCTATTGCGCTGCATCGGCCGCGAGAAAGCCACCTGTCTGGCGTGACCAAAGTTCCGCATAAAGGCCACCGGCGGAAATCAGCTCGCTATGCGTCCCCTCCTCCACGATCCGCCCCTTGTCCATGACGATCAGCCTGTCGAGCATGGCGATGGTCGACAGGCGGTGCGCGATCGCAAGCACTGTCTTGCCCTGCATGAGATCGTCGAGGCTGGCCTGGATCGCCGCTTCCACTTCCGAATCCAGCGCCGATGTCGCCTCGTCCAGAATGAGGATCGGCGCATCTTTCAGCATGACTCGGGCAATCGCGATCCTCTGCCGCTGCCCGCCCGACAGCTTGACGCCGCGCTCGCCCACATGCGCATCGAAACCTTTGCGCCCCCGCTGGTCCACGAGGCTACCGATAAATTCGTCCGCCTGCGCCTTTTGCGCTGCCGAAAGCAATTGCGCATCGGATGCATCCGGGCGACCGAAAAGAATGTTGTCACGGATCGAGCGGTGCAACAGCGACGTATCCTGCGTGACCATGCCGATCTGCGCTCTCAGCGTCTCCTGGCTGACCTTTGAAATATCCTGGCCATCGATCTCGATCCGGCCGCCTTCGAGATCGTAGAAACGCAACAGCAGATTGACGAGTGTTGACTTGCCCGCACCGGACCGGCCGATGATCCCGACCTTTTCACCGGCACGGACCGTCAGGTTCAGATGATCGATGACACCCGATTCCCTGCCATAATGGAAACTGACGTCGTTGAACCGGATCTCCGGCTGCTTGACTTCCAATGCCGGCGCACTAGGGGCATCAATCAACTGAATCGGCTGCGAAATCAGTTCGGCCGCATTCTGCACGGTGCCGAAATTTCGCATGATCCCGTTGAACTGCGTCATCAGCCGACCGAGCAGGAAATTCAGCCGAAGCACCAGCGCCAGCGTGAAGGCAACGGCCCCGGCGCTGATCTTGCCCTGCAGCCACAAATGGATGCAGAGCGCCGCCATTGACGTGATCATTACACCGGACAAGAGCGCCATCGAAGCCCGGACACCGGTGATGAACCGTGTGAACATCAGTGTCGTCGACTGGAACGTGTCGAAACCGTCCCGCATATAGCGGTCGTTCGCCTCGTCGCGACCGAACAAGCGCAGCGTCTGTATGTTGCTATAGGCATCGACCATCCGTCCCGACAGCATCGAGGCAGCTTCCGCCGTTTCCTTCGAATGATAGCGGATCCGCGGCACGAAATACCGGGCGAGCGCGGCAAAGATCCCGACCCAGGCCAGCACCAGCACCGCTAGCCGCCAGTCCAGCCCGCCGACCAGCATCAGCATCGATACGGAATAGATGCAGACAAACCAGACGCTTTCCATCAGCGAGGTCACGAGGTCGCCAGCCGCCTGCCCGCCAGACCAGACCTTTGTCACGATCCGCCCGGCAAAATCGTTCTGGAAGAAGGACAGCGATTGGCGCGCTACATGCTGATAGGACTGCCAGCGCACGAGATTGTAGAATCCAGGGGTGATCATCTGCTGGTCAACCAGCGCCGTGGCGAGCGTCACCAGGAAGCGAACCACACCGATCAGCACCAGCATCGCGCCCAGTTCCCATCCGTGGGAAGCCAAGAGCCCGCCCCACCCTTCAGCCCGATCAATGCTGGCGAGAATATCGACGAGACGACCAACGAACCAGAACAGCGCTGCTTCGATTGCGGCCGTCAATCCGCCGAGGACCAGCATGGCAAAAAACGGCGCCTTGGCCTGGCGAACGTAAAACCAGATGAACGCAATAGTTCCTTCCGGCGGACGCAGATCCCCCTTTTCTGCAAAGGGGCGAATGCGCGTTTCGAAAAAGCGGAAGAACTGGGTGATGGCCATGGCAACGGATATATGCCGCTTCCGCAATGCGGCAAAGGGCATCGGGATTACATTTCGGCAAGGATGTTCAAAGGCCGGAAATACAAACGGCGGCCAAAGCCGCCGTCCGTTCGAGATCTTCTCAGGTGAAGCTCAGAATTCCGACCATTCCTGCTTCACAGCTGTAGCGGAAGAACCGCCACCGAAAGCCGAAGCGATCCGGTTGCCGAGGGCACGGGCTGGCGAGACAGCCGGGCGTGATCCCACAGTGGCTGCACGCGGAGCGGTTCCTGCCGCCCTCGTGCTCTCACCGAGATTGAATTGCGCCAGCAGTCCGGTAAGCGCGGCGGCCTGGGTCGCAAGGCTGTGGCTTGCAGCCGTCGTCTGCTCCACCATCGCTGCGTTCTGCTGCGTGCCCTGGTCCATGTGATGAACCGACGTGCTGATCTCGGAAAGTCCGGTCGACTGTTCGCGGGCAGACACGACGATCGAGCCGACATTGGTATTGATCCGCTGGACCTCGGAAACGATCGTCTCCAGCGCCTTGCCGGTTTCACCGACCAGCGTCACGCCATCGCGCACCTTCTCGCCGGACTTGGTGATGAGAGCCTTGATCTCGCGAGCGGCATTAGCCGAACGCTGGGCAAGCTCGCGGACTTCCTGTGCCACGACGGCAAAGCCCTTGCCAGCTTCCCCCGCACGCGCCGCTTCCACGCCTGCATTGAGAGCAAGCAGGTTCGTCTGGAAGGCGATATCGTCGATTACGCCAATGATGTTGCCGATTTCCGCTGAGGACTGCTCGATCGCTTCCATCGCAGCAACCGCCTGGCGAACGACCGCGCCGGAGCGCTCGGCACCGACACGCGTCTGGTCGACCAGCTTGCCGGCTTCATCGGCCCGCACGGCGGAATCCTTCACCGCCGTCGTCACTTCTTCCAGCGCCGCAGCCGTCTGCTCGACGGAAGCCGCCTGCTGTTCGGTGCGCTTGGAAAGATCGTCAGCAGCCGAGCGGATTTCGTTTGCACCTGCATCGATCATCCGCGCGTTGTCGCCGACCGAACGCAGCGTGGTCTGTAGCTTGCCAACCGATTCGTTGAAATTGACGCGCAACTGATCAAGCTGATCTGCAAACTGCTGATCCAGTCGAACCGTCATGTCACCGTTCGACAGGCTCGTAAGCCCTCGTGCCAGACTCTCGACCGCAAACGACACCTCTGATGCCTCGCGTGCCTTGCGCTCTTCGTTAGCCATCCGCTCCCGCTCGCTCATCGAGCGATTGGCTTCGGTCTGCTCTTCGAGACGAACACGCTCCAGCGCATTATCGCGGAACACGGCAACGGCCGCCGCCATGTCGCCGATCTCATCGGTGCGGCCGGCATAAGGAATGGTGATCTGATTGTTGCCTGCAGCCAGCGCCTGCATGGAGGCGGTGATTTCGGTAATCGGTCGAGTCACGCGCAAAAGGCTGAGCAGCGCTGCACCAAGCGCAATGGCAACAGCGAAGAGAACGCCAACGATCGTCGAGACATAGACGAATTGGACCATCTCGTCGGTGACTTTGCTGTCTTCGATACTGCGAGCCTTGTTGTCGTCGATCAGACCCTTGAGCACGTTGCTGGCTTCGGCACCTTTCGGTACCATCTGGGCAATCATGTCCCTTGCCTCATAAACCCGTGACGAGCTGACCAACTGCACGAACTGGGCACCCATGGCATCATAATCGGCGACAATTTTCTCCAGAGCAGCGTATTTTTCCCTCGCGTCCGGAATGGTCACGCCTTGCGCATAATTGTCGAAAGCTTCGATGCGTACCTTGTTGGCCACCTGAAGCCGCTCGATCGCCTGCTTTTTCTCTGCCGCATTCGGCGCGGCAAGCGTGATCAGATAAAGCTGACGAACATCCGATAGCAGCCGGTCCATGTTGGCGATCAGCAGCGCGCGCTCCATTCGGCGGCCGATCGTGTCCGCTTGCGTCTCGATCTGTGCGACCGAACGCATGCCCAATGCGCCCTGAAAGATGAGGATGAGAACGGTGATACCGAAAAGGGCGGGGAGTAGAAATTTGATTTTTATCGTGTTCATCATCTCTAACCATCAAGAATACGCATTGGTGCCATGCACCATATGCATCCCTGACAGTTTCAGATAAACAAAGGCTTACCAGTCGATGCTAATTGATAGCATTGAAAAAAGTGCGACAACGAATACCCCTAAAAACAGTTGGGGCATTTATCGCTTTGAGCATTTTGTCGCAGGAACGATATTGCCGATGTCACCGATGAAGGAGGCGGCGGATTACTCCGCCGCCTCTTCTTCAGTCGATTGGTCACCGAGAAAGCCACCGGACTGGCGGTGCCAGAGATCGGCATAGATGCCGCCACCGGATGCCAATTGCTCGTGCGTTCCAGTCTCCACGATCCGCCCCTTGTCGAGCACGATCAGGCGGTCCATCTCTGTGAGCGTCGACAGGCGATGCGCGATCGCAATCACCGTCTTGCCTTCCATCAGCGCGAAGAGGTTTTCCTGGATCGCAGCCTCCACCTCTGAATCGAGCGCCGATGTCGCCTCATCGAGCACCAAGATCGGAGCATCCTTGAGGAAGACGCGGGCGATGGCGATACGCTGACGCTGACCGCCGGACAGTTTTACGCCCCGCTCGCCCACATGCGCATCAAGACCAGTCCGGCCCTGAAGGTCGGAAAGGCCCTCGATGAACTCGTAGGCATTTGCACGCTTGGCCGCCTGAATGATCTCGGCATCACTGGCGTCCGGGCGCCCATAGGCGATGTTGTCGCGGATAGAGCGGTGCAGCAGTGACGTATCCTGCGTCACCACGCCGATCATTCCGCGCAGGCTGTCCTGCGTCACCGACGAGATATCCTGACCGTCAATGGTGATCCGGCCCCCCTCCAGATCGTAGAAGCGCAGAAGCAGGTTCATCAGCGTCGTTTTGCCGGCACCCGAACGCCCGACGAGACCAACCTTCTGGCCAGCCGGGATATCGAGCGTCAGCCCATCGATCACGCCCTTGCTCTTGCCATAGTGGAAGCGGACACTTTCGTAGAGGATATGCCCCTTCTGCGTGGCGAGCGCACGGGCGCCGTTGGCATCCGTTACGTCATGCGGCTTGGTCATCATGTTCATGCCGTCATAGACCGTACCGATCGCCTCGAAGAGCGCGGTCACTTCCCACATGATCCACTGCGACATGCCGTTGATGCGCATCGCCAGGCCGATGGCAACCGCGATCGAACCAACACTCACACCACCGCCCATCCACAACCAGATGCCGAGTGCCGCAACCAGGAACACCGCAATGGCATTGTTGATATCGACGAAGACGTTGAGCAGACTGATCTGGCGCATCTGCCGATGAACCGTGCCGAGGAACTCGTTCATGCCTTCCTTGGCATAAGTCTCCTCGCGGCCTGCATGCGAAAACAGCTTCACCGTTCCGATATTGGTATAGCTGTCGACGATCCGACCGGTCATCATCGAGCGCGCATCGGCCTGCTCGCTCGACAATTTGCGAAGCTTGGGAACGAAATAGCGCAGTATCAGCACGTAAAGCACGAACCACAGGATCAGCGGCAGCACCAGTCGCCACTCGACGGCGACGACCAGCGCCAGCATCGATACGAAAAAGCCGATCGCATACACGAAGACGTCGATGATCTTCATCGTCGCCTCGCGCACCGCAAGCGAAGTCTGCATCACCTTTGTCGAAACGCGGCCAGCGAATTCGTTGGCGAAAAAGGCCATGGAATGACGCAGAAGGAAACGGTGCATCTGCCACCGTGCAATCATCGGATAATTGCCGGCAAGCACCTGATGCATGGTGACCGTATGAATCGCACCGGCAAGCGGCAACCCGACCAGCACGAGCGCAGCCATCCAGAACAGCTTACCCCCCTCCTCGGCGAGGAATGTCTGGCGGTCAGCCGCAGCCAGCCAGTCAACGATATTGCCGAGGAACTGGTAAAGCAGGACTTCCGCCACGGCGATGATCAGCGAGCAGCTGCCGAGCAGCAGCAGCCACGGCCAGGCCGGCTTGGTGTAATGCCAGCAGAATGCGAAAAGCCCCTTGGGCGGCAATGTCGGCTGGTCGTCAGGATAAGGATTGAGACGACGTTCAAACCACGAGAACATGAATAGGCTCCGGCAGACGGACAGTTCCCAATCGGTCCGGGGGCGGAAACGTCATACCCGGCAGCGACTGAGAGAAAACAGGCATGGCCTTGCTCGGCCACGAGCGGTACTGAAAAAGCGGTCAGTGAAGAAAATACTTTGCGTGAACCGCGAAACGCCTCAGGCCAGACGAATATCCGACTGACGGAGGCGCGAGAGCACGGTCATATCCATGTAGGCCTCCGTATTGGGCGTTGAACAGGCCGCTCTTCTACACGCTCGACGCAAAATTGAAAAGACCAAATCGGCCATATCGGTGCGTCTGAATGGCTGAAAAGACTTGAGCGGCACGCCCCATCTCCGCTAATCACACGGCATGACCGACCTGCGCATCGCCCTCTATCAGCCCGATATTCCCGGCAACACCGGCACAATTCTCCGTCTCGCCGCCTGCCTGGGACTTGGCGTCGATATCATCGAACCCGCCGGTTTCGACATCTCCGATCGCAACCTGAAACGCGCCGGAATGGATTATCTGTCCGCGGTATCCCTCATCCGTCATGTCAACTGGCAGCAATTCGACGAATGGCGCAGGTCGAGCGGTCGCAGGCTCGTGCTGGCGACGACCAAATCACCCGAAGCCTATACCCGGTTTGCCTATCGGCAGGACGACATCCTGCTTTTCGGCCGCGAAAGCGCCGGCGTGCCTGAGCACGTCCACGATGCGGTCGAGGGACGTATCCTGATCCCGATGGTGGAAGGTCAGCGCTCGATCAATGTGGCAATGTCCGCTGCGATGATCGCTGGCGAGGCCATGCGCCAGACATTGTGGCTGCCATAGGCGTTTCGCGAAAAACACCCAATCCGTCTTACACGGCACCTTGATCAGCGCTGCAAAAGGCCTACTATTTATTAGCCGGCAACAGAATTACCCACTCTTTTCCACGAACATTTCCGGGAGTTTGGAGTGCAGTCGACGCTCGTCGTGATCAACATTCTCGGTGCGGTCGCACTGCTTCTTTTCGGCCTTGCACAGGTCAAGGAAGGTGTGACCCTCGCATTCGGCGCGCGCCTGAGAACCGGGCTTGCGAACAGCACGAGAAGCAGTGTCCGCTCCCTTATCTCCGGCCTCATCGCCACTATCGCCCTGCAAAGCTCCACCGCTACCGCCCTGATGACGTCCTCTTTTGCCGAGCGGGGCCTCGTCAATCCGCGCATGGCGCAGATTGTGTTGCTCGGCGCCAATATCGGCACTGCCGTGACCGCTTGGCTCGTTGCTGCAGGAACGGAAGTTTTTGCACCCTTTCTGCTATTTGTCGGAGTCATAATCCTGCGCAACGGCTCCGCCGCGCGAAAGGGATTTGGCGCGGCCTTGATCGGCATCGGCCTGATGCTCCTGTCACTCCAGCTTCTCGGCATGGCGACGGAGCCGATGCGGCAGTCTCCGGCGCTTGCTGCATTTTTGAACCTGCTCGACTCAAGCTGGCTTGTGGCGCTTCTCTTCTCGGCAGCCCTCGCCTTCGTCTCGTCGTCGAGCCTCGCTATCGTCATCCTGGTCCTATCGCTGGCATCGAGCGGCATTGCCTCGCCGGGACTTATCGTGGTTCTCATTCTCGGGGCAAATCTCGGCGGCGCCATCCCACCGGTCATCGCTACATTAGCGAGCCCGCCCGAGGCACGTCGCATTACCCGTGGCAATCTTCTCGTCCGCGCGGTCGGCTGCGCGCTGGCCCTTCCGCTTGCCGGCATTGCAGCCGATCTGCTGCAGACATTGCCGATCTCACCGGAAAAACTGCCGGTCGATGCGCATCTCGCCTTCAACCTTCTTCTTGCGCTCACGGCCTGGCCTTTCGCAGGCCTGATCTCGGATCTCATGACGCGCCTCATTCCAAACGAGCCGGAAAAGGAAGCCGGACCGCAATTCCTTGATCCGGACGAACTGGATGATCCGATCCGCGCCCTCGCCAATGCGACGCGCGAAGTTCTCGGCGTCGGCGACCAGATCGAACGGATGCTGATCCGCACCGAAAATGCCTTTACGAACAATGATCTCGCACCGCTGAAGGACATCACGCAGATTGAAGGTCGCGTCGACAGGTTGCAGCAGGACGTAAAGCTCTATCTGTCGAAGCTCGGGCAGAAGGGATTGAATGATGACAACGCAAGACGTTCGGTCGCGATCATCGATTACGCGATCAACCTTGAGCACATGGGCGACATCATCGAAAAAGGCCTTTGCGATCAGCTGGACAAAAAGATCGCAAAAGGGCTGAAATTCTCAGACGACGGCTACAAGGAACTGGCCGATCTCTTCGATCTCACGATCGACAATCTGCGCACAGCCCAGACGGTCTTCGTTACCGGCGACGTCAACCTCGCAAGGCGCCTGATGGAGATCAAGGTGGATGTCCGGCGGCTGGAAAAGCGCTCGGCAGAGCGACATCTGGAACGACTGAGAGACGGCAAGCTGGAAAGCCTTCAGACAAGTTCGGTACATCTCGACATGCTGCGCGACCTGAAGCGCATCAACGCCCACATCGTCTCCGTCGCTCATCCCATTCTCGACGAAAGTGGCTCGCTCATCGAAAGCAGGCTCAGGCAGGTGGAAAAACGCTCCTGAAATTCTCTTGGAAGGATCAGTCAGCACTCGGCAGGCGTCGCATCGTGAACTCGATCTGATCGCCATCCAGCTGCCGCCAGCTTTCGACTTCGGTCCAATAGGCTGCCTTGGGAAATTCCTCGAACCATTCCCGGGCCTTCTCACGCGCATCGATCCGCGACATCTGGAAGGTTTCGCGCACGAACATGCCGGAACGCTCGCCGGCCATATGCTTCCGGTGGCGGTCGATACGCCGCTTCAAGCCGTCGAGCGGCGGGGGTGTGAATTTCGCCATGAAAGCCTCTCATCCGCACCTTGCTAACGAACGAAGATAAGCATGGTTTGCACGTTTTGCGAGTCCGATTTTTGAAGCCGGAAGAGCCCTGAGGCGGATCGCGGAATGGTCCGCGAAAGCCATTGCTGTTATGGCGGGGGCCGAGGAGACGAATCGACCGCGCAATGACGAGAGGAACCGGAATGGAACGCCCGAATCTGCCGAAAGGCCTGCCCGAGGATATCGAAGACAAGAAGCAGGCCGCGCGGGCGTGGTTCGAAAACCTGCGTGACACGATCTGCGCCACGTTTGAAACTCTCGAGCAGGAACTGGCAGGCCCGCTTTCGGACCAGCCGCCTGGCTCTTTCGTCGGCAAGGATTGGCTGCGCGACGGCGGCGACGGCGGCGGTGGCAGGATGTCGATGATGGAAGGCCGCGTCTTCGAGAAGGTCGGCGTCCACACCTCCACCGTCCATGGCGAGTTTTCGCCGGACTTCCGCAGCCAGATCCCCGGTGCAGATGAAGACCCGCGTTTCTGGGCCTCGGGCATTTCGTTAATCGCTCATCCGGTCAACCCGAATGTCCCGACCGTTCACATGAACACCCGCATGGTCGTGACCTCCAGCAACTGGTTCGGCGGCGGTGCCGACCTGACTCCCATGCTGAATGACCGGCGCACACAGGAAGACCCGGACACCCAGCTTTTCCACCGTGTCATGGAGATCACCTGCCAACGCCATGAGGCTGTCGCGGAATACCCTCGCTATAAGGCCTGGTGCGACGAATATTTCTTCCTCAAGCACCGCAACGAGCATCGCGGCATCGGCGGCATCTTCTTCGATTGGCTGCAGTCCCCGGAAGACCGAGGCGGCTGGAACGCCGATTTCGCCTTCGTTCAGGACGTCGGCCGTGCCTTCAGCCTCGTTTACCCGCGCATCGTCCGGGCCAATTTCAACAAGCCCTGGACGGAGGAACAGCGTGACGAGCAGCTTGTACGCCGCGGTCGATATGTGGAGTTCAACCTGCTTTACGACCGCGGCACGATTTTCGGCCTGAAGACGGGCGGCAATGTCGAATCGATCCTTTCCTCCCTTCCCCCGGTGGTCCGCTGGCCGTAGCACCGGCGAACCGGATCACGATCGCTCACGAACTATTTTTCGTACGGCAGCGTACATTTGACAAATGTCATACACGATTCCTCTCTTCCGGTGTTAATCTGTGAGGATCAACCGGGAGGAGTATCCGATGACAGCATCGAAGAGCATGCCCCGACCCGTCGCCGAGGGTGACGCCAACTCCAGAATACTCGAAAAATCCGAACTGATTGACCGTCTCGCAACAGAAATGCGGGCCAAGAGCGGTGGAGAGCTTCCACTTTCATTCTGCATCCATCAGGTGAAACGTCAGCTGTCCGGCGAGCTGTCGGATTCGTCTGCATCCGATGACAGGACCGATCTGACCCAAAAGCCACCCGTTGGCGCGGTATTTCACGCCTGGGCGATGCGGGATTAGCCCCCCGCCGAGTTTTGCGGGAGGTGACCGCGGAACTCAGGACGGCTTTACCGGTTTATATCTGGTCGCCAGCTTGGCGACCATTTTCAATTAAAGGGAGGTAATCGCCATGCGGCTTTTCGAATGCGGCACCCTCGTGCCCGGATGCCAATGGCATACGCGGGCGGAACAGGATGCGGAAGTAGTGCGACGCGCAGTCGAGCATATGCGCGCCGATCACGGCGAAGACATCATCCGTGAAAACATGGTTGAGAATATCAAGGCGCGCATTCGCAATGAGGAAAAGGCATCAGCCTGATCCATTCTAGTGGCCTTCATTTACAATGGCGGAAAGCCGGGTGGCCAGTTCGGGCCGCTCGGGCAGGAAGTTACGGCCGACCCAGAATTCTTCGAGTTCCTTGAGGATTTCACCGACCCGTTTGCCAGCCGGAACCCCGGCAGCCATTACATCGGCGCCTGAAAATGGGAAGCTCGGCTTCACATATTTTTCTGCCATCGACAGCAGTTGAGACAGACGCGCGCTCTTGCGCATCGCCACCGGATCACCACCCTCTGCTGCAACGCGCGCGGTGGCCAGAGCCAGCTTGAGCCGGAAAATCATACCATCCTTGCCGTGGCGATAAAGCAGTCGGGCAAAACCGACATCCGTCACCTCGTCGGGCGGCATGGGCGTGGAGGCCCAACGCTCAAGTTTCAGCATATCGGCGTTCGACAGTCGAAGACGTTTGGCGAGCGCCTCAAGCCTTTGCCCGTCGGGCGGCACCATGGCAGAAAGCCGCAACAACGGCTCGGCTTTCCAGCCCAGCGCCTTTTCAGCGGCGACAAGACTATGGATCCCGTCGATCCCCCATTTCTCCGTCTCGGGCAGGATTTCAGTTAGCACCCCGGCCTGCCGCATCCATAAGAGCGCCCGCGACGGATCAGGAGCCGCAAGTAATTTCTTCGTCTCCATCCAGACGCGTTCGGCCGAAAGGCCGGAAAGCCTGTCCTTCGCCCTTGCGCAAGCGCGAAGCCCGTCCGCATCCGGCCTGCCCGAACCGTAGTAGGCGAAAAACCGGAAGAAGCGGAGAATGCGAAGGTGATCTTCCGCGATCCGCTGCGACGCGTCGCCTATGAAGCGTACCGTCCGCGTCTCGATATCCTTCAAACCGTCAACGAGATCGATCACCTCACCCGCAACATCTGCATAAAGCGCATTGATCGTCAGATCTCGCCGTTCCGCATCTGCCTTCCAGTCGGTACCGAATTCGACGACCGCATGGCGCCCGTTGGTCTCGATATCGCGCCGGAGCGTCGTCACCTCGAAGCCCCGGCCATCGACGACAAGTGTCACCGTGCCGTGCTCTATTCCCGTCGGCACGGCCTTGATGGCCGCCGCCTTCGCCCGCTCCACCACGATCTGCGGCCGCAGCGTCGTCGCGATATCGACATCCGCGACCGCAAGCCCCATCAGCGCATTGCGCACGGCCCCGCCTGCGACCCGCGCCTCGCCGCCATCAGAATTGAGCAACGCCATCACGCGCTGCAGGGCCGTGTCCTGGAACCAGGTCTCGCCAGCCACAGAAGTCATGCATAAAGCCTTTCATAAAGCGTGCGGAGGATACCGGCGGTGATCCCCCATATATTCCTGTCCTCGTAAGGCATCAGGTAGAAATGCCGCTCGGTGCCGTTGAACTGGCGGCTGCCCTGCTGATGGTTCGCCTCGTTCATCAGAAACGACAGAGGCACCTCGAAGACGTCGCCAACTTCGGTCGGGTTGATCTTCAGTTCAAAACCGCGGCGGACCACGGACAACACCGGGGTGATGCGAAAGCCCGAAGGCGCATAATAGTTCGGCAACCGCGCCAATGGCTCGACGAATTTAGGATCGAGCCCGATCTCTTCGCGCGCCTCACGAAGGGCCGCCTGTTCGGCAGAACCGTCTTCGGGATCGACCGCTCCACCTGGAAAAGCGATCTGGCCTGAATGTTTCCGCAGGCTCGCGGTCCGCTGTGTCAGGATGATCTTCGCCTCGTCGCCATCGTCGACGACCGGCACCAGCACCGCCGCATCCCGAAGCTTGAGATCCCGCGCCGACTGAACGAATTGCAGATTGAGCCGATGGTCGCCGTGGTCACCCCAGGCCGTATCCAGCGG
>JAEXYH010000061.1 GCA_023451735.1 Pseudomonadota bacterium | reverse complement strand
CCCTTGGATAGCCCTTCCGGGCACCAAAGACGAGAATCACTATAGACAATTCGGTTGTATCGGCAATCGGCTTTGCGACATTGACAGCTCCATGCCGGAGCGCTTACTTGAACCCACGACGGTCCCTTGCCGGCAACGGTGGGGGCTAAGAGAGAATGCGGTGCGGGTGATCAACGCCCAATGCCGCGGCTGCCCCCGCAACTGTGTGCGGCGAGCCATGCTGCCAAAGACGCCACTGGAGAAACCCGGCCACGGATTTCTCTGGGAAGGCAGGCAAATGGTGACGACCCGCGAGCCAGGAGACCTGCCGTTCAAGAATTGCGCTTTTCCGGGCGGGGTGCTCCGGACGAAGCTTTCTTTCCACTGCAGGATGGCTCATCCGCCTGCCGCGCACCCCGATTGTAGATAACCCGGCGGTTTGCGGCCTGATGACGAGTGATGAACGAAAAGACCTGTCCGAGGCGACTTCCGGTGAAGTCGACGTGACAATCTTTGTCTGCACCAATTGCCGTGAAGCAACCGATAGCGAGGCCCGGCCCGGCATCGGCCTGATCGAGGCACTGAAGCTGGCTGCCGAAGGTAAGCCACTCGCCGTCAAGCCGGTCACCTGTCTTGCCAATTGCGACAAGAGCCCGAGCGCAGCCTTCAACCACCGCTCCGGATGGTCCTATGTCTTTGGCCATCTCTCCAGCGACAATGTCGACGATATCGTCGCCGGTGCCATGATGCTGGCTGAGGACGAGCGTGGTTTCCTGCCCCTTCGCGGCCGCCCAGCATGCCTTCGCGGCAAGGGCATGACAGCCCGCATTCCACCCTTTCATCATCACGAGGACATGCCTTCATGAGCGTAAACTCCGCCCCTAAGTTCGATAAGGTCCCCTGCACCGTCGTCACCGGCTTTCTCGGCGCCGGCAAGACCACGCTGATCCGCAACCTGATCGAAAAGCTTGATGGAAAGCGGCTGGCAATCATCGTCAACGAATTCGGCGATGTCGGCATCGATGGCGAAGTGCTTAAAGGCTGCGGCATCGAGAGCTGCCCGGATGACAACATCATCGAGCTTGCCAACGGCTGCATCTGCTGCACGGTCGCCGATGACTTCGTACCGGCAATCGATCAGATTCTCGCCCGCGAGCCGCGCGTCGACCATATCCTCATCGAAACCTCCGGCCTTGCCTTGCCGAAGCCGCTCGTCCAGGCCTTCCAGTGGCCGGCCGTTAAGGCGCGCGTCACAGTTGATGCCGTGATCGCCGTGGTTGACGGCGTGGCGCTGGCCGAAGGCCGCGTTGCCGACGATCACGTGGCGCTCGAAGCCCAGCGCCAAGCAGACGATTCCATCGACCATGACGATCCGATCGAAGAAGTTTTTGAAGACCAGGTCGCCTGCGCCGACATGATCGTATTGACCAAGACCGACCTTCTCGATCAGGCCTCGCTTGCCGCCGCCAAGGGCCGCATCCAGGCACATCTGCCGCGTGCGGTAAAAATCGTGCCAGCTGCAAACGGTGCGGTCGATCCCGGCGTTCTGATCGGTCTCGGCCTAGCCGTCGAAGATGATATCGAAAACCGCAAGACCCATCACGACGACGAACTGGATCACGATCACGACGATTTCGACAGTTTTGTCATCGATCTGGCCGCCGTGACCGACCCCGAAGCGCTGGCTGCCCGTATCTCGGCAACCGCGGAAGCGGAAAACGTGCTGCGCATAAAGGGCTTTGTCGACGTCGCGAACAAGCCGATGCGCCTGCAGGTACAGGCGGTAGGATCGCGCGTGAACCACTATTTCGACCGCGCGTGGGCACAGGGCGAAACCCGCCAGAGCCGCTTGGTCGTGATCGGTGAAAAGGGCATAGACCGCGCCGCAATCGAAAAGATGCTGGCGGCGTAACAGCAAAAGAAGCAGTCAGAGAAAAGGATGCACATACTCGCCACAACATCGTCGTCTCTCGACGACCTGATCGAACCCGTCGACCTCAACCAGTCGCCGGCCGATGTGGTGGTGCTGTCCTTTTCCGGCAGTGATTTGAACGGGATTGCCGCGGCTTGGGGTGCGGTTGAGGGGGGTGATGTTGAAAATAAGCATCAACCAGGATGCTCCCTCGCTCTCACCAATCTCTCCGATCTGCGCCACCCCATGTCGGTGGATCTGTGGACGGAAAAGACGGCCGCGCATGCGAAGGTGATCCTCCTGCGTATTCTCGGCGGATACGATCGCTGGTCCTATGGCGTGGAGGAACTGTCGCGGCTGGCGAAGCGCAAAAAAATCGCGCTCGTCATGCTGCCCGGCGAATGCAGCATGCATGACGAGCGGCTGGCTGCGGCCTCGACCGTTTCCGAGGAGACACTTTCCGGTATTCTCGCTTGTTTTCGTGAGGGCGGGCCGGACAATATGCGGCTTCTGGTGCAGCGCCTTGGAGCGCTGGCAAGCGGTGAGGCGGATGTGCTGCCGCCGGCGATACCGATGCCGAAGGCCGGTTTTTATCGTCCAGGCGCAGGCATCGTTGATCTGGAAAACCTGACCTCCGGCTTTTCATCGGATGCGCCGCGTCTGCCGATCCTGTTCTACCGGTCCATGTTGCTCGCCAATGACGCGGCACCGATCGACGCGCTGTTCGAAGCGCTAATAGCGCGCGGCTTTGCCCCCGTACCGGTTTTCGTCAGCGGCCTGAAGGATGCAGAAGCAATCGGCTTCGTCGAAAAGGCCATGAGCGAACTTCGGCCGGCCGCGATCCTCACCACCACCGCCTTTGCCAGCGGAACGGACGGCAACAACGAGACGATCTTCGATCGCTCCGGCATTCCGGTCTTCCAGATCGTTGTAGCGACCACTAGGCGCGAGGGCTGGGCGGAGGGAAGGCGCGGGCTCAACCCCGCCGACCTCGCCATGCATGTCGTGCTGCCGGAACTCGACGGCCGCATTCTGGCCGGCGCGATTTCCTTTAAAGATGGCGCCGGTTCTGCCGACCTGATCAACCGTCCCGAGGTCGACCGCGTTGATCAGGTGGCGGAGCGGATCGCCGCCTTTCTGCGGATGAAGCTGACGGAGCGAGCAGATCGAAAAATCGTCGTCCTGATGCCGGACTATCCGAGCGCTCCGGGTCGCACCGGTTACGCGGTCGGGCTGGATGTGCCGCAAAGCGTGCTTTCCATGTTACGTGAACTCGCGCTGGCCGGTTACTCTGTTTCAAATATACCCGCGACGGCGCGTGATCTGCTGGATCGCTTGAACGAAAAGGCCGGCTTTCTGCCGATCGGAGATTATCTCGCGGCACCGGGTGCGTCGGCTGCTTGGGGCGCACCCGAAAGCGATGAGGATCTCGAAGGGGGCGCATATCGTTTTCGCGCAGCGCAGTTCGGCAATGTCACGGTGGCTTTGGCGCCGGATCGCGGACGCAATGCTGATCGCCGTGCCGATTACCACAGTCCCGATCTACCGCCACGCCACGCGCTGGTGGCGTTCGGCCAGTGGATGCGCGGCGTCCTTGGCGCCCACGCGATCGTGCATGTCGGCGCCCATGGCACGCTCGAATGGCTACCGGGCAAGACGGTGGCGCTGTCAAAGGAGTGTTTCCCCGAACTGGTGACCGGCGGCCTGCCGGTGATCTATCCCTTCATCGTCTCCAATCCCGGCGAGGCAGCCGTCGCCAAGCGGCGCATCTCCGCCGTGACCATCGGCCACCTGCCGCCTGTCCTCACCGGTGCCGGGCTTTCGGACGATGAAAAGAAACTGGAATTGCTGGTCGACGAATATGCCCAGGCCGACGGACTGGACCGCCGCCGCCGCGACCGGCTGGCGAAACTGATTGTCGACGCAGCCCGTGACACGACGATTGCAACTGATGCCGGCGTTTCCCGTGACGACGATCCGGATACGGCGCTGGCGCGGATCGATGCCTTCCTCTGCGACCTCAAGGATTTTGCCATCAAGGATGGTCAACATGTTTTCGGCGAAGCGGCCACGGGCGATGAGGACCGGTTACGGATCGCCAGCGCCGGGACAGAGAAACAGGCCCTGCTCGATGCGCTGGATGGCAAGCATATCCGGCCCGGCCCCGCCGGTGCGCCGGCCCGTGGTCGCCGCGACGTGATGCCGACCGGCCGCAACCTCTTTGCCAGCGACCCGCGCACCCTGCCGACACCGACCGCCTTTGAGCTGGGCAAACGTGCCGCCGACGAAATCCTGCGCCGTTATCTCCAGGACCACGGCGACTGGCCGAAAAGCCTCGTCTTCGATCTCTGGGGCAGCGCATCGCTTCGAAGCGGCGGCGAGGAAGTGGCGCAGGTTCTGGCGCTGATGGGCGCAAGGCCGGTTCAGGATATGGCGACCGGCCGCGTCACCGGCATCGAAGTGTTTCCGCCGGCACAGCTCGGCCGCCCACGCGTGGACGTGACGCTCCGGATTTCAGGCCTGTTCCGCGACATGTTCCCGGCCCTGATCGCGCTTCTCGATGCTGCGATGCGGGCGATTGCGGCGCGCGAGGAAGCGCCGGGCGACAATCCGCTGGCTGAAGAGACACAGAAAAACGGTTCGGTTCCGCCACGCATTTTCGGCTCAGCGCCCGGCACCTACGGTTCGGGCATCGAGGAAAAGCTGGCCGATGGCACATGGGGCGAGCGGGAAGAACTTGGGCGCATCTATCTCGACGCCACCAGCCACGCCTTCAGCGGCGCGGACGGCGAGGCGAGCCATATGCCCGGCGAGTTTGCCGGACGGATCGTCAATGCCGACCTGCTTGTCCATACCGGCGACGATCCCGGTCGCGACCTTTTGGACGGGTCGGCCGACGTTGCCTTCATTGGCGGTTTTTCGGCGGCTGTCGCAGCACTCGGCGGCAAGGCGGACGTGATTGCGCTCGACACGACCGATCCAGCAAAGCCGAAAGCAAGATCGATTTCCGAGGCCGTCACACGGGTTGTCCGTGCCCGCGCCACCAATCCGCGCTTCATCGCCGGACAGATGCGCCATGGACCGCGCGGAGCTGCAGAACTGGTCGAAACCGTCGATCGGCTGATCGGTTTCGCCGAGACCACCCACGCCATTCCGCAATCCTTGATCGACGCCACCTACGATGCCTATCTCGGCGACGAGGCCGTGCGGGAGTTTCTTCTGGCACAGAACCCCGAAGGTGCGCGTTATATGGGGGAACGCTTTCGCTCGGCGCTCAACCGCGGCCTCTGGCATCCGCGCCGCAACGCCGTGGATGCGGAGCTCGAAATGCTTGTGGGAGAAGTCGCATGACGGCATTCCCGCTCACCATGCAAAGGGGCGCCTGCCCGGCACTGTCGGCACCGATGATGACCGGCGACGGTCTGTTGGCGCGCGTCTCGCTGACCGAAGCCATTTCTCCCGAACAACTCGCGGACATTTGCCGACTGGCGCTGAGACATGGCAACGGTATGATCGACATCTCTGCCCGCGGCAATCTTCAGGTTCGGGGCCTGAGCGAGATGTCTGCGCCGCTTCTCAATGCAGAAATACGGTCGTTGAGCCTGCCGCTTCGCGAGGGCCTTGCGGTCGAAGTACCACCGCTTGCTGGGACGGACGGAAGCGAAATCGCCGATCCTCGACCGCTGGCAAAAGCCATTCGTGATACCTCGCGCGACATCACCGGACTGGCGCCGAAAATGACTATTGTGGTCGATGGTGGAGGGCTTCTGCGGCTCTCGGATTTACTGGCGGATATAAGGCTGGTGGCGATCGGCAAGAGAGAATGGAAACTGCTTCTCGGCGACACTGAGCAATCGGCACGCGTTTTCAATGTTTTACGTGAAACACTTGTTGTCGACACCGTGATCGGGCTTTTGAAACAGCTGGCAAGCCTGGGAAACAAGGCGCGTGGCCGAGATCTGGCTAACGGCGTTTCGCAAAATGATTGGGCGGCAAAGCCCCCAACGTCATCTTCGGGCTTGTCCCGAGTATCCAACGGCGTTGAGGCAACTGATCTGCCGCAGATACTCGGGACAAGCCAGAGCATGATGACCCAAGTTGGGCCTGCGGTCTCGCCTTTTGATCTGTTCCCGCTCTCCGACGGTCTCTATGCGGTCGGCATCGGGCCAGCCTTTGGACAGGCGAAGGGGGAAAATCTGGTCGCGCTGTGCGGCGAAGCCGCTCGCCTGGGAATAAAATCCCTAAAACCGGCTTTCGACCACTCGCTGCTCTTCTTCGGCACCGAAAATGCCTGCCGGACCTTGCGGGATTTCGCCGACATAAACGGATTCGTCATCTCCGCCACAGACCCGCGTGGTCATATTGCCGCCTGCTCCGGCAGCCCCGCCTGCCACTCCGCGACGATCGCCACCCATGAGATTGCCGCAAGGGCTGCGGCCGAATGCAGTGATCTGCTGGACGGCTCGTTCAAGCTGCATGTGACAGGCTGCCTGAAGGGCTGCGCCCATCCGCAACCGGCGGCGCTTGCGCTTTGCGGCACCGTGGATCGCGTTTCTCTGATTGCGCAGGGAAAAGCTGCGGATCAACCCTTTGCTTTCGCAAGCTTTGCCGATACCAACGCCACGCTTCGCCGGCTGGCCGATCTCGTCAGATCGGAAAGAAGGCCGAGCGAAAACTCAGCCGCCTGCCTTGCCCGGATCGGTTCCGACCGGCTGGCAGCGGCAGCCACAGGACGACCATGACCCAATACGACTATATCCGCGTCGGCGATGCGATCTACGAAAAGTCATTCGCGATCATTCGCGCGGAAGCCGATCTTTCCGCCTTTACGGAAGAACAGGCCGATATCGCGGTGCGCATGATTCATGCCTGCGGGCTGGTCGAGGCGGCAGAGCATTTCCGCTTCTCCAGTGACTTCGTGGAGGCTGCGCGTGGTGCTCTGAGAGCCGGAAAGCCAATCTATTGCGACGCCGAAATGGTGGCGCATGGCGTAACCCGTGCAAGACTGCCGGCGGAAAACCAGGTGATCTGCACCCTGCGCGACAGTCGCACGGTGGAGCTGGCAAGGACGATCGGCAACACCCGCTCCGCTGCCGCTCTTGACCTGTGGGACGAGCTGGAAGGCGCGATCGTGGCAATCGGCAATGCACCGACAGCGCTGTTCCGGCTTCTCGAAATGCTGGATGCCGGTGCACCGCGCCCGGCCGCGATCATCGGCATGCCGGTCGGTTTTGTCGGCGCGATGGAAAGTAAGGAAGCGTTGATGGAATCCACCCACGACATTCCTTATGCCGTGGTGCGTGGCCGCATGGGAGGTTCGGCCATGACGGCCGCCGCAGTCAACGGGCTCGCGAGGGCGGGACTTTGAACGCCGTCATCACAAAAGGTCGGGTGACCGGCGTGGGCACAGGTCCCGGGGATCCGGAACTGCTGACGCTAAAGGCGGTGCGTGCCATCAATGAAGCGGATGTCGTTGCTTTTTTCTGCAAGAAGGGCTCGACCGGCAATGGCCGCGCCATCATCGAGGCGCATATCCGCCCCGGCACGATCGAACTGCCGCTGGTTTATCCGGTAACGATCGAGACTCACAAGGACGAGGCCGACTACAAGAACCCGATCAATGACTTCTTCGACCGCTCGGCCGAGGAAATTGCCGTTTATCTCGACGCCGGCAAGAATGTTGCCGTGCTAAGCGAGGGCGATCCGCTGTTCTATGGCTCCTACATGCACCTGCATCTGCGGCTGAAAGATCGTTATCAGGCCGACGTGATCGCAGGCGTCACCGCCATGTCCGGCTGCTGGTCGATGACCGGCCTGCCGCTGGTTCAGGGCGACGACATATTGAGCGTGCTGCCCGGCACATTGTCGGAGGAAAAGCTCGCCGAACGGCTCGCAGTTACGGATGGTGCCGTAATTATGAAGGTTGGCCGTAACTTGCCGAAAATCCGCCGTGCGCTCGCATCCGTCGGAAAACTCTCCGGTGCGCTTTATGTCGAGCGCGGCACCATGGCGAATGGCGCGGCGGAGCGGCTGGAAACACGCGACGAAAGCCCGGCCCCCTATTTTTCCATTGTTCTCGTTCCCGGCTGGACGAACCGGCCACAAGGGGAAAAGAAGGGAGAAAAGGAATGAGCGGGTCGCTGATCGTCGTCGGTCTCGGCCCCGGCAATCCTGATCAGATGACGCCGGAGGCATTGACCGCAGTTACGGCCTCGACCGACTTTTTCGGCTATTTCCCGTATATTGACCGCCTGAACCTCAGGTCAGACCAGCGCCGGCACGCCTCCGACAACCGCGAGGAACTGGCCCGTGCAAAGGCGGCGCTTGAGATGGCGGCGAAAGGCGGCAAGGTCTGCGTCGTGTCAGGCGGCGATCCGGGCGTGTTTGCGATGGCGGCCGCCGTCTGCGAGGCGATCGACGAAGGCCCGGCTGAATGGCGGGAGATCGAATTGTCCGTCGTGCCGGGTGTTACCGCCATGCTGGCTGTCGCGGCGAAGGCTGGGGCACCGCTCGGACATGATTTCTGCGCCATTTCGCTGTCGAACAACCTGAAACCCTGGGCGATCATCGAAAAACGTCTTGTGGCCGCGGCGACGGCCGGTTTCGTCATGGCCTTCTACAATCCGATCAGCAAGGCACGCCCGCACCAGCTGGGCGAGGCTTTTGATATCCTGCGCGCCCATTTGCCCGGCACCGTCCCGGTAATTTTCGGCCGCGCCGCCGGACGCCCAGACGAAGCGATCCGCATCGTGCCGCTGGCCAAAGCGCAAGGCGATATGGCCGACATGGCGACCTGCGTGATCGTCGGCACGACCGAGACCCGGCTAATCGAGCGGGCCGGCCAAAACCCGATCGTTTATTCGCCGCGTTTTCTGCGGGAGAGTGCCCAATGACGCACCATGTCGGCAAGCTCTCCGACGCTGCTGGCCGATGGCACATCCGGCAGCTGGGGGCGTTCGATCAGCACCACTTCGATGCCGATCCGTCTGGCGGCGCTGATCTTGCCGATGCTCGAAACACCGCCGCTGTTTTTCGAGACGATGAGATCGATTGCATGCTGTTCAAGCAACTGGATATCGTCCCATTCGGTAAACGGACCACGGGCGGTGATATAGGATATGTTCGGCAGCTTAAGCGGCGGCTCGACCGGATCGACGCTGCGCACCAGATAGAAATGCTGCGGCCTCGCTTCGAAAGGCAGCAGTTCCTGCCGGCCGAGCGTCAGGAAGACCCGGCGTGGGGCGATGTCGAGTGCGGCAACTGCCGCCGGAATGTCGGTGACCTCCTGCCAGCGGTCGCCTTTCTGACGCGACCAGGCCGGACGACGCAGCGCGAAAATTTCGGTACCCAGCAGCGTCGCCGCTTCGGCAGCATTGCGGGAGATTTTCGCCGCAAACGGATGCGTCGCATCGATCAACAGGTCTACACTCTTTTCGCGGAGAAACGCAGCCAGCCCTTCTATGCCGCCGAAACCGCCGATGCGGACCGGCACCGGCTGTTTGGCCGGGGCCTTGGTGCGGCCGGCGAGCGACAGCAGGATATCGTAGTCGGAACTCGTCGAAAGCCGGGCGGCGAGAGCTTTGGCTTCGGCCGTGCCGCCCAGAATGAGGATGGAGTAGGTCAAATTGCCTCCTGAATCAGAAAAACAAGCTTTAAACCAAAGCCGCTGGCTGTCCATTGTCGGGATCGGCGAGGACGGTGTGAAAGGGCTGGGCGACAACGCCCGTGCAGCAGTTTCCGATGCTTCGGTCGTTTTTGGCGGCAAGCGGCATCTGGAGCTGGCGGCGCCGTTGATAACAGGCGAGGCACGCCCATGGCCGACCCCATTCGATGCGGCAATGCGCG
Source organism: Pseudomonadota bacterium (assembly GCA_023451735.1). Taxonomy (GTDB): domain Bacteria; phylum Pseudomonadota; class Alphaproteobacteria; order Rhizobiales; family Rhizobiaceae; genus Neorhizobium. The sequence goes on along the minus strand of JAEXYH010000061.1, from coordinate 38,214 downwards.
ATGTGGTGGCGATGACGGGACAAAAAGTCTGCGTGCTCGCCTCCGGCGATCCCTTCTTTTATGGCGTTGGCGTGACCCTGTCACGGAACATCAGTGCTGACGAATTCGTCACCTATCCGTCCTCATCTGCCATTTCGCTGGCGGCCTCGCGGCTCGGTTGGGCGCTGCAGAATATCGAAACCGTTTCGCTGCATGGCCGGCCGCTCGACTTGATCCGGCCGCTGCTACATCCCGGTCGACGGATCATTGCGCTGACCTCGGACGAAAAAGGCCCGCGGGAACTGGCGGAACTGCTGACGGAAAGCGGATTTGGCCAATCGGCGATGACGGTTCTGGAAGCCTTGGGCGGCGAGGCTGAACGCATACGCGCCTGTAAAGCCGGCGAATTTGCATTGCAGGATATCAATGTCCTCAATGTCGCTGCAATCGAGGTGACAGCAGATGCCAATGCGCGCATCCTGCCGCGTGGTTTCGGTCTGGATGACGCCCTGTTCGAACATGACGGACAGATCACAAAGCGGGAAATCCGGGCGCTGACGCTGTCGGCACTCAGCCCGCGGCGGGGTGAACTTCTCTGGGATATCGGCGCCGGTTCCGGCTCGATCGGTATCGAATGGATGCTGGCCGACCCGTCGATGAAGGCGATCGCCATCGAAGCTCATCCCGAACGCGCCGGCCGCGTCAGGCGTAATTCAGCCCGGTTCGGCGCGCCCGGACTGGTTCTCATCGAAGGCGAGGCGCCAGCAGCGCTCAATGGTCTGCCACAACCGGATGCGATCTTTATTGGCGGTGGGGGCAGCAAACCGGGTGTTTTCGATGCGGCCGTGAAGGCCCTCAAGCCTGGCGGTCGGCTGGTCGCCAATGCGGTGACGCTGGAGATGGAAGCGCTGCTGCTCTCGGCACAGACAAAACTCGGCGGCAGTCTGATCCGCATGGAGGTCTCACGCGTCGCACCGGTCGGATCGATGCAAGGGTGGAAGCCGGCCATGCCGGTAACGCAATGGACTTGGACAAAAGGAATGCAACCATGATCGTGGCCGGTCTCGGCTGCCGCAAGGGCAGCACACGCGAAGAACTTCTGTCGGCGCTTGAGGCGGCCTGCACGGAAGCCGGAATTTCACGTGAATCCATTACAGCCCTTGCAACCGGTGACATCAAGCGGGAAGAGCCCGGCATTCTCCAGTTAGCGGAAACGCTGGGGCTGCCGCTCCACATCGTCACCGACGACGCATTGATGAATGCGGAGCCGCGGACGAAAACCGTCTCCCGCCATAGCCTCGCCAAGACGCTGTCCTCCAGCCTATCGGAAGCCGCGGCACTGGCTGCAGCTGGCGAGACGTCGGAAATCATCGTGCCGAGGCTCATATCGCAGGGGGCGACCTGCGCGCTGGCAGAAACGAAAGAATCCGCATGACCGTTCACTTCATCGGCGCCGGACCTGGCGCGGCGGACCTGATCACCGTGCGTGGCCGCGATATCCTCGCCCGTTCGCCGGTCTGCCTTTATGCCGGCTCGATCATGCCGAAGGAACTGCTCGACTGGTGCCCGAAGGATGCCCGCATCGTTGATACCGGTTCGCTGTCGCTGGACGAGATCGAAGCGGAATATCTCGCGGCCCATAAAGCCGGCAAGGATGTGGCCCGGCTGCATTCCGGGGATCTCTCTGTCTGGAGCGCCGTGGCCGAGCAGATCCGCCGGCTGGAAAAGCATGGTATCGATTATACGCTGACACCGGGCGTCCCCTCCTTCGCCGCGGCTGCTGCCGCCTTGAAACGCGAACTGACCATCCCGGAAGTGGCGCAAAGCCTCGTGCTCACCCGCGTTTCCGGCCGCGCTTCAAAAATGCCGGAAGGCGAAACACTGAAGGCATTCGGCGCAACCGGTGCAACGCTGGCGATCCATCTCGCCATCCATGCGCTGGGAAAGATCGTGGAGGACCTGACGCCGCTTTACGGCGCCGATTGTCCGGTGGCGATCGTCGTGCGCGCCTCCTGGCCGGAAGAGCGGATCATTCGTGGCACGCTTGCCGATATCGAGGCGAAACTGGCGGAAGAGCCGGCCGAACGCACGGCGCTGATCTTTGTCGGCAAGGGGCTAGCAGCATCCGATTTCGTTGAGAGCCAGTTATACAATCTCGACTATGTAAGACGTTTTCGTCCGGGCTGGGATCAGTTTAGCGAAGATCAGTCAAACCGGACTCAGGCGGACAAGGGCTCGGAATGATCGGACGGTGTAAACTCCGTCTTGCCGACAAGCTGGCCTTGCCGATCGAAGACCAGAATTTCCAGAGCCATATCTGGAGCATGCAGCGCCTTGGCTGCAGTTTTCCAGGCCAGCGCAGCGATGCTATCACCAAGCCGAAGCCCGCTTTCTCCGGCAAGCTGAAACGCGTGGGACACGGTATTCGCCGTGGCGATGCTGGTTACCAGATCAGCGCTCGCGCCGGCTTCGGCCGCAACCTTGGCCAGCGCTTCGAGATCTGCCAGTCCACGTTTGGAATGCACGTCGAGCATGCCTTGGGCGAGCTTGGTCATCTTGGCGACACCGCCGGCGATCGTCACTTTCGGCACCGGATGGCTGCGGAGATATTTCAGCATGCCGCCGACAAAATCGCCCATGTCGATCAGCGCAATATCGGTGAGGCCGTGATGTGCTTGCGCCGCCTTTTCCGACATGTTGCCGGTAGCGCCGGAAACGTGGTCGAGGCCGGCCGCCCGCGCCACGTCGATGCCGCGCCAGATGGAATGGATCCAGGACGCGCAGGAGAACGGGATGACGATCCCGGTCGTGCCGAGGATCGATATGCCGCCGAGAATGCCGAGCCGACCGTTGAGAGTGCGTTCGGCGATCTTCTCGCCGTCGACAACGGAAATCTCGACCTCGAAATCCTTTTCGCCATGACAGACCTCGGAAATAGCCTGAGCGATCATCTTGCGCGGCACCGGGTTGATCGACGGTTCGCCGGGCGGCAGAGGCAGGCCGAGCCGCGTTACCGTGCCGACGCCAGGTCCCGCCTTGAAGGTGATACCGGTGCCGACAGGTCCACGACGTACCGTGCTCATGATCAATGCGCCATGGGTGACGTCGGGATCGTCGCCGGCATCCTTGACGATGCCCGTCTTGGCAAAACCGTCGCCTTTTTCCTCGATTGCGAGCGCGAAGGCAGGACGCTGTCCACCGGGCAGCGTCACCTCGACCAGAGCCGGGAATTCGCCGGTCATCAACGCAAGACAGGCCGCCTTGCTGGCCGCCGCCGCACAGGTTCCCGTCGTCCATCCACGACGCAGGTTCTTGCTTTCTGTTTCAATGGCCGCTTCCATGGCCGTTTCTATAGCCCGGCCGCCATCGGCCGGCAAAAGGTTTGCATATGTCCGTAAATGAGTTGTTCGAAACGATCGTCGATGCCCCTGAGTTTACGCCCGGCCATGTCTGGCTCGCAGGCGCCGGCCCCGGCCATCCGCGTTACCTGACGCTGGAAGTGGCCGATGCGCTGAAAAAGGCGGATGTGATCGTGCATGATGCACTGGTCTCCGATGGCGTGTTGGCACTGGCTGAAACGAAAGACCTTATCTTCGTCGGCAAGCGCGGCGGCAAACCTTCCGTTGCACAGGATGATATCACCGCCAAGCTGATCGAGCTGGCCAAGGCCGGCAAGCGCGTGTTGCGGCTGAAGGGCGGCGATCCGTTCATCTTCGGTCGAGGCGGCGAGGAAGCCGAGGCTCTGGTGAAGGAAAACATTCCCTTCCGCGTGCTGCCCGGCATGACCTCGGCGCTGGCGGCGCTCGCTTCCGCCAATATTCCCGCCACGATGCGCGGCATCAGCCGTTCGATCACGCTGGCAACCGGCCATGCCGCCGGCACGCCGGGCGATCTTGACTGGAAAGCGCTGGCCAAGACCGGCGAGCCGATTGTCGTCTATATGGGCGTCAGCGCGATCGGCACGATCGCAACGCTTCTGATGGAAGGTGGGCTTCCGGCCGACACGCCTGTCGCGGTCCTGATGGCCGCAACGACACCGGAGGAGCGGTCGATGACGGCAACGCTTGCGACTGTGGAAGCGGAAGTGGCAAGGCAGAATTTTGCCGCACCCGCGTTGATCGTTATCGGCAGGATCGTTTCGATGCAGGCGGTTCTCTCGGGTGGCCGGCCATGACCGCCCGCGCGCTCATCATCGGCGCACCGCGTTCCGGCTCTGGCAAGACAAGCGTCACGATCGGGCTGCTCAGGGCCTTTCAGCGGCGCGGTGTTAAGGTTCGCGGCATCAAGACAGGCCCGGACTATATCGATCCCGGTTTTCACGAAGCCGCAACCCGCCTGCCCGGCCTCAATCTCGACAGCTGGGCCATGGCGCCTGATCTCCTGCGCCATCTGGCGCGTGAACAGGCGGATGGTGCCGAACTGCTCTTGATCGAAAGTGCTATGGGCCTGTTCGACGGCATTTTCACCGAGCCGAACCGCTCCGGCGCGGCGTCGGATCTGGCGCGGCTTTTCAGCCTCCCCGTGCTTCTCGTGCTCGACGTTTCCGGCCAGAGCCAGACGGCGGCAGCGATTGCCTGCGGCTTCATGAACTACGATCCGTCGGTAAGGATGGCCGCCTGCGTGCTCAACCGCGCCGGCAGCGAACGGCATAAAAAGCTTTCCGGCGATGCGATCGAAGCACTTGGCCTGCCGGTCGTTGGCACCTTGCTGCGCGATCCGACGCTGACACTGCCGGAACGGCATCTCGGCCTTGTTCAAGCCAGCGAACACCCGGAAATGGACGCGCATATCGACAGGCTGGCGGATGCAATAGAGCGCTCGCTCGACCTCGACGCGATCTTTGCGGCTGCGAAACCCTTCGATATTCTGGAAGGCTCGACGGAGAAGGCGCTTTCGCCACCCGGACAGCGGATCGCGCTGGCGGAAGACGCGGCCTTCACCTTCCTCTACCCGCATATCAAGCGGCAATGGCGGGCCATGGGGGCGGAAATCGTAACCTTCTCGCCGCTTGCCGATGAGGCACCGCCGGCCGATTGTGATATCTGCTGGCTGCCTGGCGGTTATCCCGAACTGCATCCCGGCCGGCTGGCTTCGGCCAGTCATTTCAAGGCGGGCCTGAAGGCTTTTGCCGAAACGAAACCCGTTCACGGCGAATGCGGCGGCTACATGGTGCTCGGCGAGGCTCTGGAAGATGCCGACGGCGTAACCCATGCTATGGCCGGACTGCTTTCCCACGCCACAAGCTTTGCCCAGCGCAGGATGAATCTCGGCTATCGTCAGGCACGGCTTCTCGGCCCCTGCGCCATCGGCAAGGCGGGCGATGTGGTGCGCGGCCACGAGTTCCATTACGCACGCGTCATCGATGCCGGAAATGACCAACCTCTCGCCATGATTGCAGACGGTCGCGGCGTCGAAATAGGTCCATCGGGCGGAAAACGTGGGTCTGTGACCGGCACGTTTTTCCATGCAATAGCGCGCGATTGAGCCAATTGGGCGCCTGTCGGACAGGTGCCGAATTTTCGCAAGCCATGGGGGGTTGCCAAATGTGTCGCATCGAAGGCACTTAATGTCGTAGCGAAGGCTCACCCGCGCGACACCGCGCCCTTACCATTCATCAAGCCTCAACGGGCCTTCGATCACCAGGCAGCTTCCCCGAGGCAAACGAGCTCACTCAAGATGAGCCGGGGACTGCACAAGAAAGGAAGTTATGTCGGCGGCAACCGAACCATTTCCCACGATCGACAGCATGAAACACCCTCCTCGGCGGAAGAGGAAACCACGCGATGGGGTGTCGATGACAAGAACAGAACTCTGCATCGGATAAAGGGGAACAAGGGAAATGAACGACTTCACCAAATACCTTTCGGGCCGTGTGACGGCAGGCGGCATGAACCGCCGCGAATTTATGGGTCGCGCCATGGCTGCCGGCCTGACGCTGACCGCAGCGGGCAACCTCTTCGCCACCAGCGCGGCAGCCCAGACGCCCACCAAAGGCGGCAATCTGAAGCTTGGCCTTGAAGGCGGCGCCGCAACCGACAGCATCGATCCAGCCAAGGCAACCTCCCAGGTCATGTTTACCGCCGTGCGCACCTGGGGCGATACACTGGTAGAAACACATCCCGAGACGCGGGCACCGGTCCCTTCACTGGCCGAATCCTGGTCACCATCACCGGATGCGAAAACCTGGACCTTCAAGATCCGCAAGGGCGTCACCTTCCACGACGGCAAGGAATTGACCGTCGATGACGTGGTTGCAACACTGAAGCGCCATAGCGACGCCAAGACCGAGTCCGGCGCCGCCGGCATGCTGAAATCAATCAGCTCTATCGAAAACAAGGGCGGCGATCTGGTTGTAACGCTCGAGGCCGGCAATGCCGACCTGCCGGCGATCTTCACCGACTACCATCTCGTCATCCAGCCGAATGGCGGCGTAGACAATCCGACGGCAGGCATCGGCACCGGCCCTTACAAGGTCAAGAGCTTCGAGCCCGGCGTTCGCATGACCTTCGAGAAGAATGCCAGTGACTGGCGCTCTGATCGAGGTTTCGTCGAGACGGTCGAGATCATCACCATGAACGATGCCACTGCCCGCATTGCCGCGCTCTCGTCCGGCCAGGTGCAGTTCATCAACCGCGTCGACCCGAAGACCGTGCCACTTCTGACCCGCGCCCCGACAGTGCAACTGCTGACGACGTCGGGCGGTGGCCACTATGTCTTTATCATGCACTGTGACAAGGCGCCGTTTGACAACAACGACCTCAGGATGGCGCTCAAATACGCAATCGACCGCGAGGAAATGGTCAAGCGCATCCTTGGCGGTTACGGCAAGGTCGGCAACGATTTTCCGATCAACGACACCTACGCGCTTTTCCCCGAAGGCATCGAGCAGCGTGCCTACGATCCCGACAAGGCGAAGTTCCATTACCAGAAGTCCGGCCACAGCGGCTCGGTTCTGCTGCGCACTTCCGAAGTCGCCTTCCCCGGTGCCGTCGATGCATCGGTCCTCTTTCAACAGAGCGCCAAGAAGGCGGGTATCGACATCGAGATCAAGCGCGAGCCGGGTGACGGATACTGGTCGAATGTCTGGAACGTCCAGCCGTTCTCGGCCTCCTATTGGGGCAGCCGCGCAACCCAAGACCAGTTCTATTCCGGCGCCTATCTTTCGACCGCCGACTGGAATGATACCCGCTTCAAGAACGAGACGTTTGACAAGCTACTGATTTCCGCCCGCGGCGAACTGGACGAGAAGAAGCGTCGCGACATGTATCGCGAAATGGCGATGCTTGTGCGCGACGAGGGCGGCACGATCCTGCCGATGTTCAATGACTTCGTGAACGCCGGTTCGAAGAAGCTTATGGGCTACGTCAACGATATCGGCAACGATATGTCGAACGGTTATGTCGCCACCCGCGTCTGGCTCGAAGCCTGATCTTTGAAATGAGCTTTTTGCTCACCGATGAAAATGGACCGCAGGATGATCCTGCGGTCTCACCCTTCATTTCGGAAACGGGATCACGCCAGATGTCAAATTCCGCAGAGGCCGGCGGCACGCCTGCCCGCAGCCTGAGGGAACGGTTACCGTTATTGGCCCTCATCTTCGAGCGTTTTCTCCTCTCGCTCATTCTTCTCTTCGCCGTTTCCGTGCTGATCTTTGCCGGTGTGGAAGCTCTGCCCGGCGATTTCGCCTCGACCTATCTCGGCCAATCGGCAACGCCTGAAACTATTGCCAATATCCGCGCTGAACTCGGCCTCGATCGCCCTGTCATCACACGTTATTTCGACTGGCTGGGCGGTGTGGTCCAAGGCGATTTCGGAACGTCCTGGGCAAGCCGAAACTCGGTTTCCGAACAGGTCGGCAACCGATTGGGCAATTCGCTCTTCCTCGCTGGCTTTGCGGCAATCATCGCCGTGCCGCTGGCGATCGGACTGGGAATGCTGTCTGTTCATTTCCGCGATCGTATGCCGGACAAGATCATCAATGTTATTTCGCTCGCAGCGATCTCGCTGCCGGAATTCTTCATCGGCTATCTGCTGATCCTCTATTTTGCAGTCAATTTCGGCCTCGCGACTTTCCCGGCAACAGTCTATCAGGGCATGGGCTTTCTCGAGCGTATTCAGACGATCGCGCTGCCGACGGCAACGCTTGTTCTGGTCGTACTCGCCCACATGATGCGCATGACCCGCGCCGCGATCCTTTCCGTCATGTCTTCCGCCTATATGGAAACAGCCGAGCTTAAAGGGCTTTCCAGCTGGCGGGCGATCGTGAAGCACGCCGCCCCCAATGCGCTCGCCCCGATCATCAATGTCGTGGCGCTCAACCTCGCCTATCTCGTGGTCGGTGTCGTCGTTGTCGAAGTCGTCTTCGTCTATCCCGGCATGGGCCAGTACATGGTCGATGCCGTGACGGTGCGCGACATGCCTGTGGTGCAGGCATGCGGCTTGATCTTTGCCGCGGTCTATATCCTGCTCAACATGCTGGCCGATATTCTCGCGATCGTCGCCAACCCGAGACTGAGGCATCCGCGATGAGAGTGAGAGAAATCCCCTTCACCGCGTGGATCGGTCTTTTCGGCATCGCGCTCGCGATATTCTGCGCCCTCTTCGCTCCTTTCATCGCACCCTATGGCGAGACAGAGGTCGTGGGCGGCGTCTGGCAGGTGGCTGATGGGCAGTTCTTTTTCGGGCTGGACAATCTCGGTCGCGACATTCTCTCGCGGCTGATCTACGGCACCCGCACGACGCTGTTCGTCGCGCTCGCCGCAACCGTGATCTCCTTTTCGCTGGGCATCCTCCTGAGCTTCATCGCGGCCGTATCCGGCGGGCTCATCGATACCGCCTTTTCCCGCTTCAACGACCTGATGATGTCGATCCCGACGTTGATCTTCGCGCTCGTGGTGCTGGCCGTCCTGCCGCAATACCTGTTCGTGCTGATCCTCGTCATGGCGGTGCTCGATTCCACTCGTGTCTATCGCTTAGGCCGCGCCGTGGCGCTTGATGTGGCGGTGATGGAATTCGTCGAGGCGGCAAAACTGCGCGGTGAAGGCAAGATATGGATCATCTTTCGCGAAATCCTGCCCAATACCCTGTCGCCGCTTCTGGCCGAATTCGGCCTGCGCTTCGCCTTTGCCATCCTGTTCCTCTCCACCCTCTCCTTCCTCGGCCTCGGCATCCAGCCGCCGACAGCCGACTGGGGCGGCATGGTGAAGGATAACAAGGACGGCATCATTTTCGGCATCCCGGCAGCGCTCGTGCCCGGCTCGGCGATCGCCGCACTCTGCATCTGCGTCAATCTCGTGGTCGACTGGCTCTTGAAACGAACCTCCAGCCTGAAGGGAGGCCGTGGCGATGCCTGATACCAATCTTCTCTCCGTCCGTGATCTGAAGATCGAGGCCACCAGCTATCCGCCGGGCGAACCGCCGAAGCGGATCACCATTGTCGATGGCGTTTCATTCGATCTCGCCAAGGGCAAGGTTTTAGGCCTGATCGGTGAATCGGGTGCGGGCAAATCGACGATCGGTCTCTCTGCGCTGGCTTACGGTCGCGGCGGCGCCGAAATCACCGGCGGCGAGGTGAAACTCGACGGTACCGATATCCTGAAACTCGGGAAAGGCGGCATTCGCAAGCTGCGCGGGGCGCGCATCTGCTACGTGGCCCAGTCTGCCGCCGCCGCCTTCAATCCGGCCCACCGTCTGGGTGACCAGGTGATCGAAGCAAGCGTCAGGCATGGCCTGATGACGAAGACGCAAGCGCGTAAGCGGGCGCTCTATCTGTTTCAGGTGCTTGGGCTACCCAACCCCGAAAACTTCGGCGATCGCTTTCCACACCAGGTTTCCGGCGGACAGTTGCAGCGCGCCATGACCGCCATGGCGCTCTGCTCCAATCCGGACCTGATCGTCTTCGACGAGCCGACGACAGCGCTCGACGTGACCACGCAGATCGATGTGCTGGCCGCGATCAAGCATGCGATCGAGGAAACCGATACGGCAGCGCTCTACATTACCCACGATCTCGCTGTGGTGGCACAGATCTCCGACGACATCATGGTCCTGCGCCACGGCAAGACGGTGGAATACGGACCGGTGCAGCAGATTATCGAAGCGCCGGCGCAGGATTACACCCGCGCGCTCGTCAACGTGCGTCAGGAGATCCGCCACGAGGCACCGGATCAGAGCAAGGCTCTGCTGGGCGTTGAAAATATCAGCGCAGAATATTCCAACGGCTTCAAAGTTCTGCATGGTGTATCGCTGCATCTGTGCAAGGGGCAGACTCTCGCGATCGTCGGCGAATCCGGCTCGGGAAAATCGACACTGGCGCGTGTGATCACCGGACTTCTGCCGCCGAGCGAAGGCAAGGTCACCTTCGATGGCAAGCCGCTGACACCGGCACTGAAAGACCGGCCGCGCGATGACTTGCGCCGTATCCAGCTGATCTACCAGATGGCCGATACGGCGATGAACCCGCGCCAGACGGTGCGCGATATCATCGGCCGACCACTGACCTTCTATGACGGTCTGCGTGGTGCGACAAAAACGGCGCGCGTGAAGGAACTGCTCGAGCAGATCGAGATGGGCAACGGTTTCATCGATCGTTATCCGGCAGAACTTTCCGGCGGGCAGAAACAGCGCGTGGCGATTGCCCGTGCGCTGGCGGCAAGACCGGAGCTGATCCTTTGCGACGAGCCCACCTCGGCGCTCGATCCGCTGGTCGCCGAAGGCATCCTCAAGCTGCTGATGAAGCTGCAGGAAGAGCGTCAGCTCTCCTATGTCTTCATCACCCATGACATCGCCATCGTGAAGGCGATCGCCGATTCGGTGGCCGTCATGCATCGCGGCAAGCTGGTTCGCTTCGGACCGAAATCACAGGCACTCTCACCGCCGTTCGATGACTATACCGACCTTCTCCTCAAATCCGTGCCCGAAATGCAGCTCGGCTGGTTGGAAAAAGTGCTCGCCACACGGCGTATGGAAAGTGCAGGCAACTGAGGGTTTGCCCTCATCCATCTGTCGGCACCTTCTTCCCGCAATCTGAACGAAAATCCAAAATAGCAAAGCATCCCTCTCCCCGCCTGCGGGGAGAGGGTTAGGGTGAGGGGCAACCCGCACAGCATACAGTTCAGGAATAGCAACCAATGACAGACCGTTCCTTCACCGTCATCGAGAACCAGTGGATCAGACTGAAGGACGGGACCCGGCTTGCCGCCCGAATCTGGATGCCGGACGGAGCCGACGCCGATCGGGTACCGGCCGTCTTTGAATTCCTGCCCTATCGAAAACGCGACGGAACCAGCCCGCGCGACGAATCCACCTATCCGGTCTTTGCCGCGGCAGGCATTGCCGGCGTGCGTGTCGATATCCGCGGCTCGGGCGAATCCGATGGCGTGATCGACGGCGAATATACCGAGCTGGAACTGGCCAATGCCTGCGAACTGATCGCCTGGATTGCGCAACAGCCCTGGTCGAACGGTTCGGTCGGCATGATGGGCATTTCCTGGGGCGGCTTCAACAGTCTGCAGGTGGCAGCCCTTCGCCCACCGGCATTGAAGGCGGTGATTTCCATCGCCTCCACCACCGACCGCTATAACGACGATATCCATTACAAGAACGGCTGCCATCTCTCGGCGCAACTCTCCTGGGCCGCGACCATGCTGGCCTACCAGTCCCGTTCACCCGATCCGGAAATCGTCGGTGATCGCTGGCTCGACATGTGGATGGAGCGGCTCGAAAACGAGCCTTTCTTCATGGAGGAATGGCTGTCGCACCAGCGCCGCGACGACTTCTGGAGGCACGGTTCGATCTGCGAAGACTATTCGTCTTTGCAGATCCCGGCCCTGGTGATTGCCGGCTGGGCGGATGGCTATCGCAATACGCCGTTTCTCGCCGCCGAAGGACTGGGCGAGAAGGCCAAGGCACTTGTCGGCCCGTGGGTTCACAAATATCCGCATTTCGCCTGGCCGAAACCGCGTGCCGATTTCCATGGCGAAGCAATCGCCTTCTGGAACCGCTGGCTGCGCTGCCAAGAGAACGGCATTGAACAGCTGCCACAGATGCGCGCCTATATTCTCGACGGGCCGAAGCCTGCTGTGAGGCGCGATGCCGATCCCGGATTCTGGGTCTCGAAAGACCGCTGGAGCGCGCCTGAGCCTGAGTGCTTTTATGTCGATCAGTTCGGCACCCTGCTCGAAGGCATGCCGATCCCGCATGCGCCGAAACATGATGTCTATCTGAAATCCCCGCTTGATACGGGAACGGCTGCTGGCGAGTGGTTTACACTGAAACCCGACGCGGAACTTGCCGGCGACCAGCGGAGCGATGATGCCGGCTCGCTGACGTTTCAGACGGATCCACTGACAAAAACGAAAACTTATCTTGGCCGCCCGGTCATCACGCTGACGCTCAGCGCCGATGCCGAGCTCGGCAATCTGTGCGCCCGTATCGTTGACATTCATCCTGACGGCACCGCGACACGCGTGTCGTTCGGCGTTGTCAATCTTGCCCATCGTGACGGCAATGAAGATCCGAAGCCGCTCACCCCCGGCGAACCGGTCACGATCCGGCTCGAACTGGATGCCTGCGGTTATCGGTTTGGCGAGGGCCACAGAATCCGGCTGTCGCTTTCGACCGCCTATTGGCCGATGGTGCTGCCGCCGCCGGTCGATCCCGGCGTTACGATCGATATCGCCTCGCTCGGCCTTGCCATGCCGCTTCTCGGCGACCATGAACCTTTCGAAATGAAGCAGCCGGACAATCCTGATCCGCTGCCGAAATATATCGAGCATGCACCACCTGAAACGCGCCGCAGCGTCACGCGCGACCTTGCCGCCAACGAGACACGTTACGAGGTGACCGAGGATACCGGGCTTTTCGAACATCCCGGCACCGGCCTCTCAACCCGCCAGCGCCGCGAGGAAACCTGGTCGATCAGTCCGGACGACCCGCTGTCGATGACCGGAACCTGCGTCTGGACCTGTGACATGAGCCGCGCCCGCTGGTCGGTTCGCACCGTCTCAACCGCAAGGATCGCCTGCACGGCGACGGACTGGCTGATCAGCGCCTCGGTTCTGGCTTATGACGGCGAAAAACAGATCTTTGAAAAGACCTTCGAGAAGGCAATCCCGCGCGATCTCACGTGACGGAACGGTTCGCCACGCCGATGTGAGTTGACCGAAATGCCCGCGAGGAACACAGTCACGGCAACCGGAGGATCTGTCATGATGACATTTGCACGCGCAGGCCTTGGAATGACGTTCGCTTCGCTGTGGTTTGCAGTTACGGCCACAGCCTCGCTTGCTGCAGAACCGGCGGTCGTGATCCCGGCCCCTGCTGTCGACGAGGCTGCAAATGGAAGCAGCGAGACCGCAGTTTTTGCTGGCGGCTGTTTCTGGGGCGTTCAGGCGGTTTTCCAGCATGTGAAGGGCGTGAAGAATGCCGTCTCGGGATATTCCGGCGGGGCGAAGGATACGGCCAGCTACGAAACCGTCAGCCTGGGCAAAACGGGCCATGCCGAATCCGTGGAAGTGACTTTCGACCCACATGAGGTGAGCTACGGCACGCTGCTGCAGGTCTTTTTCTCGGTCGCCCACAATCCAACGCAGCTCAACTATCAGGGACCGGATCAAGGCACGCAGTACCGGTCGGCGATCTTCACGGCCAGCTCTGAACAGCAAAAGGTAGCTGCCGCCTATATTGCCCAACTGGACAGGGCCGGGCTCTTTCACGCACCGATCGTGACCAAACTGTCGAAGCTGGAGGGCTTTTATCCGGCGGAGAAATACCATCAGGATTTCCTGACGCTCAACCCGAACCATCCCTATATCGTCTATAACGACATGCCGAAGATCGATAATCTGAAATCCATTTTTCCGGCAGCTTTCAGGACCAATCCCGTTCTGGTCTTAAAGGCGAAAACCTAGCCGGAGAAGTGCCGGATTGCTTCGCAAAGCGCCTTGAAGCCCTCTCGCGCACCCTCGCTCATATGCCGGGCGCGGAGCCACGCGTGAACCATTTGCGGTTCTTCACGAAAGGTTGCAGCGACGCCCGACTGGGTCAGTCGCTCCGCGTAAATTCTCCCGTCGTCCCTGAGCGGATCGAAATGCGCTGCGGTGATATAGGCTGCTGGAAGTCCGGAAAGGTCACGTGACAGCAGTGGGTGCGCCACCGGCTCGCTTTCCGGCGCTTTCAGCACTGCGCGATAATAGGCGATATCGGCGGTCGTCAGCCCCGGCGCATGCGCCATCTCCCGATACGATCCCGAAACAAGATCGCCGCCAAGTGCGGGATAGATGAGCACCTGGCCGAGAATGCCTTGAAGTCCTTCATCTCGCGCACGAAACGCAAGCCCCGCCGCCAGATTGCCGCCGGCACTGTCGCCGATCACCACGACCTGCCTGTCCTGCCCAACAAGCTGCTTCAGCACACCATAACAATCATCCGTTTGTGCAGGCCAGACATGTTCGGGGGCTAGACGGTAATCGACGGAGATGAGTTCCGCTTCGGCAAACTCCGCGATCTCGGCGCAGATCGCATGATGGCTATCCAACGAGCCGACGACGAAACCGCCTCCATGCAGATAGAGAAGCACCGTTTCGGTGGCGATGCGTGCAGGCCGATAGCGCCGGATCGGTACGAACAGAACCTCGTCCTGAAAAATCAGGCCATCGGGTAACGGACGGTCGAAGCGGGCGCAGAGCGCATCATACCAGGCACGTTGCTGCGCAATCGGCGCATCTACGGCGTCTGCGGGATAGAAGTGGTTGCAGATTTCGAGGAATTCGAGAATGCTGGGTTCGCTCGGCATCGGCGCGGACATCGCATCGCTTCTCATGAAATCCCTCCGGTTTTATCCGACGCGAAGGCTAGGCAAGATTGCGGAAGGCAGCAAGGGTGCTTGCGGCCCTTACTGCCCGTTGAAATCCTTGAGCAGCACCGACTGGTCCGTCAGGTACCGGGCGAAGATGGGCAGGCTGGCACCACCGATCGCACGCGCCTGCGACCCGACCTTGCCCTGGATGATATCGGGGATGACGACGCCGCGCAGGTCGAGCCGGGCGACGGCTTCGATCGTCGCATCGACGGTGCGCTTCCTCACCCAGTCCGGAAAGCCACCATCGATGACGGCCGCGCCGAAATCGATGATCGAAGCGGCCGCGACGATGGCCTGCGCCAAGGCTGCCGCCGTCGCCTGGATCCAGAGTTCCAGCGGCTCGCCGAAATCGACCCAGTCATCCGCCGAATACCAGAGCGGCTGCGGATCGACGCCGCGTTCGCGTAGCATGTTTTCCAAGACGAAGATCGAGGCGATATCGAGAAGCTGGCGGTTTTCGCCATTTTTTCCACGCACTGGCAGCGGACCGACCGCACCGGCTGTTCCCGTGCGCCCCGAAAATATGCTCGAATTCAAGACGATGCCGCCGCCGATGAACGACCCGATGAACAGGTAGATGAAATCCGGATAGGTCGGCCCGACACCGAACACCAGTTCCGCCCCGCAGGCGCTGGTCGCGTCGTTCTGCAAATAGACGGAATGCGCCACCCTTGCTGCCACTTCCGCGTGGAGATCGAAGCCGTGCCACACTTCCATGGCGCCCGATGGCGCACCGATCTCGTCGGCCCAGTTCCACAGTTCGAAAGGTGCGGCAATGCCGATTCCGGCGACACGCGCCTGCTCCTCGACACTCATCTGCGCTTCGATATCGGCGATCCCCGAAGTGATGATTCGAAGGATTTCCTGCGGCAGCGGATAGGCATAGGTCTCGTGATAACGCCTGCGGATATTGCCGACGAAATCCATAAGCACCAGATCCGCGCTGCGGCGGCCGATCTTGACCCCGAAAGACAGGACAGCATCGGGATTGAGCCGCATGGGTACCGACGGTTGACCGACACGTCCCCGCACCGGTTCGCCGCGAAGCAGCAGGCCATCCTTCTCCAGCGCACGCATGATGACCGAAGCCGTCTGCGCCGACAAACCACTGAGCCGGGTAATATCAGCCTTCGACAAGGCGCCATGCAGCCGTACCAGCGACAGAACCAGCCGCTCATTATAGGCACGCACACGCGTCTGGTTGGAGCCTCCGGAAAAACCGGCAGAAGAAATAGGCCCGGAAAGCAGGCCATCGGTGATCGACATCCAGCACCTCCCTTTGCCTTCGCTCTCTCACGTTGGACATAGCATGACAAGGCATAATAAATAATTCAATTGGAATTAATTATTGACAGACGATTTTCTTTCGCGATTATTGACGATTGTAAGAATGTAGGAATGCCCGGAGGAGGCACTGGGGCACGATCCGGCCTGCATTCTCAGCGAACCCGTCCGCGGCACGCGGACTTCGTCTCTGGGAGGAGATCATGAGAAAATCCGTATTGTCCCTGTCGTTCGGGGCGCTGGCACTTGGCGTCGTCTTTTCCGCACCGGCTCAGGCCGCCGACGTTTCGGCCTGCCTGATCACCAAGACCGATACCAACCCCTTCTTCGTGAAAATGAAGGAAGGCGCGACCGCAAAGGCTAAGGAACTGGGCGTTGCGCTGAAATCCTATGCTGGCAAGATTGATGGCGACAGTGAAAGCCAGGTGGCGGCAATCGAGACCTGCATCGCCGATGGCGCCAAGGGTATCCTGATCACCGCCTCTGACACCAAAGGCATAGTACCGAACCTCAAAAAGGCACGAGATGCCGGCTTGCTGGTGATCGCGCTCGACACCCCGCTGGAACCGATCGACGCTGCCGACATGACCTTTGCCACCGACAACCTGCTTGCCGGCAAGCTGATCGGCCAGTGGGCAAAGGACACGCTGGGCGATGCCGCCAAGGAAGCCAAGGTGGCCTTCCTCGACCTCACCCCCTCGCAGCCTTCCGTCGACATTCTGCGCGACCAGGGTTTCATGATCGGTTTCGGCATCGACCCGAAGGATCCGAACAAGATCGGTGACGAGGACGATGCGCGCATCGTCGGCCACGACATTACCAACGGCAATGAAGAAGGCGGCCGCACGGCGATGGAAAACCTTCTGCAGAAGGACCCGACCATCAACGTCGTCCACACGATCAACGAACCGGCAGCCGCCGGTGCCTATGAAGCGCTGAAATCGGTCGGCCGCGAGAAGGACGTGCTGATCGTTTCGGTCGACGGCGGTTGCCCTGGCGTCAAGAACGTCGCCGACGGCGCGATCGGCGCCACCTCGCAGCAATACCCGCTGCAGATGGCGGCGCTCGGCATCGAGGCGATCAAGAAGTTTGCCGATAGCGGCGAAAAGCCGAAGCCGACCGAAGGCAAGAATTTCTTCGACACTGGCGTAACGCTGGTCACCGACAAGCCTGTCCCGTCGATCAAGTCGATCGACACCAAGGAAGGCCTGAACAAGTGCTGGGGCTGAGCCTCTAGCCAATCCTTGCGAGCCGGTGAAGCAGGCTTCATCGGCTCGCCATGGCAACCCGAGCGAAATCGGGCACACGAAAAAGCGGGAGGATTTCATGAGCGAGCCAGTGGCCAGCGCACCGCATCACGACTACGAAAAAGTGCTCAAAGACAGTTCGAAGGACGTGGCGTCCTTCGAGCACGACAAGCCGTCCACCCTTCACAAGTTTCGTCACTTCCTGCACTCCAATCCGTCCGCGGTGTCGCTGATCGTGCTGGTCGTGTCACTTGTTGTGTTCGGCCTGACGCTTGGCGGCAAGTTTTTCTCAGCCTTCTCGCTGACGCTGATCCTGCAGCAGGTGGCGATCACCGGCATCGTCGGGGCGGCCCAGTCGCTGGTCATCATGACTGCCGGCATCGACCTGTCGGTTGGCGCGATCATGGTTCTGTCCTCAGTGGTGATGGGCCAGTTCACCTTCCGTTATGGCCTGCCCCCTGAACTCGCGATCCTCTGCGGTTTTGCCACCGGCGCGCTGTGCGGCTTCATCAACGGCGTGCTGATCGCCAAGGTGAAACTGCCGCCCTTCATCGTCACGCTAGGGATGTGGCAGATCGTGCTCGCCAGCAACTTTCTCTATTCCGCCAACGAGACCATCCGCGCCCAGGAGATTGAGGCGAATGCGCCGATCCTGCAATTCTTCGGCGAGACGTTCCGCCTGGGCGGTGCGGTCTTCACTTATGGCGTCATCGCCATGATCCTGCTGGTCGGGGTGCTTTGGTACGTGCTCAACCACACCGCCTGGGGACGGCATCTCTATGCAGTCGGCGATGACCCGGAAGCGGCAGATCTTTCCGGCGTCAACGTGCAGCGCATGCTGATTTCTGTCTATGTGCTTTCCGGTATCATCTGCGCTCTGGCCGGCTGGGCTTTGATCGGCCGCATCGGCTCCGTTTCGCCGACGGCCGGACAGTTTGCCAACATCGAATCGATCACCGCCGTGGTGATCGGCGGCATCTCTCTTTTCGGCGGCCGCGGCTCCATTCTCGGCATGATGTTCGGCGCGCTGATCGTCGGCGTTTTTTCGCTCGGCCTGCGCCTGCTCGGCACCGACGTGCAATGGACCTATCTCTTGATCGGCGTTCTTATCATCGTCGCCGTAGCAGCCGACCAATGGATCAGAAAGGCATCACGCTGATGACCGACGCAAGAAAACCCATTCTCACCGGCCGCAATATCGTCAAGCGTTATGGTCGCGTCACTGCCATCGACAATGCAGATTTCGACCTCTATCCCGGCGAGATCCTCGCGGTAATCGGTGACAACGGCGCTGGAAAATCCTCGCTGATCAAGGCGATTTCCGGCGCTATCAGACCCGATGAGGGCGAAATCCGCATGGATGGCGAACTGGTCCATTTCGCTTCGCCGATCGAGGCCCGCAAGGCTGGTATCGAGACCGTCTATCAGAACCTGGCGTTGTCGCCGGCGCTTTCCATTGCCGACAATATGTTCCTCGGCCGAGAAATCCGCAAACCTGGCTTTATGGGCAAGGTGCTGCGCAAACTTGACCACGCTGCCATGGAAAAGATGGCTCGAGACAAGCTTTCCGAGCTCGGCTTGATGACCATTCAGAACATCAACCAGGCGGTGGAGACGCTGTCGGGCGGCCAGCGTCAGGGCGTGGCGGTGGCGCGCGCTGCGGCCTTCGGTTCAAAGGTAATCATTCTCGATGAACCGACGGCGGCACTCGGCGTCAAGGAAAGCCGGCGCGTGCTGGAACTGATCCTTGATGTGCGCTCGCGCGGCATCCCGATCGTGCTGATTTCCCACAACATGCCGCATGTCTTTGAGATCGCTGATCGCATCCATATCCACCGGCTCGGCAAGCGCCTGACGGTTATCAACCCGAAGGACTATACGATGTCGGATGCGGTCGCATTCATGACCGGCGCCAAGGCACCGGAGCCGCTTGCTGCATGACATGGACGACCGAGGATATTGCCCGCACGATCATTGACCGTGCGGGCGAAAAACAGCGGTTCGTCGTGGCAATCGCCGGCCCTCCGGGTGCAGGCAAATCAACGCTTGCCGATGAGCTTTCAGCCACATTGAAAACACTTGGTGAAGCCGCCGAAGTTCTGCCGATGGACGGTTTTCATATGGATGACGGTGTCCTGCGAGCAAAGGGCTTGCTGCCCCGCAAGGGTGCACCCGAAACGTTCGATGTCCGCGGCTTTCTCGACATCGTCCGTGCGGTGAAGATGGCTGAAGGAGAGGTGCTTTTGCCCGTCTTCGACCGGTCCCGAGAACTTGCCATCGCCGCGGCACGAACCATCGATGCTTCCACGCGATTCGTTCTGGTCGAAGGAAACTACCTGTTTCTCGACCGTGCGCCCTGGTCTGCACTTGAGGGGGAATTCGACTATTCGATCCTGATTTCTCCGCCGGTCGCGATACTTGAACAGCGTCTCATGGATCGCTGGCGCGGTTATGGCTTCAGCGAAGCGGCGGCGAGAGCAAAAACGGAAGAAAACGACCTGAAGAACGGCGCATTGGTCAGAGAGCATTGCCGTCGGGTGGATATCATTCTGACGGACTAAACGAAAAAGCCTGCCGCGGGAGGAGGTGCGGCAGGCTTTTCGAAAAGATTTGAACAGCGACTGGGAGGAGGAGTGCCGCTGCTCGATCAGGCGCCCTTGGGAGGAGGAGTAGGTCGCCTGAAAATCAGAACTCTGCGGGAGGAGGTGCATCGCTCTGATGTGGTCATCATACAGGCGCACCATATCTTTAGAAGCGATATTGCTGCAGCGGAGCTATGCACAAAGTTAGGGACTGAGCCCGATACATTCCTCCGATGCCCACAAATACGGCACGTAAGAGCCTCACAACAGCTATGTCTTGAGCCTACTTATCCCAGAGTGCCAATAAATGTAGAGAATCCGAATAGCGGCCGAGCATTGGCGAAACAGAATCAACCAATGCGTGGCGGCTTATCCGGACACCTGTTCCGATAACGTCAACATTTAGCCCAGATCGAAAAAGGGGCGGTATATCCGCCCCTTTTTCCTGCCCGCTGTAGCATCGAGATGAAACGGACGCCTACACGCTGAAAGCAGCGCCGATCAGCGCCTTGGTGTAATCGGCCTTGGGGGCTTCGAAAATCGCGTCCGTTTCACCCTGCTCGACGATCTCACCGTTCTTCATCACGATCACATAGTCGGAGATCGCTTTGACCACCGACAGATCGTGGCTGATAAAGACATAGGAGAGGTTATGATCTGCCTGTAGCTTGCGCAACAGATCGATGACCTGGCCCTGGACTGAACGGTCGAGCGCCGATGTCGGTTCGTCGAGGATCACCACCTGAGGCTTGAGGATCATCGCGCGGGCAATCGCGATGCGCTGCCGCTGACCGCCGGAGAATTCGTGCGGATAGCGATTGCGGGCCGTGGGATCGAGGCCGACTTCCTGCAGAGCCGCGATGGCGCGACGATCACGATCAGCCTTGCTCAGGCCCGGTTCATGGACGAGCAGGCCTTCGGTGATGATCTCGCCGACCGTCTGGCGCGGCGAAAGCGAACCATAGGGATCCTGGAAAACAAGCTGCATCTCCTTGCGCAGTGAGCGCATTCGCTTGCGGTCATGGCGGGATATGTCCTCCTTGCCGAAACGGTAGGCGCCTTCGCTCGGCAACAGACGCAGAAGTGCACGACCCAGGGTCGACTTGCCGGAACCGCTCTCGCCGACGACGCCGATCGTCTGGCCCTCCTGCAACTTCACGGTCACACCGTTGACGGCCCGGAAGGTGCGGGGGCCTTTGGACAGGAACCCTTTGCCGATATCGAAATCGACGATCACATCCCGGCCTTCGAGAATGATCGGCGCGTTTTCAGCTGGCGGCGCCTTGCGGCCATGCGGCTCGGCATCGATCAGCATGCGGGTATAGGACGAGGTCGGGTTCTCGAAGATCTGCTCCGTCGTCCCCTGCTCCACCACTTCGCCGCGGCGCATGACCACGACGCGTTCGGCAAAATGACGCACGATACCGAGATCGTGGGTGATCAGCACGATTGCCATGCCGAAACGTTCCTGCAGCGAGCGCAGGAGTTTGAGGATCTGCGCCTGGATCGTCACGTCGAGCGCCGTGGTCGGCTCGTCGGCGATCAGCACATCCGGTTCGTTGGCAAGCGCCATGGCGATCATCACGCGCTGGCGCTGGCCGCCGGAAAGCTCGTGCGGATAGCTGTCGATCCGGCGCGCCGGATCGGGGATGCCGACGAGTTCCAAGAGTTCCAGCACACGGGCGCGGGCCTGCGCCCTTGAGCCGCCGCGGTGATAGAGGATCGGCTCGGCAATCTGCCGGCCGATCGTGTAGAGCGGGTCGAGCGAGGTCATCGGCTCCTGGAAGATCATGGTGATCTTGGCGCCGCGCACCTTGTTAAGCTCACTCTTCGGCAGCCCGACAAGCTCCTTGCCGCGATAGCTGGCAGAACCGGTTACTGCCCCGTTCTTGGCGAGCAGGCCCATGATACCCATCATGGTCTGGCTCTTGCCGGAGCCACTTTCGCCGACGACAGCGAGTGTTTCGCCGGCCTTGATGTCGAAGCCGATGCCCTTGACTGCATTGACGGTGCCGTCCGGCGTCGAGAAGTCGACCTTGAGATCGCGGATGGAGAGGATGTTTTCGTTTGTCCCGGTCATATCAGCGGTCCTTCGGGTCGAGTGCGTCACGCAGGCCATCGCCGATGAAATTCAGCGAAAACAGCGTTGCCACGAAGAAGATGGACGGGAAGATCAACAGCCACGGGGCAGACTGGATATTGCTCGCCCCTTCCGAGATCAGCGCCCCCCAGCTCGTCAGCGGCGCCTGGACGCCGAGGCCGAGGAAGGAGAGAAAACTCTCGAGCAGGATCACTTTCGGCACCACAACCGTGACGAAGACGATAACCGGGCCGATCGTGTTGGGAATGATATGGCGGCGAATGATCTGCCAGTCACTCAATCCGAGTGCCTGTGCCGCACCGACGAATTCCCGGCGTTTCAAGGCCAGTGTCTGGCCGCGCACGATACGGGCCATATCCAGCCATTCGACTGCGCCGATGACGAGAAAGATCAGGATGAACGAACGGCCGAAAAAGACGACGAGCACGACGACGAGAAAGACGAAGGGCAGCGAATAGAGGATTTCGACAAACCGCATCATCACGTTGTCGATACGGCCGCCGAGATAACCGGCTGTCGCACCATAGAGCACACCGATGCCGAGCGAGACGAGGCTCGCAAGCAGGCCGACGGCGATCGAGATCTGGCCTCCGAGCATGACGCGCGCCACCATGTCACGGCCGTTCGCATCGGTGCCGAAGAAGAAATATTCACGGCTGACATTGCCCTCGACCTTCAGCACGCGGCCGTCGTTTTCGGTTGCTACGACCTGTGTATTGTTGAACTCGTTGGCACGGTCGAAATAGCGGGTTGCGCGCGGATCGATCGGGCTTTCCGCACTCAGCGTCGCGGTGAAGGTTTGGCCCTCGACGTTGAACGCGTCGAGATTGACACGGGCGCGGGTGGCGACGCCACGCATCGCATCTTCCAGCGAGGCCTCATCAGGTCTCGCTTCGAGGCTGGGTGCGACCGTCACATAGGACGAGTAGACCTGATCATAACGATGGGAAACGAAGAACGGCCCGAGATAAGCGAAAAGCGCGATCAGTAACATCATGACGCAACCAGCCATCGCCGCCTTGTTACGGCGGAAGCGGATGACAGCGAGTTGGAAAAGGCTGCGGCTCTTTGTTTCCGGGTTTTCCGGCAGCGCGGGTGTCGGATTGCCTGAAGGGTGAGTTGCGATATCAGTCATGGCGGACCCTCGGATCGAGCAGGCCGTAAATAAGATCGACCACGAGATTGAAAACGATGACGAAGATGGCGATCAGCACGACCGTGCCCATGACCAGAGTGTAGTCGCGGTTCAGCGCGCCGAGCACGAAGTAACGACCGATGCCCGGGATGGTGAAGATCGTCTCGACCACGGCAGAACCGGTCATCAGCGCTGCGGCACAGGGCGCAAGATAGGAAACGACCGGCAAAAGCGCGCCGCGCATCGCGTGGGTGATAACGACGATCCGCGGCGGCAGACCGTAGGCGCGGGCGGTACGAATATGGTCCGCATGCAGCGCTTCGATCATAGATCCGCGGGTCAGACGGGCAAAGACCGCAAGCTGCGGCAGCGCCAGTGCGATCATCGGCAGAAGGAGAAAACGGAACGAGCCGTCACCCCAGCCGCCGGCAGGCAACAGCGACAGGACGATCGCGAAGATCAGTGTCAGGACCGGGCCGACGACGAAATTCGGGATGGTGGTACCGACGGTTGCGAGCGACATAATAGAGAAATCGAGTACGCTGTTCTGCCTTAATGCCGCGATCGTGCCGAGCGTTACGCCGCCGATCAGCGCCAAGAGTAGCGCGTAGAGGCCGAGCTCCATCGAATAGGGCAGGCCCTTGCCGATCAGTTCGGCGACCGTGTTGTCCTTGTAGATGTAGCTCGGGCCAAAATCACCCTGAACGGCATTGGATATGTAGGTCACATATTGCCGCCAGAGCGGCTGGTCCAGCTGATAGGTCCGCATGATGTTTTCCATCGTTGCGGGCGGAAGCGGACGTTCCAGGTTGAAGGGGCCACCTGGGGCAAAGCGCATCAGGAAGAACGAAATGGTGACGACGATAAACAGCGTCGGTACGGCGCTCGCAAGGCGGCGCAGGACAAAAGCCAGCATGCGGGTGTCTCCTGCAAAACGGCGCCTACGTATCAGCAGACGCCGTCTTGAACGGTCGGATGGTTATTCGGAAACGCTGAGGAAGCGGCTCAGGTGCTCGTTGGCAGAGTTGTCTTCCCAGCCGGAGACACGATCGGAGACCAGCCACAGGTCGGCCTGGGTCAGGAACGGGGCAACGGGCTGATCGCGCGACAGAAGCGCTTCGGCCTCATGCAGCAGCTTGGAGCGGGCTTCCGGATTTTCCTCGGCATAGGACTTTTGCATCAGAGCGTCGAATTCCGGGTTGTTGTACTTGCCGTAGTTGAACGTCTTGTTGGTCGACAGGCTGAGCGCCAGGAAGTTTTCGGCGTCCGCATAATCGGCAACCCAGCCTGCGCGGGCGACGTTGAACTTCCCGCCTTCCTGCAAATATGCGTAGTGCGACGAGACGTCGAGATTGGTCATCGTCACCTTGGCTCCGAATGTGTTCTTCCACATGTCGGCAACGGCGGTAGCAACGCGCTCATGGTTCGGGTTGGTGTTGTAGCGGATCTCGATCTTGAGCGGCTTGCCACCTTCGCCGTAACCGGCTTCCTTCATCAGTTCGATTGCCTTGTCCTCACGGTCGAGTTGGGACATTTCGGCAAAGGATGCCTTGGAGGGTTCGCCATAGGTTGCCATGCCCGGCGGGACGATCGAGTAGGCTGGGATTTGCGAGCCGCTATAGATTTCCTTGGCGAGGAAGTCGCGGTCGACAGCCATAGAGAGGGCGTTGCGGACGCGCACGTCATCATAGGGCGCCTGGCTTCCGTCAAAGACGTAATAATAGGTGGCGAGCGTCGGCGAGACGTGAACTTGATCCTTGTAGGTGCCGCGCAGGCGTTCCAGCTGGTCGGCGGAGAAATTGAAGACGAGGTCCATTTCCTTGGCTTCGAAGCGGCGGACGGAGGCAGCCTGGTCGTCGATCGGGTAGAAGATTACCTTGTCGAGCTTGGTATTGGCGGCATCCCAATGATGCTCGTTCTTCTCAACGACAAGGCTGTCGTTCGGCACGTGGCTGACGAGCTTGAAGGCACCGTTCGACACCATCACGCCCGGCTTGACGAAGTCTGCGCCGTTCTTTTCCACGCTTGCCTTGGAGAGGGGCAATGCGGTCTGGTGGGCGAGCAGTTCGAGGAAGAAGGGAGTCGGACGCTCTAAAGTGATTTCGAACGTCTTGTCGTCGACGGCTTTGACGCCGAGCGTTGCAATCTCGGCCTTGCCGTTGTTGATCGCCTCGGCATTCTTGATCGGATAGAGAATGTTGGCGTATTTCGCGGCCGTCTTCGGATCTTCTACGCGCTTGAAGGAAAACTCGAAGTCCTGCGCAGTAACGGGCGACCCGTCTGACCACTTTGCATTTTCGCGCAGCTTAAACGTGTAGGTTACTCCGTCATCGGAGAGCGTCCAGCTTTCAGCAGCACCAGGGATAATCTTGCCGGCTGCGTCGTAAATCGTCAGGCCTTCATAAAGATCCTTGAGAATGAAAGCCTCGATATTGATGGAGGTCTGCGCCTGGTCGAGCGTCTGAGGTTCGCCGGCATTGCCGCGATGAAGGACAGCTTCGGCGAATGCGGGAGCGCTGGCGAAGAGCACGGAGCTCAGCAGCGCAGCCGCAGAAATTTTGAGTAGACGAGAAGACATGATCGTTATCCTTTCCCAGTTTATTCCGGATCAGTTGCAGGAATGAATGACAGAAAGGCATGAACTGCAAGGCATTTCTCATCATGGCTCAGCCAAAAAAGACAACTGCGCGCCATCGAAAAAAACGCTAGGTTGTATAAAGCGAATACAACATTGACCGATGTTAAGCGAAGAACCGAGACGGCCTGAACAAGGTTCCGCAACCCTAAAGACATCTTCGGTGCAGACGAGAAATGTCGCGGACAGCTATCCTCATCTTTTAGGTCTTCTGGCGTAATTTTATTGCCCGCAGGCGTAAAAGGCGGTGATTGTAGGTGACCGTGCCCACTCGAAAACACAACCATTGAGGGCATGCCGCTTCCATCAGATCGGAACCGACAGGAATACTCTTCCAGTAGATTCCGAAATCGAGAGCGCTTCGATAGTTTTTCGCTATCGCGTAACCGATCTCGTTTATTGACGAGCACTCCCTGCATTGCGACATTTTCTCACATCACCGGGAGATGAGCTTCATCTTCGGGTGAAGTTGATGCCGAAGCGGTCGAGGAGGACAGGCTTGCGGTGTCTACCGGGAGGCCAAGCCTATGACAATGCGGATTTCCGCCGATGAGATCGCCCAGCGGTCGCGCGATATCATTCATGACCTGAAGCACCTGGAGGGACCGATGCTACCCATCCTGCATGCGCTTCAGGCGGAATTTGGCCATGTCCCGAACGAAGCGAAGCCGATCATCGCTGGCGAGCTCAACGTGTCCCGCGCGGAAGTTCATGGCGTCATAACCTTCTATCCCGAATTTCGCGATCATCCGGGCGGCAGGCACGTGCTGAAAATCTGTCGCGCCGAAGCGTGCCAGTCGATGGGCGGAGATGATCTCGCGGATCGCGTTCGCAAGTTGCTGGGAGTTGATTTCCACCAGACGACCCCTGACGACGTGGTAACGCTGGAGCCTGTCTATTGTCTGGGCCTGTGCGCCTGCGCGCCTGCCGCCATGCTGGATGGCGAAGTTTATGGGCGAGTGGACGAGCACTGTCTTGCTGAAATCGTTGCGGAGTTGAGCCAATGACGGTGACGGTGACGGTTTTCATTCCACGTGATGCCGCCGCTCTGGCGCTTGGAGCAGAAAAGGTAGCGGCTGCGATTGTCGGCGAAATCGCCGCCCGTGGTCTCGACATCAAGATCGTGCGCAACGGCTCGCGCGGCCTGTTCTGGCTCGAACCGCTGGTCGAAGTGCGAACCGATCATGGCCGCGTGGCCTACGGGCCGGTGAAGGCCGGGGATGTGCCGGGCCTGTTCGATGCGGGGTTCCTGTCCGGCAGCGACCATCCGCTCTGTCTCGGGCTGACGAAGGAAATTCCCTTCCTTCGTCAGCAGACCCGCCTCACCTTCTCCCGCTGTGGCGTCACCGATCCGCTCTCGCTTGATGACTATCGCCATTATCAGGGGCTGAAAGGGCTGGAAGCGGCCATCGCCATGCCTCCGGCGGAGATCATTCAGGAGGTCATTGACAGCGGGTTGCGCGGTCGCGGTGGTGCCGGTTTCCCGACTGGCATCAAGTGGAAGACGGTGATGGAGGCCGCCAGCCCGCAAAAATACATTGTCTGCAATGCCGACGAGGGCGACAGCGCCACATTCGCCGACCGGATGATCATGGAGGGCGATCCATTCGTGCTGATCGAAGGCATGGTGATCGCCGGCATCGCGACCGGCGCGACGAAAGGTTATATCTATACGCGCTCCGAATATCCGCATGCCATTGCCATGATGAGCGAGGCGATCAAGATCGCGCGCAAGGCCGGCATTCTCGGACCATCCATCCTGGGCTCTGCCCATGCCTTTGATCTGGAAATCCGATCGGGAGCCGGAGCCTATGTCTGCGGCGAGGAAACCTCGCTGTTGAATTCGCTGGAAGGCAAGCGCGGTATCGTTCGCGCCAAGCCACCTCTGCCGGCGCTGCAGGGATTTCTTGGCTGCCCGACCGTGGTCAACAACGTCATCTCGCTTGCCTCCATTCCGGTCATCATGCACAGGGGAGCGGCCTTCTATCGCGATTTCGGAATGGGGCGCTCGCGCGGTACGATCCCGATCCAGATTGCCGGCAACGTGAAATACGGCGGACTGTTCGAAACCGCCTTCGGCCTGTCGCTTGGCGAGATCGTCGATCATATCGGCGGCGGCACGGCAACCGGACGGCCGGTCAAGGCTGTGCAGGTGGGCGGCCCGCTCGGCGCCTATTTTCCCCGCGCCTTGTTCGATACGCCATTCGATTACGAAGCCTTTGCCGCCAGAGACGGACTGATCGGCCATGCCGGCATTACCGTGTTTGACGACACGGTCGATCTGATGAAACAGGCACGGTTCGCTATGGAGTTCTGCGCCATCGAAAGCTGCGGCAAGTGCACGCCCTGCCGTATCGGCTCGACCCGCGGTGTCGAAACGGTCGACAAGATCGCCAAGGGCATCGAACCGGCGAAGAACAAGGCGCTGCTGGCCGATCTCTGCAATACGATGAAGTTCGGATCACTCTGCGCGTTAGGCGGCTTCACGCCCTATCCCGTCATGAGCGCGATGACGCATTTCCCGGAGGATTTCGTGCCTACACCCTTTGGCACACCCCTGATCGAAGCTGCGGAGTAAGGCCATGTCCCTCGTCCATGAAATCGACTACGGCACACCCGCTTCGCATTCCGAAGCGCAGGTTACGCTCACCATCGATGGGCGCTTGATCACCGTGCCGGAAGGAACATCGATCATGCGCGCCTCGATGGAAGCCGGCATCCAGATTCCCAAACTCTGTGCCACCGATATGGTCGATGCCTTCGGTTCCTGTCGCCTCTGCCTGGTGGAAGTCGAAGGCCGCAATGGCACGCCATCCTCCTGTACCACGCCGGTTGCGGCCAACATGGTCGTCCATACCCAGACCAACCGGCTGAAGGATATCCGCCGTGGAGTGATGGAGCTTTACATCTCCGATCACCCGCTCGACTGCCTGACCTGCGCTGCCAATGGCGATTGTGAATTGCAGGACATGGCGGGTGCAGTCGGGCTTCGTGACGTGCGATACGGCTACGATGGCGGCAATCATGTGCGTACCCGCAACGATGGCGACATCAATGCCAGATGGATGCCAAAAGACGAAACCAACCCCTATTTCACCTATGATCCTTCGAAATGCATCGTCTGCTCCCGCTGCGTGAGGGCCTGCGAGGAGGTGCAGGGTACCTTTGCGCTGACGATCGAGGGACGCGGTTTCGAAAGCCGTGTCTCACCCGGCGCACACGAGCATTTTATGGAATCCGAATGTGTCTCCTGCGGTGCCTGCGTGCAGGCCTGTCCCACCGCGACACTGACGGAGAAGTCGGTGATCGCGATCGGCCAGCCGGAGCATTCCGCCATCACCACCTGCGCCTATTGCGGCGTCGGCTGCTCGTTCAAGGCAGAGATGCGCGGCGAGGAACTGGTGCGAATGGTGCCTTGGAAGGACGGACAGGCGAACCGCGGCCATTCCTGTGTCAAGGGCCGCTTTGCCTACGGTTACGCCAGCCACAAGGACCGGATTCTCAACCCGATGATCCGCGAAAAGATCTCCGATCCGTGGCGCGAAGTCAGCTGGGAAGAGGCGTTTTCACATGTCGCCACCGAGTTCCGCCGTCTCCAGTATCAATACGGTCGGGAAGCGATCGGCGGCATCACCTCCTCGCGCTGCACCAACGAGGAGACATTCTTGGTGCAAAAACTGGTCCGCGCCGGTTTCGGCAACAACAATGTCGATACCTGCGCCCGCGTCTGCCATTCACCGACGGGGTATGGTCTCGGACAGGCTTTCGGCACCTCGGCCGGCACGCAGAATTTCGACAGCGTCGAGCATTCGGATGTGGTAATCGTCATCGGCGCCAACCCGACCGACGGTCATCCAGTCTTTGGTTCGCGGCTGAAGAAGCGCTTGCGCGGTTCTCCGGGAAAAGAGGGCGCAAAACTGATCGTGATAGATCCGCGCCGTATCGATCTCGTCAGGACACCGCATGTGGAGGCAGCCTATCATTTACCATTAAAGCCTGGCACCAATGTCGCCGTCATGACCGCACTGGCTCATGTGGTCGTCTCGGAAGGCCTGTTTGCAGAGGCATTCATCCGCGAGCGCTGCGACTGGTCCGAGTTCGAGGATTGGGCAGCCTTCGTCTCGGAAGACGCCCACAGCCCGGAATCGACGGAGAACTTTACCGGTGTTCCGGCCGATCTCGTCCGCGGTGCTGCGCGTCTGTTTGCCACCGGCGGCAACGGCGCGATCTATTACGGCCTTGGTGTCACCGAACATAGCCAGGGGTCGACGACAGTGATGGCGATCGCCAATCTTGCCATGGCAACCGGCAATATCGGCCGGCCGGGTGTCGGCGTGAACCCGCTACGCGGACAAAACAATGTGCAGGGCTCCTGCGACATGGGGTCGTTTCCGCATGAACTGCCGGGCTATCGCCATATCTCCGACGATGCGACACGCGACACATTCGAAAAACTCTGGGGCGTGAAGCTCGACAACGAGCCGGGCCTGCGTATTCCCAACATGCTGGATGCCGCTGTCGAAGGCACGTTCAAGGGCCTCTATATCCAGGGCGAGGATATTCTGCAGTCCGATCCGGACACCAAACATGTCTCTGCCGGTCTGGCAGCGATGGAATGCGTCGTCGTCCACGACCTGTTTTTGAACGAGACAGCAAACTATGCCCATGTCTTCCTGCCCGGCTCGACCTTCCTGGAAAAGGACGGGACCTTCACCAATGCCGAACGCCGCATCAACCGCGTGCGCAAGGTCATGTCCCCGAAAAACGGCTATGCCGACTGGGAGGTGACCCAGAAGCTTGCACAGGCAATGGGGCTCAACTGGAACTATGCCCATCCATCCGAAATCATGGACGAGGTCGCCGCAACGACACCGAGTTTTGCGCTGGTCTCCTACGATTATCTCGACAAGATGGGCTCGGTTCAGTGGCCGTGCAACGAGGCGCATCCTGAAGGGTCGCCGATCATGCATGTCGACGGTTTCGTGCGTGGCAAGGGCAAGTTCATCCGCACCGAATATGTGGCAACGGACGAGCGCACCGGTCCGCGTTTTCCGTTGCTTCTCACCACCGGGCGCATTCTCAGCCAATACAATGTCGGAGCGCAGACGCGCCGTACCGAAAACGTCACCTGGCATGCTGAGGACCGGCTGGAAATCCATCCGCACGATGCTGAGCAGCGCGGCATCAAGGATGGCGACTGGATCAAACTCGCAAGCCGGTCCGGCGATACGACGCTGAGGGCATTGATTACCGACCGGGTATCCCCGGGCGTCGTCTATACGACCTTCCACCACCCCGATACGCAAGCCAACGTCATCACCACCGACTTTTCCGACTGGGCGACGAACTGTCCGGAATACAAGGTGACGGCAGTGCAGGTGTCCCCATCTAACGGGCCCACGGAATGGCAGGAGGATTACAATGACCTGTCCCGCCGCTCACGTCGCATAGCGGGCAAGATGGAGGCGGCGGAGTAGAGCCGTTGAGGAAACGCCCGGATCGTTTCTAGCATGTCGAAATTCATCAGCGTCTTGCCACGAAAGGAGCATTCATCAATGTCGCAGGATCAGGGGCAGGAAAAGCTGATCAGAATGGCAAACCAGATCGCCACCTTCTTCATGTCCCAGCCGGAGGCCGGCAGAGCCAGGGGCGTCGCCGCCCATATCAACAAGTTCTGGGAACCACGGATGCGCAGGCACCTGTTCGATTGCCTGGATGAAGGTGCGGATGGCCTGATGCCGCTTGTGGTGGAAGCTTCGGTGATGATCAACAGACCGCCAGCCGCATCAGAAATGGGCGCGCCAAGTGGCGTTGCGAAATCAATTTAAGGCTATGCTCAATGCCTGAAACCCCTATGCGCAGTCTTCCGTATTGGTACTCCGCGGTATCGGAAAATTAGCAGTTCGTGATTAAGTGAACCTGGATTTTTCTTGACATTGAGGGTCTTCTTTCTCAAAAGAAGATAGCGTTGGTCATGTTTGACAGGTCTACCGGAAATGCTCGTCTGCAGCTGCAACTACATTACGGACAAGGAAATCAAGGACGTTATCGTCCAGCTTCTTGACGAAGACTGTTGGCAGCTCATCGTTCCGGCAAAAGTCTATCACGCCATGAGCAAACGGGGCCGCTGTTGCGGCTGTTTCCCCAACGTCGTCGATCTGATTATTCGCACGACCGAAGAATATCATGCCCTGCGTCACTCGACGGAGGACGAAGTCGTTATATATTTGTCTCGCTTGAAGCAATTCCATGAGGAAAACAGGAGAGCGGACATTGAAAGGCGACAAAAGGGTCATCGAGCGGCTTAACGAGGCTTTGTTCCTCGAACTCGGAGCCGTGAATCAATACTGGCTGCACTATCGTCTTCTGGACGATTGGGGGTTTACCAAGCTCGCCAAGAAGGAGCGCGCCGAATCCATCGAGGAGATGCAACATGCCGATCGTCTGATCGATCGCATCATCTTCCTTGAGGGCCATCCCAATCTTCAGACAGTCGCGCCGTTGCGTATCGGCCAGAACGTCAGGGAAGTGCTGGAAGCGGACCTCGCCGGCGAATACGACGCCCGCAACGCGTACAAGGCCTCCCGTGATCTCTGTCATGAGGCGGGCGACTATGTTTCCATGAAACTGTTCGAAGAACTGCTGAAGGACGAGGAAGGCCATATCGACTTCCTCGAGACCCAGCTCGACCTTCTGACGAAGATCGGTGAGGAACGTTACGGCCAGCTCAACGCAGAATCGGCCGACGCTGCAGAATGAATACAGAAGGACCCGGCTTTCGAGCCGGGTCTTTTTAGTTTCGATGCCCGGAAGCGGCTAGTTTCAGGCAGCAATCTCGGCCAGATGAGAAAATTCCGCCACGACCTGATCGTAGACTACCCGTTTGAAGGGGACGATCAGCCCGGGCAGATCAGCCATCGGTTTCCATTCCCAGGCGTCGAATTCGGGTTCATGGCCGCCAGGAGGCGGATTGATTGCAATCTCGCTTTCATCGCCCTCGAAACGGAAGGCGAACCAGCGCTGCGTCTGCCCGCGATATTTTCCCTTGAGCCCTATGCCGATGAGATGTGGCGGCAGATCGTAATTGATCCAGTCCTTCGATTGGGCAAGTAGGGTGACGGTCTTCATGCCCGTTTCCTCGTAAAGCTCGCGATAAGCAGCGGGAAGGGCGTCCTCGCCCTTGTCTATGCCCCCTTGCGGCATTTGCCAGAGCTGGGGCGAGCCATCATATTCGCTGTTACCTTCGGAAATTCTTCGACCGGCCCAGACCAGCCCGTCACGGTTGAGCACCATGATGCCCACACAAGGCCGATACGGCAGATCTTCCGCCTTCACCGCACCGCTTTTGTTGGCCCCGTCCTTCTTGGACATGCTTCATTCTCCATCAGGGTTGGCTTTGTCGCGCACGATCGCCGAAACGCCAACGATCTCGATGCCGCGCCGCGTTGCTTCTTCGCTCCACTGCCTTACAGCATCGATGCTTTCGTCGTAAGCCGCGGCGATGCCGATCGCCGTCCCCTGCCGATCCGCGATGCGCCCAAGCTCGTCGAGCTTGCGAAGGATGGCCTGGGTCTGCACCTGCCCGTCAAGCACGACATCGGCGAAGGCATGTGGCAGCTCGACGGCATCGGAGATGGAATTCGTCTTGGAGAGTGAGTACGTTCCGTCATCCACGAACAGCAGCCCACGTTTGGCCACATCCTGCAGGACCGGTCGTAGTGCCTTTTCATCCGACAGATACCGCGCGCCCTGATAATTCACGATGCCCGTATAATTGGTAACTCTCGCCATGGCCTCATGCAGACGCGAGAGGTTTTCCTTGGCGGAGTTTGTCGTCAGCAATGTACCAGGGCCGGGATCGTTTGCCGGATAATCAAAAGGCTCAAACGGCACCTGCAGCAATATCTCATGCCCCTTCCGGCGCGCCTCCTGCATCCAGCGCTGGAGACTGTTGCCGCTGGCAGCGAATGCAAGGGTCACGCCTGCCGGCAGTTGCTGGATCGCCTTCTGGCTACCGGTCTGGCTGAGTCCAAGACCGCTGATGACGATGGCAACGCGTGCTCCTCTCTCGCCTGACCATGGTCTCGCATATTGGTCCATGGGCCGCAGCCCGTCAGCGCCGATGACCGGCAGCTTTCCGGCATCGGTCTCTTCCACGAGGTCCGGATTCGGCTGGCCGGCCATCCGCGGATCCTGGCCCATTCGCTGGGCGTCGATAACCAGCGGCCCAGTCCTGTCACGCGGCGTGTATTTGGTGACATAGCCGCCATCGCCGGTGGGCGTACGCTCTATGTTGGCGCCGGAAGCGGTGCGATCGGACGACGGTCCCGACTGCGGAGAGCGATCAGTACCATGCGTCTCTTTTGGAGGAGCGGACTTGGCTTCCGAAGATCCCTGATCGGTCTTGGCAGCAACCTGCCTGAGCCCGTCATCTTCCTGAATCACATAAATGGAAAGGGCAATTATGCCTATAATGGCTAAAGCGCCGCATAACACGGCTCTACGGCCACGCCACGAACGTTTCGTCTTCGGTGGCCGCCCTTGTCCCAAGGGTGCATGGAGATCAGTACCCACGCTAATATCCGTGCTATCCCGCGGTCAAAAAAAGCCAAGGGAGCCGTTTTCAGACCCCCTTGGCGCTGTTCTTACTTCTTGACCGCTGCAGCTGCCTTGTCCGGGCTGGCCGGGAAGCTCGGATCTGTCTTGGTACCATGGAGGAGGTCCATGGCGTAATTGAGCTGGATGTCATCCTTGGCTTCCGGCGGCACATAGGCAGCAGAGCCCGAACCCTCTTCCGTCTCGGCGTTGCCCTGAATATGCCCCTTCAGGCTGGATTCGCCCTCGGCCTTCAGCTTGCCCTGCAGTTCCGGCGGCAGCGGCTGTTCAACCTTGATGTCCGGGTTGATCCCCGTACCCTGGATCGACTTGCCGGACGGCGTGTAATAAAGCGCCGTCGTCAGACGCAGCGCGCCGGCATCACCAAGCGGGATGATCGTCTGGACGGAGCCCTTGCCGAAGGAACGTGTGCCGACGACGGTCGCCCGCTTCAGATCCTGCAATGCACCGGCGACGATTTCCGAAGCCGAAGCCGAACCGCCGTTGATCAGCACGATCACCGGCTTGCCATCGGTCAGGTCACCTGGACCTGCGTTGAATCGGCGGGTCTCGTCCGCATTGCGGCCGCGGGTGGAAACAACTTCGCCACGCTCCAGGAAGGCATCCGATACGTTGATTGCCTGATCGAGAAGACCACCCGGGTTGAGACGCAGGTCGAGAACATAACCCTTCAGCTTATCGGCCGGTACATCGGCCTTAATCTTCTGGATCGCCTTTTCCAGGTCGTCATAGGTTTTTTCGGTGAAGGAAATGACACGGACGTAACCGACATCGCCGCCTTCGACGCGCGACTTGACGGCGCGTACGGCGATGATGTCACGAACGACCGTGATCTCGAGCGGCTTGTCGGCGCCCTGGCGGATAACCGTGAGCTTGATCGGCGTATTGACCGCGCCGCGCATCTTCTCCACGGCTTCCTCGAGCTTCAGGCCGCGAATGGCCTGTCCATCGATTTCGGAAATGAAGTCACCGGCCAGAATGCCGGCCTTGGAAGCCGGCGTGTCGTCGATCGGCGCGATGACCTTGACCAGTTCGTTTTCCATCGTGACTTCGATGCCGAGCCCGCCGAATTCGCCACGGGTCTGGGTCCGCATGTCGTCTGCGTCTTTGGCATTCATGAAGCTCGAATGGGGATCGAGCGACGTCAGCATGCCGTTGATCGCATTCTCGACCAGCTTTTCCTCATCCGGCGGCGTCACGTACTGGGCGCGAACGCGTTCGAAAACGTCACCGAAAATGGACAATTCCTTATAGGTCGACGCTCCGGCTGCCTGGGCCGGCACGCCGGCCGAATAGATGACACTCATCGCTGTCGCACCCATGAGTGCACCGACGATGACAAGCGAAGCCCTACGAATCATTTCGCGCCCTTCCAGTTTCTTTGGCGGACCACCATGGCTTGGAATCAACCGTGGTGTTGCCGTTTCTAAATTCAATGTAAAGCGTCGGGCGATCCGTTTCCAGCGCCAACGCAGTTGCACTCGCCACTCTTTTCTCACCCATCACGGCGATCGGCTCACCGCTGAAGACAAATCGTCCCTGCCGGACATTCACATCCTTCATGCCGGTGAAGACCACGTAATATCCGTCACCGACATTGAGGATAATCGTTTGTCCGTAGCTTCTGAATGCTCCGGCAAATACGATCGAGCCATCCGCCGGCGAGGTCACGATGGCCCCCGCATTGGATGCGATGGTGATCCCGCGCGCCGTATGTCCTGTCCCGTCGGGATCGCCGAACCAACGTACGACATCTCCGGCAACCGGGAACGCCAGCTTCTGCCTCAGGCTTGAAAACGCATATGCTGGCGCAATGCGGTTTTTGTCGGGCACTCCGTTCTCGGCCAGCTGCCTGGCTTTCTCACGCTCGGCCTGCGAAAGGCGCTTCTGGCGCTCCTCTTCCGCTCGTGCGGCCTCCATGGCCTCCCTCACCGAAGAGATTTCGCTTTCCAGCGAGGAAATAAGCCCTTCAAGCGAAGTTGCACGACCTGCGAGCTCTTCCGAGCGCCGTCTCTCCGCCTCAAGGTTCGCGGTATTCCGGCCGTTCAATTTTTCGTTTTCGGCCAGAAGAAGGTCCATGCGCTTGTCTTCTTCCAAGCTTGCCGCGATCGTGTCGGACACGGTCTGCTTCTCGCTGGCTGCGGCGCTGCGCGTCTCGCTCAGGGCTTTCAGGTCAGCAACAAGGCGCTCTGCTTCGGAGCGCATACCCGGCACGACAGCGCCGAGAAGAATGGCGCTGCGAACGGAAGCAAGTGCGTCTTCCGGCTTCACCAGCAACGCCGGAGGCGGGTTGCGGCCCATGCGTTCCAGTGCGCCAAGCACTTCCGCAAGAACACCCTTTCGGCTGCGAAGTGAGGCGCGAATACCGTCTTCCTGCAGGCTGAGGGCAGCGATCCTCTTCTCGCTTTCCTGAATTTTCCGCTCGAGATCCTGCCGTTTCTTGGCCGAATCGATCAGCGCCTGACGAATATCGGCACTGTCCTTGTTGGTCTGCGCGATGCTGCGCTCTATGTCGGCGATCTTGTCTTCCGACAGCTTCATCGTTTTGCCGAGCGCTTCGAGTTCCTTGCGCGTCTCTTCCTGCTTCTGCCTTAACTCGCCGGTGGGGCCGGATGCCTCGACCGGTGCAGCGCTCGCCGTGCCGCCGCTTTGAGAAGCAGCGTCCTGTGCAGACAGCGACTGCGGAACAACCAGCAAAAGACCGGCGACAGCCAACGTGCTGGCCAAGCCTGATCCATATCTGTCAGGTCTTTTCCGACTGGCGTCCATGTCCGCTCCGAATGATAGACTGGCAAGGCTAGGCTGATTTGCCCGGCTACGCCACAAACAACATCGTGTTTGAGCCTGAACGAAAGGTTAAACGCGGTGATAAGGATGGCCGGAAAGAATGGTCACGGCCCGGTAAAGCTGCTCCGCAATGAGGATGCGGACCAGCTGGTGCGGCCACGTCATCGTACCCAGATTGAGAACGAGGTCCGCCCTGGCGCGAAGCTCCGGATCAAGACCATCGGCGCCACCGATCGCCAGCATCATGTCGCGCTTTCCGTTGTCGCGATAACGGCCGATCGCATCTGAAAAAGCCTGGCTGTCGAGAGTTTTGCCGCGTTCGTCCAGGAGAACGAGGATGGCGCCTTCCGGCAAGGCCTTTTCCAGCGCGCTTGCTTCCTCGCGCTTGCGGGTGTCGGCATTTGACGCACGGCTTTCCTGTATCTCCACCAGTTTCGCGAGTTCCAGACCGACGGCCGGGCCAGCCTTGGCGAAGCGATCGAGATAACGGGACGCAAGGTCTTTCTCCGGGCCGGTTTTGAGCCGTCCCACGGCAAAAAGGGTAATACGCATGTCCTGATCCGTCCAAATTCGAACAGCCGAAAGGTGCTGCACCGGCGCGTTGCGCCAGCCTTGCTTTAGCGGCTTTCGACGGTTCAGGCCAAGCCAAAACCGCTCAGTGCAGCAGAGGTCCTTCTTCGATCTCCGGAGCCGCCCACATCTTTTCGATGTTGTAGAACTCGCGGATTTCGGGACGGAACACGTGAACGATAACATCACCCGTGTCGATCAGAACCCAGTCTCCGCTTTCCTGACCTTCGACACGCGGGGAGCCAAGCCCCTCGTCCTTGAGATCAGTGACGAGATGGTCGCAGATCGCCATGACATGGCGGCTCGATCGCCCGGTGACCACAACCATGTAGTCGCCCAGCGCCGATTTCCCGGCAATATTGATGGTGACGATATCTTCTGCTTTTGAATCCTCAAGGCTGGTGAGGATCAGTTCGAG
>JAEXYH010000101.1 GCA_023451735.1 Pseudomonadota bacterium | reverse complement strand
ACGCTGGCGCGTGAGAAGCTGATCGAGCTGCACCGGATCTCTGTGGCTAAGGAGACGCTGCGGCAATGGATGACCGAGGCTGGTATCTGGGTCTCACGTAGAGAACGCAAGAAACGGGTTTTCCAGCCACGCGGCCGACGTGACTGCTTTGGCGAACTGGTGCAGATCGATGGCTCACATCACTGGTGGTTCGAGAACCGTGGCCCCAAATGCGCCCTGCTCGTCTATATCGATGACGCGACCGGCAAGCTGCTACATCTACGGTTTGCCGGATCGGAGAACACATTCGACTATCTGCACGCGACCAAGGCTTATCTGCAGCAATGGGGCAAACCGCTGGCCTTCTACAGTGACAAGCATGGTGTTTTCCGCTCCACGCATGCCTCGGAGAAGGACCGCACGAGCGGCCTGACGCAGTTCGGCCGGGCGCTTTATGAGCTGAACATCGACATCATCTGCGCCAACACCCCGCAGGCCAAGGGCCGGGTGGAACGTGCCAACCAGACATTGCAGGATCGGTTGGTCAAGGAGATGCGGCTTCGCGGTATTGACACAATCGAGGAAGCCAACGCCTATGCACCTGAGTTCATTGCGGATTTCAACGCGCGTTTCGGCAAACAACCGCGTAATCCGAAGGACATGCACCGGCCGTTGGCCGATCACGAGAACCTTGATGGCGCCATGTGTCGTAAGGAAGTTCGCACGCTGTCGCAGGCTTTGACACTGCGCTACGACAAGGTGCTGTTCATTCTCGATCCAACAGAACAGGCCAAGGCCCTGGCGGGAAAGAAGATCGTCGTCTGCGACTATCCGGATGGTCGCCTCGAGATCATGCACGAGAGCTTCACCCTACCCTACAGAACCTTTGATAAGTTGAGATCGATACACAGACCCGAAGTCGTCGAGAACAAGCGTTTGGACGACATGCTTTCGATGGTCGCGGAGCTACAGGCCGGACGTGAGCTGCAGCGCAGCAAAAGCGGCCCTCGCCGCACAGGTCAGACAAATCATATGTTTGGGATACCGGATGGCAGCACGGCGAACGGGTATCAGAAGCGGGGGCGCAAGCCAGGTCCGAGGACGGATTTCATGAATGATCCCGGTGTGATTTCGAAGCGAGAGAAGGCGTTGATGAGGCAGCCAGCGGCAGAATAACGATCTCAATGCACGCCGATGTCGCTTTGCGTATCTGATTCCAGCTGCAGGCAGGCGGCCCAGAGCGGCGTTTTGTGGAAGGAGCCGTCCTGGAAAAGCGTGAGCCCTTCTCTTGCTTCATAGAGCAGGCCCAGCCAGCACAGGCGCCGCAGGACGCCAGATAGGATATCGGATTTCAGCTCCCAGGCTTCCAGGGTCATTTCGGTCTCAGACAGGGGGGCGAAGTCTGGCTTGAGGATTTTTACAATCTGCAATGGCGTGCACCCTTCTCTGGCCTTGATGTTGAGAAGATTGAGGAACATGCGCCACCAGCGCAATCGCGCCTGAACGTCCTCTTGCCGATCGGTCACGTGAACATAGGAATAGAGATAATCCGTGGCGATCAGATCGAAGAAGGCTTGCGGGTTCACCAGAAACTCGCGACCTCGTTTGGTTGGCACCAGCACATCCTTTTTCCGGCGAAGAAGCTTCAAATGGCGGGTCATATCCCGCACGACCCAGAGCGGCGGCATGTCGCGTTCGTTCAGCACTTTGTTCATGCTGTAGAGGTCTTCGGCTGTGAACCCTGGCCAAAGAAAGTATACGGCGGCCCAGTGCACGAACTTCCGGTTCATGGCGCCGGTCGCCGTCAATCCTATGCCACCCTCACCGTCAGCATAGGCAACGGACAGAAGCATGCCGCGAAGAAGAGGTGACAGCGCGGCGACATCGACGTCTCCGTGCAACTTGATTTCCGGAAGCATCATGCCGCTTTGATCCCTACCCGCCCGATGCCGGTGCAAAATGATTATCAGCTGGCAACGAGATAATTACTACTGAGGAAGCTAAAGCCGAAGGGGAGCGTCATCACCCGCCCCCGCTCCTCCCTTGCAACCCGGCCCAGCCGGTCGGATCGGGGGCTGATCGTCAGAGCCAGTGTCGCATTTCTAACTGGCCGACAGCGTCGCAGCCCCATCCAGCTTTGACAATATATCATAACACGTAGATAGTGGCGCTCAGTGATTGGTTGTAAGCGGACACTGTCGGCGGCCCCTCATCCGTCGCGATTGCGTTTCATGTCAAGTTAGCGGTGGTCTCAATATCTAGCCACGCCTGCGAAGCGAGCGCGCCATCCCCCGGCATGCGTCTGAAAAAGCTTTTGCATATCCCAGCTCAAGACTGCCCCTGCCCTGTTTATTCGACTGGCCAACAACCTCAACCCACGAGAGAGATCTCAGCCGGGCAAGCTGTTCTTGTCCGAACAACTAGCCTGGATGCATCACGTGCAACCCTTAAAACAAACACGTGTAATAGCCGATAACGTGAAGCAAATTATTCCGGCTGGCATCTAGAAAAGATTTTTCTTCATTCAGGACATACCAGAGAGGCTGGTCGGCGTTCAGCGCGACCAGCCTTGTATATTGGAGTGTGCGATTATTCGTCGTCGTACTCGGTTGC
Organism: Pseudomonadota bacterium; assembly: GCA_023451735.1. Taxonomy (GTDB): domain Bacteria; phylum Pseudomonadota; class Alphaproteobacteria; order Rhizobiales; family Rhizobiaceae; genus Neorhizobium. Next base: position 14,604 of record JAEXYH010000101.1, on the reverse strand, counting down.
GGCAGCGTTCACCGAATCTTCGGCGAGTTCTGTAAGGCTCGCATCTGCAGCCTTCTCCTGCGCGAGGATGTCATCGATATGCTGCTTGGCTTCATCTATACCGAGAGCATCGGCAAATGCCCGCATGGATCCATAGCGCGTGATCTCGTAGTGCTCGATTGCCTGGCAGCTGAAGATGATCGCAGCATCTGCAGCAACGCTCGAGCCAAAATCTTCCAGCAGACTTTCGCTTTCCTCCAGGATGCCGTCGATGGCGTCGCATTTCTCAGCTTTGGCGCGCTTGCCAAGAAGCTCGAAGATCGCCTCGAGTTTCTCGATCTGGCCAGCCGTTTCCTCGCGATGCGAGGTCAAAGCTTCGACGAGTTCAGGATGATCCGCGGCTTTGATCATCTTCGGCAAAGACTTGTAGATTTTCTTCTCGGCGTAGTAAATGTCACCGAGCGCGTGCTCGAACAGCTCCGAGAGGCTTTTCGTGTCCTTCGCAGAGACCCTTACTTCTTTTCGAGCGGCGGATTTGGTCGCCACCGCCTGCGCACGCTTCTTGCGGGTTTCGGCATTCGCGGCAGTGCTCTTCGTCCCCGAAGCGCGCGCGGTTTTCTTGGCGGCAGTCTTTAAAGCCTTGCTGTCCTTGGTCGACTTTTCGGCGGTAGCCATCGTGTTCTCTCCCATGTGATGCCGTTGACTTGGCGGGACAGAACGAGTGCCTTGAGGCAAGGTTCCGAACAATAGTACTGATGGTCGGCTCCGCAAGAAAATCACGTCAAGCGTAACGACCCGCTATTCTTGGCGAAACGCTGTTGTGAGGAGCCCCTCTTCCTCAAGGCGGCCATTGCCAGGAGAGATCTCGTCGTACAGATGCGATCGCTGTTCCACATGCGCTTCGTCCAGTACGTGACTGATGTCCAAGCCAACCGCAATCATGCTTATCTGCCAAGGCCTGATAGGTCTCTCGTGCACCTTGCCTTCATAGCGAACACCGCGTCGATTTACGCGATATTGAATATCGGGATATAGGTCTGAAAGGCGAGATCCGACGAAATTCTTACGCGGGAGACCGATCGATACGACGTCTTGCTCTGCAGCCAGCGTTGCAAGTCTCCGCAATTTTCTTACCGTTTCCACTGTCAGATCCTCGTCTGCATCGATTTGCAAAACCCAGTCAGACTCGCTGAGATCTTGAATGTGACTACGCTGCGACCCAAAATCTCGATCGAGATGCCGGGTTAGCACTTTGCAGTGTTGCGGAATTTCCAATGCGGTTTGCCAGGTGTTCGGCTGATCTACAACGACGATACATTCGGCAAATTCATCGCCGAACCCGGCACATTTTTCCAGGACAGATGACAGCTCGTGATCTCTGCACATTACGCCGAGTGTCATAGGCGCTTCAGCGAGGTGGTCGAGCGGCGTAATTATTGCCGCGCCGGCAAGGGAACTGTGTGGGCGAGACAGCGCCGCGGATTGCGCGGCGTTCAAGGGTCTGGCGGCCAACCCGAAGCGGGCAGCCAGAATGCGTAGCGTAAACATGTCAAATCCGAAGCTCTGGTCGGGCGTACATGTTGCATTGCCATTGGTTGTGAATGGTACAGCTGCTCTGGTAGCAGCCTCAAGGTTATCGTAAAGCATTCCGCAGTGCGAACATTCCAACTGATATGTCTTTTTACCCCCGGCAAACCGAAGCACTCGCGTGGTTTTCTGGATACCTCGAGCGTGGCACAGTCCACACCGACCCTTGAACGAATTCATGAACGCACCACTGGCTGTAAGGGGGATTGTACCGGATGCACTTGTACGCGGCCCTCTGACGCACTGCGCCTGAACCACTCCGCCTCAGCACTCCATGCATGTCCTTCCCACCCTTCGAAAGAGAAGCCAAAGATGTGCATTGGCGGCGCCCCGATCGGTAAAGTACGCAATTTGCAATGGGTGTAAACGAAGCCAGAACTCAGGGCTGCGTCGCGGTGAGCTCCCAGCTTAGAGAGCGTCTCTCGCGCATAGGAATGTTCAGCGTCGTCGATGAACGTCACCGATTTTCCGGCTTCTTTTAACAGCTGGCTGAGCTCGTCGAACCAGCATTCCGCGCCAGGATCATCAGTATGCGGGAAAACCAGTGTAATGAGCTGTGCGGAGGATATCGCCCGCCTGTTCACGAATTCCGGGTCACGGATCCATTCCTCGGCCTGCCCACCGCGGCTTACAAGCACCAACTCAGATATCTTCGAGCCCGAACTACTCCCGAAACCAACAGTGTTGTTGAACCGCGTCACCCAGTTGCCGCCATCGATCGCCTCGCTGCGGTCAACAACCGCCGGGCAATTCCCGACTATGCTTATGCTCGGTTGGTGGTTTTGTTCACGATATCTCATCAGCGCCTCCGTTTGAGGTGCGATATTGCCTTGCGATAAAGGTCGATGGTCTCGCAGCCGAGGCGCGCCCGGGTGTACCGGCCCGATGCTAGCTTGACCTTCTCACGAAGCTCGGCGCGCCTTTCCGGCGACTTGATTACACTTCGCAGCGCTGAAGCAATTCCGGCTGGCGTCGTCTGAGTTGCTAAAATTCCAGCACCTGATTGCCCGACAAATTCGCGGGCGCTCGGGTCCTCTGAGGACGCAACAACCGGTCGGCCAAAAGCGATTGCCTCCTGGTAAACCAGACCAAAACTTTCATATCTTGAAGGTGCCGCGACAACGTGCGCCTTTCGGTACAGATCATACAAAGTCTTGTTTGGCATTCTGCCCCACGCGGTGACATGGCCGCGGGCTGCAGCAGTGAGCGCGGCAGGCAGATCACACTCTGGTACGCCGAGGAGATCGAGGTGGAAATCTGCCAGATGTCCGCCGCGCACCTCTTTTGCCAACAGCTCGATCGCGCCCATAAGCTCTTCGAAGCCCTTGCGCGCTTCGGCTCGTCCGACAAACAGGATACGGACTACCGTACCGTCGGTCGGATAGGGAGACGAGTGAGCGACGCTCAGCAAATCCGGCGGTAACGAGAGGCCGACTGTGCGATGGGGCACCGTTGCCTCGATCCTATAGAGCTCAGCGATCCGCTTTCCGTGATCGTCTGTATTGGAGATAAGGCCGGCACTTCCCCTCGCTTGGCGGGTTTCCAGCCAATCCGCCGCCGCAGCATCGATGCGGTCACGTGACTTCAGGTCAGCGCCTCGCGACCATGCGGCTGGTGTCGAATTGCGCGTTACCAGCGCAAATCCGTGTTTTCCAGTCAGCAGGCTACCCGGCGCGTACCAATTTGTTGCCTCGACTACCTCAAAAGGTTGCTTCGAATGTTCGTACAAGACTGAATGCCGAAACCGCAGCGGCGCGGCGAGATGTCCCAGCGCCGCCCATTTCCTCATGCGTCCCAATCCCGAACCGTCCTTGATGTCACAGCCAATGACGCGCACGTGGTCGACTTGTTCGGTATTGCTTCGATCTAGCGTAAACACCGTAACGTCGCAGCCTTCACCGGCAAGCGCTTGAGCGATCTCGCGCGCCGCGGTCGAGAGCCCGCTTGGTGACGGTGGATAGTCCCATGCCAGGAGAGCGGTTCTCATCGCGACAGCATCCGTTCATAGATATCGACGTAATCCCTTGCCATTCTCTCGGCCGTGAAACGCTGCTCGAACCGAGCACGGACCTGGCGACGGTCGAGTGAACCGATCCGGCCAACTGCCTCTACTGCCTGATCTTCATTTTCAACGATGAACCCAGTCACCCCGTCCTCGATGACCTCGGAAACCGAGCCGTTGTTCCACGCGATCACTGGCGTTCCGCAAGCCATAGCTTCGATCATCACCAATCCAAATGGTTCCGGCCAATCGATGGGAAACAGGAGCGCAGTAGCGTTGCGTAGGAGTGTGTTCTTTTCCGCATCGCCGACCGGGCCAACGTAGTCGATGCCTTCGCGCAGGTTGGAGCGAACATGCTTATCGAAGTAAAGAGGATTTCCGACATCTACAGTGCCCGCAAGTTTGAGGGGTTGACCGCAGCGCTTGGCGACATCGATAGCCCTATCGGGTCGTTTCTGATCAGTCATCCGACCGATGAATGCCAGGTAGCTCCCCGGGGAATAGGAAGGCTCAAATCGCTCTCTTGCTACACCGTGGAGAACGACGCCAGCTCGATTGGCGTGTGGGATGCCGCTTTGTTGTGACGCCGAGATTGCGGCTACCGGCAGGTCGGGAAATGCTTCGAAAAACAGTTGCCGATCGAGTTCATCCACCCGCCAGTGGATCGTCGTGAGCGATTTCGAGCGCTGATCTCCCAAAAGTGCGGCGTGAAAGAACTCGCCGTGGAAATGCAGGACGTCAAAGTCGCCCAGTCGCTGACGTACCTCGTCCATGCGGACGCTTTCCAGAACCGATGGAATCGACGGCGGCACCGAGCCATGTTCAGTCTCGAGACATTGGAGGCTTGGCAACCGGCCGACCAGCTTGACCGGGGTAGTGCTTTCGCTCGCAGCAAACAGAGTCACGTCACAACCCAGGCTTTGCATCGCCACACATAGATCATGGATGACGCGCTCGGTTCCGCCGTGGTCCTTTGGTGGGACGGGGAAGATACTTGGCGCGACATGCGCAACCCTTATCGGTTTGGGGCGTTCCGGTGCGCATTTTAGCATCTCGTATCCTTGTCGCTGAAAGAGGTTGGTATGTTCGTTCTTCACGTCGCACTTCAAGGGTGCCTGCGCGGAAATAATATAAATTACGGGGTTACGGCCGATACGGGAGGGCATATCCGTTATCTCATGGACCTTGTCCGCGCATGCGAGGCGGATGCTTCCGCATCGAAAATCGTGATCGCCACGCGCGCGTTCGACGGGTATGGCGACGACTATGACCAGGCTTACGAGCGCGTCAGCGACAAGATTTCCATTGTACGTTTGCGTACACAAGACGCAGCTTATGTCACCAAGGAGAACATGCACTCGCAAGTTGAAGCATTCGGTCAGGCACTGGTCATGCATCTACGCGAACACGGCCTCCCGGATGTCGTTCATGCCCATTACGCCGATGCCGCAGTGGTCGCGACGCACGTCAAAAAGGAGCTGGGTATTCCGTTTGTCTTCACCGGTCATTCGCTTGGGCTGGTCAAGATCGCGGCCATGCCGGAGATGGCCGGCGATCATTCGATGGACCGTCGGCTAGAAGCGGAAGAATGCGCGCTCCAAAACGCTTCGCTCATTATTGCCTCGTCGCGTGACGAAGCGGAATTGCAGTACAAGCCATACCAAAACTACGATGCCGGCAAGATCCGTGTTCTTCCGCCCGGGAGCGATCTCGCCGCTTTTCAGGCCGCACGCTCGTCGGTTTCAGTGGAAACAGAACTTTGCCGTTTTCTAACCGATCCACAAAAACCGGTTCTTCTTGCTATCGCCCGTCCCGTAACAAAAAAGAACCTAATTGGACTGGTGCGGGCTTATGGCAAATCCAAGGCGCTACAAGACGCGGCGAACCTCGTCATTATTGCTGGCAACCGCGACGAGATTGATGAGCTGGAGCCGGATCTTGCGATCAACCTGCGCGAGATCCTGCATCTCGTCGACAGCTATGACCTATATGGCAAGGTTGCTTATCCGAAGACGCACCGTCCTTGCGACGTGCCGGCATATTACGCCTTTGCCCGCGATCGCAGGGGCATTTTTGTCAACCCTGCGCTTAACGAGCCCTTTGGCTTGACGCTTCTGGAGGCATCGGCCGTCGGCCTGCCACTAATTGCAACGGACAGCGGCGGTCCTAACGATATTGTTGAGACCTGCGGCAACGGTGTCCTGATCTGCCCAAGGGACGAAGAAGCACTTGCATCAGCTGCCTTGCAAATACTCGGCTGCACACAAACCTGGACACGATACTCAAGTGCTGGTGCGTGCGCCGTCTCAAGTTACGACTGGGGCCGCCATAGCATGCGCTATCATGGTCTGGTCAAGGAACTGATGGACAAACCGAAGGTGAAAGCGAACGATCCGAAGCAGCTCCTAATAAGTGATATCGACAATACGCTTGTTGGGTCCGTTCCACATCTGCACGCTTTCGGTAACTGGCGTCGCCAGCAAAACGATCTCTCGTTCGGAGTAGCAACCGGCCGCTCGTTTCATAGCGCTATGGCTGTTATCGAACAGCAGGACGTGCCGCGCCCGGAAGTTATGATCACATCAGTCGGATCGGAAATATACCATTTAAGCGAGAACGGCGTGTCCTACGACTACGACCGGGATTGGGCGGAACGCATCGCCGTCGATTGGGATCGATCGGCAATCGAGAAGCTGCTGCGCAAAGTCGGCTTCATCACGCCACAAGCGGCGCTTGAACAGCGCGATTTTAAACTCAGCTATTTCAGCGATGGTTCGGCTGGCGTGGTCTCGAGGCTAAAGAGCCTTCTTGAGAAGGCAGGCCTTCGCGCTTCCGTCATCCACAGCCATCGCCGCTATCTTGATATCCTGCCGCTCAAGGCGTCTAAGGGCACGGCCGTTGATTACGTCCGCCGCCTCTTAGACCTGCCGGAAAACATGGTGTTCGTGGCGGGAGATTCCGGCAACGATATCGAAATGCTTCAGGCGCTCCCGCAGTCCATCATTGTTGCGAACTACTCCGACGGGCTTGCTGGACTTCCGGCACTCAAACACTCGTATATCGCGACCGAAACCCATGCCGCTGGTATTATCGAGGGCGTTCTTCACTTCCGCAAGAGAGCGGAGGTCGCATGTCTGTCAGCGTCTTGACCCTGGTAAGAGGCCGAGAACGGCATCTTCGCAATCTCATGCTCAGCCTAGAAAAGCAGTCCCTGCTCCCTTTTGAGCTAGTGATAGCCTGGATGCAGCCGGAGCCGTTCGATGGCTTGCCAGTCATGCCGTTTCCGGTCCGCCATGTGATGGTACCTGGCGATCAACTGCCGCTTGCCAGAGCGCGCAATTCAGCCGCACAAGCTGCAAAGGGCGAATGTCTAATCTTTCTCGATGTCGACTGCATCGCTTCGCAAGACATGGTTTTATCCTACGCCGATGCGGCTCTACGGCATGATGGCATCTTCTTGAGCGAGGTCTTCTATCTGCCCGCCGACGCACCGGATTTTAAGGATGATTGTACGGTATTTGACGCGATAGGCAGGCAGCATGTCTCCAAGCCTTGCTTTCCAGATGGCGGGATCGAGGAAGAACCGGACGGCGGCCAACTCTGGGGGCTTTCGTTTGCGCTTCGCAAGCACACTTGGCAGTCGGTCGGAGGCATGGATGAACAGTTCGTCGGCTACGGCGGGGAAGAAACTGATTTTGCTGCTTCCGCGGCGACTGCTGGCGTAAGAACGTTCCGGGTTGGGAAAGCGAGGGTCTATCACCAGCATCACTTGATATCGATACCACCTCTCAATCATTTCCATTCGATCCTTGGCAATGCCCAGCGTTTTCGTGAAAAGCACGGGCGTTGGTGCATGGATTACTGGCTGGGACAGTTCCGCGACCGTGGCCTGATCGGTTGGGACGAAGGTGGCGATATTCTGAACATGCTCCGCGAACCGGAGCCTCACGAGATCAAGGCGGCCGAGCAGCCTGGCCATGTCCTCTATTCATAAGAAAGTCTTGCGTATGAAGAAACCGATCTCGTTTTTTGTTCATCATCAAGGTCGCGGTCACGCCAATCGCACCATGGCTATCGCCGAGCATTTCTCCGCGGACAGGACCGTCTCCGTACTGACGGCCGGACCGGACTATTTCGCCAATGCAAGCTCGACGATCGAGGTGATTGCTCTTCCCAACATGATAGGCGAAACCGTACCTACCGCGCGGATGTTCGAAGAGCCTACACCGTCAGTTATGCACTGCGTGCCACTCGGTCTCCCGTCGATGCGCAAGACGATGCGAACCATCGTTGACCACCTCGACGACCGTGATGTCGGCCTGTTCATCGTCGATGTTTCATCGGAGATCGGTATGCTTGGGCGGATCTGCTCAACGCCGACCGTGCAGATGCGCCTCCACGGCGACCGCAACGATATCGGTCATATCGGGTCCTACGAGTCGATGGTCGGCATTCTGGCGCCGTTCGACGAGCGGTTGGAGCAAGACGACTATCCTGCAAGACTGCGCGAGAAGACGTTCTATAGCGGCGGCTTGTGCACCACTCGAGACGAAGTTCTTTCTAAAACTGCAGCGAGGGCGAAGCTGGGCCTCCCTGAGGGCGGCAACATCGCTCTGGTGCTGACCGGAGGGGGCGGCAGTGGCACTCCCTACGCACCACTGACCATCGCTGCTCGTGCTATTCCAGACACTCTCTGGCTTGTAGCCGGGCCCGTTCACAAAGAAGGACACGAAACAGATTTTCCGAACCTAAAAGAGCTTGGCTGGGTCGCCAACGTAACTGATTACATTGCAGCCGCCGACACCGTTGTAGCGTCGGCCGGCGACAATACCGTCCACGAGATTGCACGTGCCGCCAAGCAATTTGTCGTCATGCCGGAATGGCGATATTTCTCCGAACAGCATCGCAAAGCCGATGAACTGGTTCGATTTGGTGCTGCTGTATCCGCACCATATTGGCCGGGCGATTACGATGGCTGGCGGTCACTACTTGAACAGGCAAAAGCTCTCGACCCAAGCGTTCTGGCTAGCCTCCATGCAGGAAATGCAGCAGCCTCTGCTGCAAATTGGCTCGAAGACCTTTGTGATGGGCTGTGGACCGGTAACGTGGATCAGGCTGCTCAACCGATCCTGAAGGTCGTTTGAACGTGGCGACGCTGATTACAGTATTGCGATCGGGTGGTCGGTATAATCCGAGTTGGGTCGAACGACTGGCACGAGGTGCCAGAAGGTTTGTCGACGATATCGATCGGGTCGTGTGTCTCACGGATTACGACCGTCCCATCGAGGGTGTCGAGACGGTAGCGTTGCGGCACAACTGGCCAAAATGGTGGTCGAAGTTCGAAGCATTCCGTCCAGATATTTGTGGCAACGTGAACGTTCTCTGCGACCTCGATACCCTCTTTATGAAAACAGCGACTGGCCTGACTTCAAGCGAAGAGCCGATCGCTATGGAGGATTATTTCTTGAAGGGGAGACTATCAACCGCACTCATGAGTTGGCGGGGAACAGAACTCTCATTTCTTTACGACCAATTCAAAGACCGAGCAGCGCAATGGATGCAGCCTGGCAGTTGCGGAGACGTCCCGAATTCCGTCCACGGCGATCAAGTTGTTGTCGATCACTTCCTCAGGCGCAGCGGGCGTCTACCGAAGTTCTATCAGCAACATCATCCAGCGCTGCTCAACTTCTATGACCCGAAAAAACAAAATGACGGTCCAATCCTGATTTTTATCGGTGACGCAAAACCCGACAACGCCATTCCTTCTGTGAAGCGTGCCTGGGAAACGCAATGAAAAGCAGTTCCAACCCGCGCGAGGAGAAAATATTGACGAACACCATCGTTGTTACGGGCGCAAGCGCGGGCATCGGACTTGCGATCGCCAAACGTTTTGCAAATGCCGGTTGGAATGTCGCCATCATCGCGCGCGATCCAGACCGTCTTGAGCAAGCGCGCAAGTTACTCGAAACGTCAGGCGCTGATGTTCTCGCAATTTCCGCGGATGCCTCTGACAACGAAGCAATGGAGGGCGCGGCTCGCCAGGTTGCCGCGTCATTCGGTCGGATTGACGTTTGGGTAAACAACGCGATGTCGACAATCGTGGCACCTGCGGCAGAGATAAAGCCCGAGGAATACGCACGGATTACTGCCACAACCTACCTTTCGCAGGTATATGGTACGCTTGCCGCACTCAACCATATGAGGGAACGCGGTCGCGGTACGATCGTCCAGGTTTCTTCGGGTCTCGCAATTCGCGCGGCACCTTTGCAAGCTGCCTACTGCGGCGCGAAGGCTGCAGTAGGCGGGTTCACCGACTCGCTGCGTGCAGAGCTTATCGCTGAGGGGTCTAGGATCAATCTTTCGGTTGTATACCTGCCTGGCGTCAACACACCCCAACCCGGCTGGTCTCGCAACAGATCGGGTCACGAACAACTCATCCCTGACCCCATATTTGATCCCCGCCTGTGCGCCGACGCAGTTTTTTCAACTGTACAAGATCCTCAGCGCGAGGTTTGGGTCGGCCGCTCGACCATGATGATGGCGATCGGCCAGGTTCTTGCCCCGAGTTTCGCGGATCGTAAAGCGGCAGAAATGATGAGCGCTCAGCAAGGCGAGCCTATGCCCTATCGAGCTGGAAACGTCGATGAGCCGAGTGCCGGACCTGCACTTATTGACGGTCCCAGCAGTGATAGGGTCACAGGTTTCGCAAAAGAGTACATCACCAGCCGAGATGTCCGCGTCGTTAAGACCGCGCTTGCTGGAGGTTTTTTGCTTGCCGGACTGTTAGCGAAACCACTCTTGACGGCATTGGTCAGGAGACTTCCGCGATGACGGGCCTCTTGTCGCGACTGCTTCCGGGCTCAGACGCAAACTCCAAAATGGGGTCCAGCACGGATGCTCGATCGAACGGCTATCTGCCTCTTGAGGATTACGCTGCTCTTGGCGAAGGGCGGTCCGTTGCCTTGACAGGAAAAGATGGATCGATCGACTGGTGGTGCGTTCCAAACATGGACTCGCCACCTCTGTTCGATCGATTGCTGGATGCCGAGGATGGCGGATATTTCCTGATTGAGCCGGATGAAGCTTACACGGTAACGCGAGCGTATCGTACGGACAGCAACGTGCTTGAGACGACTTTCCGCACGTCCGGTGGTGTTGCAGTTCTGACGGAATCTATGAATAGCGGGACAGCTGGTCGGTTGCCTTGGGTCGAGCTTGCGCGTCGGGTTGAGGGGCGCAGCGGCTCGGTCCAATTTAAGGTCGAGATGAAGCTCGGACGCCGCGGCAACACGGCAAACCCCTACCACTCGACGATCGGCAAACATGTCGTTTTCCACGTCGAGACTGTGCTTGGCCTCTTGTTGCATAGCGACGGTGTCGAATGCCAATGGGTAGACGAAGGCGTTAGCGGTTGCTTCGCTGTATCCGCAGGTGACCGCAAAACTTTCGCGATTGTCGCTGGCCGAGACGAGCCTCTTGTCGTTCCGAAGATCGAGGACGTAGACCACCGTATCGATATATCCGATGACGAGTGGCGGACATGGGCCAAGAGCATCGACTATGATGGCCCCAATAGAACGTCTTTCGTACGCAGCGCGCTTGCACTTAAGCTGCTTCTTTATTCGCCATCGGGTGCGATTGCCGCCGCTGCGACCACATCGCTTCCCGAGCGCATCGGTGGAGAGAAGAATTACGACTACCGATATGCCTGGATCAGGGACGCCGGTTACACGATCAAGGCCTTCCTGGCAGCGGGCGCCGAAGCAGAAGCCAAGGCCGCGTTCTCTTGGCTTTTATCCCAGCTGAAGCGACACGGTCCGAAGGTCTGTTACACACTCGAAGGCGACTTGGTCGACGACGTAAAAGAGATCGAAGCACCAGGATACCGCCAGTCGTCCCCCGTCGTCGTCGGCAATTTGGCGACCAGCCAGCACCAACATGGCATCTACGGTGATATCTTCGAAACGGCATCTCGGTTTGTCGATAGCGGCAACATTCTGGATGCTTCGAGCGCGGAGATATTAGCGCACCTCGCGGATGAGTGCGCTGACAGATGGCGCATGCGGGACGCCGGCATCTGGGAGCTCGAGGAAGATCAGCATTACACGATGTCCAAGGTCAGCTGCTGGCAAGCGCTAGCCCGTGCAGTCGAGCTCGCAGACCAGGGGCAACTTCCCACAACCTGCCGCGAGCGTTGGGAACGCGAGCGGAACCGGATCAAGGACTGGATCGAGACGAACTGCTGGTCAGAAGAAAAACAGGCTTTCGTCATGTGCCCTGGCTCCCAGAAGCTGGATGCCTCCATGGCCTTGGCCGTACGCTTCGGTTTCGACGGCTTCGAGCGGCTGAAAGCGACGATCGACGCGATCGACCGGGAACTCGGCGAGGGTCAGTTCCATTACCGATACAGTGGGGCCGGGAAGGAAGAGGGATGCTTCCTTGCCTGCTCGTTCTGGATGATCGAGGCACATGCCATTCTCGGAAACCGACAAAAGGCATTGCAAAGGTTCGACGCTCTAAGCGACGCGCTGAACTCTGGCGTGGGGATTTTTTCGGAAATGATTAATCCGAATACCGGCAGCTTTTTGGGCAACCTTCCTCAAGGCCTGACCCATCTCGCTCATCTGATGACGCTTTCGGTCCTGCACAAGGAATATGCGCCGGACCCGGAGAACCGACCATAAAAAGATCACCAAGGAGAAAAAAATGACTGATCGACTGACGATGCAAGACCCGCGCCACCAATACCCAAAGCCGCCATTCCCTGAACAGCCGCAGCCGGTACCAGGTCTTGCCGCGGATATGGATCCGAAGCCAGACCACGGTGAAACGAGCTACAAGGGTGCCGGCAAGCTGACTAGTCGCAAGGCGCTCATTACGGGTGGCGACAGCGGCATCGGCCGCGCGGCGGCTATCGCATACGCTCGTGAAGGCGCCGACGTCGCTATTTCCTACCTCGGTAGCGAAGAAAGCGATGCTAAAGAAGTCATCGCTCTGATCGAAGCGGAAGGCCGCAAAGCGATTGCCCTCCCTGGCGATATCACGGATGAGAATTGGAGCCGCGAACTCGTTCGCAAGGCTGTCGATGCTCTTGGAGGTCTTGATATCCTGGTCGTCAATGCTGGCCGTCAGCAACATCGCGAGGACATCTCGAAGGACACCTCCGAGGATTTTGATAAGACGCTGAAGACCAACCTCTACGCCATGCACTGGATTTCGCAGGAAGCGGTCGAACACCTTCCTGCAGGCGCTGCAATCATCACGACTGCATCCATTCAGGCGTATGATCCTTCGGCGATCTTGCTCGACTATGCGACGACGAAAGCCGGCATCGTTGCTTATACGAAGGCGCTGGCCGCACAACTGATGGAAAAAGGCATTCGCGCCAACGTAGTTGCGCCCGGTCCGTTCTGGACGGCGTTGCAGTCGTCTGGCGGCCAGCCGCAGGAAAAGGTCGCCAAGTTCGGTGAGCAGACCCTGTTCGGCCGTCCCGGCCAGCCGGTGGAGATTGCTCCGCTTTATGTTCTCCTGGCCAGTCAGGAAGGCAGCTACCTGACCGGCGAAGTGTTCGGTGCGACCGGCGGCGACGGTATCGCATAAAGGTTGGAAGGGCGGCCCGAAGGCCGCCCTTTCACCTTAGAGGATCGCCGACAGGTCCGCACTGAACATTGCGCCGGCTAGCGGATATCTTGCGCGTTCATCATCGTCCATCCCGTCATATGCAGTGGTGATGTAGAGCATGTTCGGCTCGCCTGGCGCAAATGTGCAGCTTGTAGGGTTAGGAACCGGTACAGCAACCACAGCGATCCGCCTACCATCCGGCTCGAACACGTCAATGCGTGCGCCTCCGTAGATAGCGGCATACACACGCCCATGGTCGTCAGCGCAGAGACCGTCAGGGTTGCCATTATCGACTACTACGAACTCGCGCTTACCTGACAGTTTTCCCAATTTAGGATCGTAGTCATATTGCCAAATCGTTGAGCACGCAGTGTCGGCATGGTACATGATTGTCCCGTCAGCGCTCCAGGCCTTACCGTTTGCGTTCTCATATCCACTCTCGACCAGTTCCAGGTTGGCGTCGTCGAGTACAAACAGTCCAGCAGTCTCTGACGGGTGGTCGGACGTATCGATCGTGCCAACCCACAGTCGGCCCTCTGGCGAAACCTTGCCATCGTTGAGGCGGTGATCGCGAGGCAAGCTGAGCGTTGCAATCGCTGTCTCCTCCCCCGTCGGAGGGTCATAGTCGTAAACACCGTCTTCAAGGCATAGTAACAGCTTGCCGTTGTTCGGCACAGCGAACGTGACTTTCTTTGTAAGCGTCCAGCTGGAATGCGCTTTGGAGACCAGGTTGAGGACGTGGATCGTTTTACCCTCGATATCGACCCAGAAGAGACGGTAGCTCGCCAGATCGAAATACGCTCCCTCGCCGAGCTGACTGAGCGGAAGGGCAAGATTCATTGGCTCCGAGAGTAGGTTGATAATATGCGTGTTCATTGTGGACTTTCCTCATCTACGGGAGCAGACGGCCAGAGCGATGCACCGGGCGTTCCTAACTTGGTTCAAAGTGAGCTGGGTTTGGCTGATGTCCTAAGGAGGCAGACTGATTCTAATCTCCAGCTGAAAGACATCAGCTGTCAAACGCACGACATGAGGAAAGGAACGAACGCGCAGCAAATAAAAACATCTAGTGGATGGCGCCACGAAACCAATCACCCTTCAGTCCGTTAATCGCCGCCACATCAACGAGGTTCGCCATGACACAACGCACGCTCCTGCAGTTCTTCCATTGGTATACGCAAGATGGAGGCGGGCTCTGGAAGGAAGTAGCGGAGAAGGCGGAAAGCTTGGCGGGCATCGGCATCACGGATGTCTGGATGCCCCCGGCTTACAAAGGTTCTGCTGGCGGGTTTTCGGTCGGCTACGACACTTACGATCTCTTTGATCTCGGCGAATTCGAGCAGAAGGGCACTGTCGCGACCAAGTATGGCGATAAAGCTACCCTTGAGTATGCCTGCCGGGTACTGAACGAGAAC
>JAEXYH010000100.1 GCA_023451735.1 Pseudomonadota bacterium | reverse complement strand
GGTTTCCATCGACAGGTCCAGTCCGGCATAATACGTCATGGCTGCTTCCTTCCTTCAGCTTTGGATAGCCAGAAGTGTGACCCATCTTTCAGGTCCGAGGGAGGCAGCCACAAATTACCCGATGACTGATTGTCGTGCCAAGGATCGCAACGACCACGGTGAAACTGTCGTTGTTCAAGGCAAAGGTTGGCCAGACAAATCCTTTTAACGTCGCCATCCAGTCGATCTTCACCACAAACAGGACGGCGATGTAGGCGAACAGGACCAGCGTCAGCCATTTCAGGATGTTGGCATATCGCTCATAGGGAATGAACATCTGCAGCCCCAAAGATAAAGGGCGAAGAAGATGGTGATCGGCAGGCTCGGCATTCCCGTAGCAAGCTTGTCCGACGCACCCATCGCCGCGAGGTTCGCGCCGATATTGATGCAGTTGGCCACGAACCGCAGACAGACCAGGTCCGTGACCAGCCATTTCGGCCAGATCGCCCCCATGTTGACGGCTAGCCCCGAGCCGGTCACGCGACCAATACGCGCACTGACAAGCTGAATTGCCGACATCAGCGGATAGGACAGCAACATGGTCCAGAGCATATTGGAGCCGAACTGGGCGCCGGCCTGGGAATAAGTTGCGATCCCACTTGGATCGTCGGCGGCGGCTCCAGTGATTAGGCCGGGGCCAAGCTTTTTCAGAACCCAGCCGGACGTGGGGCGCGACGTGGGATTCCCGGAAGGGGTAGCGGGTAGCGGGCGCTCTATTGAGGTGTTCACTTCATCGGTCCCGGTCAGCGGGTCGCGCCAAAAATCCAGGCGACCGCAGCCGTGAGGGCTACCGCAGTGAGCAGGTTTTCCTTGATCCAGCCGCAAACGCTGTTTGTGAAACCGTCGCTCTCCTGGTTCTCAGCAGTACTGGCTTTGACGCGCTCGGCTGCTTGCGGATCGGTGCGGCCTGCCGGGACGGAGGTGATCGTGTGAGAAACAGGATCCGACGCGGGAAAGGTATCTTCGAGGCCTTTATCGAGATCGCCCTTGTCCTCGTCTTGCCGCTGTCGTGCCTTCGTCAATTCGTAAGCCTGCACTGCCGGGAAAGAGGATTTCGGATCGTCGGCCATGGGGAGCTCTCCAGGATGAGGTGCCAGATAACGTCATCCCGAAATGATAAGTTCCGCTGGCGCATAGGGACCGTACCCTGCCGTACATTTGGCTGGCGAGCGCCATTCCTCTACTTGCCGCCCTTCTGGCGAGCATTAGTTTATCGTGATGGACAAAGATGACGACATTCCACAAAAGCGACCCCGCGAGAAGAGCTCCCTGACGGACAGGAAGCAACGCTTCGACGCAACGCATGACAGCGCCATGGCGTCAATCAAGGCGGAGGCGGAGGAGCGGCGGCTGAAGACCGAGCGCTTGCGCAAGATGCGGCTTCAGTCGGGAAGCTGAGAAGTCCTCCACAGAGGGGCATCCGCTGTGCGGGATCCAAGACGTACGTACATACCTGGATCGCTCAGAAGGCGCCGAACTAACCTCCCGGAAAATGCTGCCGAAGGAGCGCGTTAGCGGGCGTCACATGAAACGAACTCGAAGACCGAAGCATGCTCAACAGATCGTGCTGATCAATGAAACGCAATGAATCGCTTCGGAGCGATACAGTCTCGCCCGGCGTGATGATTCGTTGCGTATTGGATCGTCTCGACCAGTTCCAGGTCCATCACCGGTTTTGAGGTCACGCCGAGAGCGCCGTCGATGCCTGAGCCTAGCTGTTCCGGGCTAATTATCAATCCGAGAAAAGGAGAAACTCATGACCTATAGCGAAACCACATCGTCTTACGGCGCCTCATCGTCTAACACTGTGACGGCCTCCTTCGAAAACCGCGGCGATGCGGATGACGCCGTCGAGCGTCTTGCCGAAGCCGGAATTGCCCGCGACGGCATTCGCGTCGTCGCCGGCAAGGAGTCCACCACACCGACTGAGGTCTCATCCGAGCACAAGGGCTTCTGGGAGAAGCTGGAAGACTTCTTCTTTCCCGACGAGGACCGCGCCGTCTATTCCGAAGGTCTTCGCCGCGGTGGCTATCTGGTAACGGTCAGCAACGTCACCGCCGCCTCTTATGACAAGGTCGTCGGCATCCTTGATGACGAAGGCAGCATCGATCTCGATCAGCGCGCCGAGAGCTGGCGCTCTGAAGGCTGGAGCCAGCAGGAGACCGTGAGTTCGTAGGGCGCTTCCACCAACCGTGCAGGCGCAACCGGAACGGCAGCCCTGGATGCCGGCTGCGAAGAGGTTATCCCGGTCGTCGAGGAAGAGCTTCGCGTCGGCAAGCGCGACCTCAATCATGGCCGCGTCCGCGTCCGTTCCTACGTGGTCGAAAATCCTGTCAGCGAACAGGTATCGCTGCGCGACGAGAACGTCAGCATCGAGCGCCGCACGGTCGACCGCCCTGTATCGGGAACGGAAAACGCCTTCGTCGCCCGCACGATCGAGGCCGAAGAGCACCATGAAGAGGCAGTTGTCTCGAAGGATGCGCGCGTTGTCGAAGAGATCGCGCTGCGCAAGACCGCCGAACAGCGCGAGGAGACCATCAGCGACAGCGTCCGTCGCACCGAGGTGGAAGTTGAAGACGAGCGGTCCGACCGCGCGGTCCGCAGGGATTAATCAAGGCTCTTCGTTTGATTTAATCGCAGCAGAGACCGGCGGTCCCTTCGCCGGTCTTTTTTGTCTCTTGTGATACGGGAACCGAAAGGCAATTGCGGCGTTAGTGTGGCACTCACGTTCCCGTGATGAAGAGGATGCACCATGACCGAACCTGTCTCCGTCCACGTTTCACGCGAAGCGGCTTATGTCGACCCCTCCCTCACAGCCACTTTGCATAAGGTGTCGTGGGGTGCAATCTTCGCCGGGGTCGTTCTGGCACTTGCCGTCCAGTTCCTCCTCAATCTCCTTGGAGTGGGCATTGGTGCTGCCGTCATCGATCCGGCAACCTATGACAACCCGAATACGAGCACCTTTTCCATCGCCGGTGGCGCGTGGTTCGTTGTGGCCGGTATCATCGCGTCCTTCGTCGGCGGTTATGCCGCCAGCCGCCTTTCCGGACGTCCGAGCCGCGCGACCGGCGGGTATCAGGGCGTAACCACCTGGGCTGTCACCACTCTCGTCATCCTCTACCTGCTGACGACGTCGGTCGGCGCCCTTATCGGTGGCGCATTCAGCGGTCTGTCCAGCATTGTCGGCGGTGTCGGCCAGACGGCGGCGACCGCTGCGACGACGGCAGCCCCTGCCCTTGCGACCTCTGCCAACCCGATGGCCGGGATCGAACAGCAGATCCGCGACGCATCTGGCGGCAATGATCCGGCAGCCCTGCGTGATGCAGCCGTATCGGCGGTCCAGGCTGCTGTGACCGGTGATCAGGCAAAGGCTGCCGATGCCCGCAATCGCGCCGCTGATGCGATCGCCAAGGCGCAGAACATCCCGGTCGATCAGGCTCGCACCCAGGTCGAGCAGTACGAGAAGACCTATCGCGACAATATTGCTGCGGCCAAGCAGCAGGCGCTCGACGCGGCCCAGACGGCCACCAAGGCAGTGTCGGCCGCCGCGATCCTCGGCTTCTTCGCCCTACTGCTCGGGGCTGTGGCAGCATGGTTTGGTGGCTCCTTCGGTACGAAGAAGGCTCTGCTGCTGGCGGAAACCACCACTCGCCGCACGCTTTGACAAGATGAAGGCCGCCGTTTGCGGCGGCCTTCTTCCTTTTGTGACCTTTATCCAATGAGGCCTCTCCATCCACCGGGTGGAGAGGCTCTCCTCAATTTATCGGTAGCCTCATGCAGAATGCCCTTCGGTACCTTTCACTGACCGCCGCCCTGACGCTCTGTTCTCAGGCCTTTGCAGCGCCGATCGACGCACAAGCCGTCAATACCTCGGCGATAGATTCCCTTCCGATCGAGGCGCCGGCAGAAAAACAGACGGAGCCAAATCCAGCCATTGTACATCTGCAGGTCCTGCTCGACGGCGCCGGTTCATCGCCGGGTGTCATCGACGGTTATTCCGGCGACAACCTGACGAAAGCGATCGCCGGTTTCGAGGCGCTTCAACGGCTGCCAGTAGACGGGAAGCTCGATGGGTCGTCTGCCCGATGATGCTCCGGCTATGCAGGCCTATGCAATCACTCAGGAAGACGGGAAGGATATCGTCGAGAGTATTCCAAAAGACTATGCGGAGCAGGCGATGCTGGAGCATCTCGGCTATACCAGCATTGCCGAGAAGCTTGCCGAGCGTTTCCACATGCATATCACGCTGATCAAGGCCCAATCCGACGGCGACATTCAAGCCGGGTGAAACGATAGCTGTCGCCATTCCCGGCCCTGCGAGGACCGGATCGGTCAAGCGGATCGAGGTTCATCGCAAAGCGGCGCAGGTCTTCGCTTTCGCCGAAGACAGTTCGCTGCTCGCGGTATATCCGGCGACGATCGGCAGCGAGGATTCGCCCTCACCGACCGGGACGCACAAGGTCAAGGGCGTCTCGCGGATGCCGACCTATACCTACAATTCAAAGATCAATTTCCAGCAAGGGAACAACAAGAAGATCCTTGAGCTGCCGAGCGGGCCGAACGGGCCTGTCGGAACAGTCTGGATCGACTTGACCGAGCCGACCTACGGCATTCACGGCACGCCCGAACCGGAACTGATCGGTAAGGTCGGATCGCATGGATGTGTTCGGCTGGCCAACTGGGATGTCGAGGAACTGGCCGGTATGGTCAAGCCGGGCGTCACGGTTGAATTCGTCGATTAGCTCTGGCTCACCGCCATTAGAAGAAAGCCGAGGATTTTCATGAAACGGACCCCTAAGCCGATACTTTTACCGGAAGGTGTCGAGGATCACGGGACGTTTCAGCGCCGCTTCTGGCTCGCCCAGCGATGTGCATGGGTCGCATTCGCTCTCATTATGTTGGCATGCCTGTTTGGCCTGCTTGGGCGGGGCGGCATGTTCTCCCGATCGGTCGTTTGCCGATTCGGAAGAGGGCAAGGCGGGCTTCCTGCAGCATCGCGACGAAACGCAGGGCCAGATCGACCGCCTCGAGCAGGTGTTCGAGCTGCTCGGCAAGCCGGCCCGCGGCAAGACGTGCGAGGCGATCCAGGGCATTATTGCCGAAGGCGAGGAAATCATGGAGGAGTTCAAGGGCTCGCCGGCCCTCGACGCCGGTCTGATTTCGTCGGCACAGGCGGTCGAACACTACGAGATCGCCCGCTACGGCACGCTGATTGCCTGGGCCGAGCAACTCGGTCTCAATGATGCAGTGCCGCTCCTGCAGGCGAACCTTGCCGAAGAAGAAGCCACAGACCAGAAGCTGACACAGCTTGCCAAGGCCCAGGCGAATGCCAAGGGCAAAGGCAAAGCTGCCTGAGCCATGTGTCGAAGGGCCGTCCGCTGGGCGGCCCTTTTTCCATTCATGCTTTTTTAAACTGGGGAATACAGATGGCCAAGCGAACAACGAAAACCGCGTCCGCCTCATCCGCGAGCGACACAGTCACCATTCATGACCAGAAGCTTCAGCGCGGCGCAGGCGGCGAGCTGCATCAGTATGCGGAAGGCGACGCTCCGGTGCTGACCACAGCGCAGGGCGGGCCGGTTTCTGACGATCAGAACTCGCTTCGCGTCGGCGCGCGCGGCCCACTTCTGGTCGATGATTTTCATTTTCGCGAGAAGATCTTTCACTTCGATCACGAGCGGATTCCGGAACGGGTGGTTCACGCGCGAGGTTATGGCGCGCACGGTTTTTTCGAGACCTATGAATCGCTTGCAGCCTATACAAAAGCCGATCTCTTTCAGCGTGCCGGCGAAAAGACTCCAGCCTTCGTGCGCTTCTCTACGGTCGCCGGCAACAAGGGCTCGGCCGATCTGGCGCGTGACGTGCGCGGGTTCGCCGTCAAGATCTATACGCAGGAAGGCAACTGGGATCTGGTCGGCAACAACATCCCAGTGTTCTTCATTCAGGATGCCATCAAGTTTCCGGATCTGATCCATGCGGCCAAGCAGGAGCCCGATCGCGCCTTCCCGCAGGCGCAGACTGCACATGACAATTTCTGGGACTTCATCAGCCTCACGCCCGAGAGCATGAATATGGTGATGTGGATCATGTCGGATCGGACGATCCCACGGTCCTTCCGCTTTATGGAAGGGTTCGGGGTCCATACGTTCCGCTTCGTCAACGCGAAAGACGAATCCACCTTCGTCAAATTCCACTGGAAGCCAAAGCTGGGCTTGCAATCTGTTGCCTGGAACGAGGCGGTCAAGATCAACGGCGCCGATCCTGACTTCCATCGCCGCGATCTCTGGCAGGCCATACAGTCGGGCAATTTTCCGGAATGGGAACTACAGGTCCAGTTGTTCGATCAGGAGTTCGCAGACAGCTTCGATTTCGACGTTCTCGATCCGACCAAGATCATTCCGGAGGAAATCCTTCCGCCGCAGCCAATCGGCCGTCTGGTCCTCAATCGTATGCCCGACAACTTCTTCGCCGAGACCGA
Source organism: Pseudomonadota bacterium (assembly GCA_023451735.1). GTDB lineage: Bacteria > Pseudomonadota > Alphaproteobacteria > Rhizobiales > Rhizobiaceae > Neorhizobium. Next base: position 22,183 of record JAEXYH010000100.1, on the reverse strand, counting down.
ACAGGTGGCGTTCATGACCCAGAACGTGCCGCCGGGCATCGATTTTTCTAATGACCCTCTGCTGCAGGGTCGTAACTTCTCCTATCTCGACACGCAGCTGAAACGCCTTGGCGGTCCGAACTTCACACACCTCCCGATTAATGCACCGAAGTGTCCCTTCGCGCATTTCCAGCAGGACGGACACATGGCGATGCGCAATCCGGTGGGCCGCGCCAACTATCAGCCCAATTCCCATGGCGAAGGTCCGCGCGAGTCGCCGACGCGAGGCTATCGTCATTTCGCGGCAGAGGAACAGGGTCAGAAGGTTCGCCTCCGCCCGGAAAGCTTCGCGGATCATTACAGCCAGGCGCGGCAGTTCTATATCAGCCAGACCGGCGCCGAGCAGCGCCACATTGCCTCCGCTTTGACTTTCGAACTCAGCAAAATCGAGATCCCGACGATCAGAGAACGCATGGTCTCCCACTTGCTTAACATTGACGAAACGCTGGCCACGACTGTGGCGGAGAAGCTCGGTATCCAGGAAATGCCGAAGCCGGCCGATGCTGCCGTGCCAACGCGGCAGGATCTCGAACCGTCGCCGGCGCTCAGCATCGTTGAGCGAGGGCCGAAACGCTTCGAAGGACGCAAGCTCGGAATTTTGATCACCGACGGGGTCGACGCCAAGCTCCTCAAGGGCCTGACGGACGCGGTTGTAAAGGAGAAGGCTGGCGTGGAGCTGATCGCGCCAAAGGTGGGAGGGGTCACGGCTTCAGACGGCAAATTTGTCGAAGCGAAGCACATGATCGACGGGGGACCGTCCGTCCTGTTTGACGCCGTCGCGCTGCTGACCTCCGCCGCCGCGATCGACGATCTTCTCAAAGAGGCGACGGCGCGCGACTTCGTGGCGGATGCCTTTCAACACTGCAAGTTCATCGGTTACGATCAGTCCGCCATGCCGCTCCTCGAGAAGGCAGGGATTGCTGACGCCCTTGATGAAGGCGTGCTCGCGCTGCCGGGCGAAGAGGGCTTGTCCAGTTTCGTTGAAGAACTTGGCAAGCTGCGTGTTTGGGGCCGTGAGCCATCTGTGAAGCTTGGCAAGGCATCTCCGCCGATCGCATAATGCAAAAGGGCGCGGATCAAGTCCGCGCCCTCCACTGGTCCGGCCCAAGGGAGCCGTTGAAGTTACTTCGTGTTCTTGTGGCTTGGCTCGCCAGCTTTCAAGTGCTGCTCGTGCGAACCGCCCTGCTTCCCAGATGAAGTCGAGCTCTTATCCGAAGACGACCACGCGCTCTTGGTGCCGCCCGACTTCGAGCTGCCCTTTGATTGGGAACCGCTTGTCGATGCCATGTTGCACTCCTCCTTTTAGAGATCGGATTGATCTCGCGTAACGAACTTCACAACAACGCGACTGGCCCTCGGGAGGCTACGAAATCAGCCGAGGCCCGCCGCCGATGGCTTTACTCATCCTCACCCGGATATTGCGATATCTGCAATAGACATGCGAGATGAGCGGTGTTGCGCGCCAGCATCGCGATCATCGTCTCCACCTCTTCAGGCGTTTCGTCGAGATCGACGAAATTAGTCGAGCTCATCGCTTCTCCCACCCAATAGGCTACGGCATTCGCCGGGATGGTAAAGCCAACATCGTTGAGGGCCTGGTACACCTCGGCGGACACGTGATGGGCGCCATCTTCATTGCCGACGACCGCGACCGCGGCAACTTTGCCATAGGACACCATCCGCCCTTGCTCGTCCGTCTCCTCCAGGAATGCGTCCATGCGCTCCAGAGCCCGCTTGCACACGCTCGAAGGTTGGCCAAGCCAGATCGGCGTGCCGATCAACAGGATGTCGGCTTCCAGGACCTTCTGTCTGATTTTCGGCCAGGCGTCTCCCTCGCCTTCATCCGCAAATGTTTTGACTATGTGATCGGATCATCGCTCGCCGACGATCGAGACGAGTTGTTGCAGGACATCCTTGATCGGCGATGGGCGATCTGCGTCCCTGATCCTCAAAGCCGCAGACGAAGCGCTTTACAAGGCGAAAGCCGCTGGAAAACGGCGCCACATTCATGCAGCGTAAGATGAAGATACAATCTGCCCAGCATGATCACGGGTTTCAACCTGCCACGAGACCGACCATGGAAGAATTGAGAAAGTCCCCGAGGGTGCGCGCCCTCAAAGGCGCTCGTATCGTCTATAATAACGGCACATCGACGCGCGACTGCGTCATCAGGAATATGTCGTCTGGTGGCGCCAAAATTATCGTAGAGACGACGATGGGCCTGCCGGACGACTTCATTCTCAATTTCGATGACGGGGAGCAGCACGCTTGCCACGTGCGATGGAGAAAGCTCGCGAAAATTGGCGTGGAATTCTACGATGCTGCCGAACCGGAACCGGCCAACTGCGATTGAAGCCTTCCGCATCGGAGCCGTTGATTACTTGGCCATTTGGTAGTCTGACAGCAGCTCAATGAATTCGCCGGCTGGCATTGGTTTGCCGAGAAAATAGCCCTGAGCCAACTGGCATCCGGGGGACTTCAGCAGATCCGCCTGCGCCTGTGTCTCCATCCCTTCGGCGATCACCTCGAGCCCGAGCCTTTTTCCAAGCGTCAAAACAGCTTCTATAATCGCCGCGTCCGCGGGCGTGGTGTCAACGCCCTTCACGAACTCGCGGTCGATCTTGAGCCGCGTGAGAGGATATGCTTTGAGGAGGCTAAGTTACTCATATCCGGTTCCGTAATCGTCGAACGCGATCCCGACGCCGAGCTCTCGGATGAGGTTTAACTGCGCAAGAACGTCCGCCTCGGCGCGAAGGACCGTTGTCTCGGTGATCTCCAGTTCGAGAAGGTTGGCCGACAGCCCGGTCGCCACAAGCGCTGCATTGACATGTTCACAAAACGCGGTGTCTCGCAGTTGAGCCGCAAAGAGGTTGACGCCCACTCTGATCGGACGGCCGCCGGAGGCAAGTTGAGCACCGAAGCCGCACGCGCTTTCGAGGATCCATTGCCCGACGCGGGTGGCGATGTTGCTGACTTCCAGGACAGGGATGAACTCGACCGGCGAGATCAGTCCCCGCTGCGGGTGGCGCCATCTCAAGAGGGCCTCAGCGCCGACAATCTCGGACGTGTGCAGATCGATCTGCGGTTGGAAGAACAGCTCGAGTTCTCCGACATCGAACCCGCGTTTCAGGTCATCCGCGATACGCCGCTGCCCATCGGCTCTCACGCTCATTTCGTCGCGATAGAGTTCGACGGCTCCGTCACCCTTGGCCTTTGCCTCATGCAGCGCCAGCAAGGCTGCTTTCAACACCGAGTTGGCGTCTTCGAAAGCCTCGCTTGAAAACACACAGACAACCCCGATGCTCGCGCCGATATGAGCGACCAATCCGGAAACGATCACCGGATCCTGAAAAGCCGCCTGGATCGTCTCCGCGACAGGGCGGTGATTCGCTCCCTTCATCAATACCGCAAATTCGTCACCGCTGACCCGCGCAACTGTGGTGTTCTCGCCAACCGATTGCCGGATACGATCGGCGATCTGTTTCAGGACTCGATCCCCAGCTGCCATGCCGAGGCTTCCATTCACGGCACCAAAGGCATCGAGACCCACTTTCACGACAGTAACAGCCCGCCAGAGCGAAGATGCTGGTCAATCACCTCCAAAAACCGGGAACGGTTTGGGAGATCGGTCAGCATGTCATGGGAGGTCAGATAGTGAAGATGGTCCCGCATGTTGTTTTGCGCCGAAAGATCGCGGACGAACAGGGCAATCTGCAATTCACCGTCCTGTTCCCAACTGACAGGGAGATGATCGCGGTCGATAGTAACAATGACAAACTCGTCGCCCCCGTGACGGCCGCGAGATCCTTCTGGCCACGTTCGGCTGCGATCAGCACCACAGCAATACTGCGAAGAAAAACGAAAACGACAGCAAACACAGCCAGCCAGCCGTGGAGTAGGCCAACCCCGCCGAACAGATCCCCTGGTCCGATATAACCACGATGCGCCGCAAAAGCCCGAAGCGCGAATATCACAGCGGTTGGAATATAAAGCATCATCAGGAACCACGCGGAGTATAATCGCTCTCGCCTCGCCAGATGCCCCGCCTCGACCGCGACCGCGATGTCGAGGATCAGGCAGACCATCGACCCGAAGACGATCCGCTGTCCGACCTGATCGGCGCCGTCAATGAACAGAGGTATGGGCAACGACGCCAACGCGATGATTACCAACCATACTTGGAGGTTAACGGGTTGCGCTGTCAGCGAGCGAACCGCGACCGGCATGAACAAGTATCCAGATAGCTGAGCCAGATTACCCAGCTCGACAGAGCAACCGTCGGCGACGATTCCTCTCAGCCCAACGAGCGTTATGCCAACGCCCCCGAGAAGGTTAATTGTACTCCACCATAACGGCCAGCGCCCGAGCCTCCCGATCGAATAGACCGCCAACTGAAGGATGCCAAGAATAAGGCAGGTCGTCCCGCAGACGATGTAGATTGTTCTGAGATCGAGGACGAGACCCATTCGCTCTCCAGCTCGGTCGCGATACAACTACAACTATATTACTACAACAAATTCTGGCTAGATGCGTGTGGGACGGAAAATTGTTCCAGTCAAAATCGGAGAAAAAAGGATTGCGCCCCCGAAGCCATCGTCTGTTCAGGAGAACAGTTCAATGCACTCGCGCGAAGTCAGCCCTTAAAACGAGATGACGCCCACAACGAAATATAGTATGGTCCTAATATTCGACATTCTCCGATACCGGATAAGTTGAACAGCACAGACTGGGAGCTTTGGCCGACCAAAGCTCCCATTTTTGTTTCAGAAGCCTGTGACGAACGAAGGCGAAGGTCTTTCGAAACTGGGCTCTGGGAGGTGTCATCGATGTAGGCATCTTTGTCTGAGGCTAAGATTGTCGGCTAACCGCCGTATCATCGACCGACATCGTCAATGGTCGGTAGCATTCGCCCGCTTGAAGATAATCGTCACAGCCATCCCCTCCCCTGGCTCTGATTGCACATCAATGTCTGCCTCCGCATTGTGCCGGACGGATTGGACGATCATCGCGCTGAGCTTGCCGCGCCGCGGCCAGTCGGCCTTGTCGGAGAGCCCCACACCGTCGTCCGCGACAAGCACCTTGCAGCCCTCTTCATCGACTGTGCAGCGGACTTTGATCTCGCCGCCGTCGCGTCCAACAAAGGCGTATTTGAGAGCATTGGTCATCAACTCATTGATGACAAGGCCAACTGGCATGGCGACGTTGACAGACACCCGCCACGTGTCGACTTTCATATCGAGACGTATGCCTTCGATCGCATGGGCGGCCATCACCGAAGAAGCGATCTGGCTGACATAGGTACCGAGATCGATAGTCTCGGTCTCCCCTCCTGCATAAATCGATCGATACAGGATGGACAGGGCTTCGATGCGGCCGGCAAGCCGGTTGAAACGCTCACTCTCTTCCGGCTGTTGGGCATTGCGCGCCTCCATGCGGATCAACGCAGTGATCATTTGCAGGTTGTTTTTGACCCGATGCTGAAGCTCCTTCAGCAACGTGTCTTTTTCGGCAAGAGCCTCAGACAAAGCGGCGGCATCATTAGTGCCGCTCCGCCCCGACATCGCCAGGAGCCGGAACAATGGCTTGCCATCGTCGTCGACGATCGTGTTCGACCAGGCGTCGACCGTGTGGGACTCAGCCTCAACTTCGATCCTGAACGCACCGAGATACTCTTCGTTCTGCACCAAGGCCTCAGAAAGGGTTGGACCGCTGGCGAGAGACGGCGCATTCGGTAAAACGGACCATGCCTTGCCTTGCAGGTGCTCGCCCGACAGACCCGTCAAGCGCTCGAACTCTATATTGCCATAGACCAGATGCTCGCCATCGCCGAGCTCAGCGACCGCAACCGCAAACGGCACGTGGTCGAGAAACTGCCGAAATCGTTCGTCGTCCAATGCCTCCGCCAGTTGCGGAAGGTCGGATACTGTCGCCGGAGTGGGGTGGGGCTCTTCAGGATTAGACATATGCTTCAACAGTCATGGCAGATAGCCGTCCTTACCATGGCCAACAGAGCATGCGCTAGAAGTTTCGGGCAAAATCAAGCCGTCAGCCGGGTCAGCGCATCGATGACCGGCTGGTGAGCATAAGGCTTAGGAAAAAACAGGGATCGCTCGGGCATATCGTTTAACGCGATCTTCCGGTTCCCCGAGGTGATAACAATCTCGATCGGCGGCCAGCGGTCCCTAACGATCCAGGCCAGCTTTAAACCGTCAAGGTTTCCCGGCATGTCGATATCGGTGAAAATTGCGCGGATTGAAGAATTCGTCTCGAGCAGTCGCAAGGCTTCGTCGGCATTCCCAGCCTCGAGAACACGGAAGCCGGCCACCTGCAGATCTTCGGCCACCGTCATACGGATCAAAGGCTCATCTTCGATGACGAGTACGGTCGGCTGCGGCATTCTGACACCACTCTAATACGCTGTGCCTGAAACTCTGTCGTCACCAAGTTGTTCCGCATCCACATCCAGCCCAGACTGCCGGAACCATATACGTATCCGAGGGGTTATCGCATCGGGTTCATCAAGAAGATCCGAGATTGAGAGGAAACAACATGAAAAACGTCATCATCGCCGCCACCTTCGTTGCAACGTCTACCGTTTCCGCTTTTGCGCAGACTGCCCCGGCCGCCAACAGTGACGGCAATACTCCAGCCGTCGCGACGCCGGAAACTAAAAATCCGACCGCTCCGGTCGAGGGCGCCAATAGCTTCACCGAGGGTCAGGCGAAGGAGCGGATCGAAAAGGCCGGTTACACCGAAGTGAAAGACCTCAACAAGGACGACAAGGGCGTCTGGAATGCTTCCGGCATGAAGGACGGCAAGGCTGCGTTGATCGCGCTCGACTATCAGGGCAACGTCGTCGCCAAGTAATCAAAAAACCAAGGAGATAGAGGATGAGAACAGTTACCGGACTTTTTGACGATTATAGCGATGCGAGCGCTGCGGTGAGCACGCTCGAGTCCGCTGGCGTTCGCTCCAACGATATCAGCATCGTGTCCAACAATGCAGACAAGCGTCACGGTGAAACCAATGCCGCTGAAGGTGCTGGCACCGGAGCGGGCATTGGTGCTGTCATCGGCGGCGCGGGCGGCCTTTTGACCGGTCTAGGCCTGATGGCGATCCCGGGCGTGGGCCCTGTTGTCGCGGCCGGTTGGCTTGCGGCGACTGCGGCAGGCGCTGCAGCGGGTGCCGTTGCAGGTGGTGCTGCCGGCGGCATCATCGGTGCTCTGACAAGCTCCGGCGTATCGGAACGCGATGCCCACGTCTACGCCGAGGGTGTTCGTCGTGGCGGCACGCTCGTTACCGCCAAGGTCGACGAAACTCTGGCGCCGGAAGCGGAGGCGATCCTCAAGCGTTCCAACTGGGTCGATCCAACCGAGCGTCGCACTGCATACGAGCAGCAGGGCTGGACCGGCTTCGACGATACTTTGGACCCCTATGATGCAGATCAGGTCGAGCAGGAACGGCTGCGGTATCGCCGGACTGGGCTTTAAGAAGTCGTAGCGACCTTTTGCGAGTGAAGGGCGCCATATGGCGCCCTTTGAAATAATCGCTGTCGAGTTCAGCGCTAGTTTCTCTCAACCACCACTGCCCTGCAGTTAGTGTTGTTGTATCGTCGCCTACCGCCAGGATACTCTTACCATCCGGGTCGAACAGGAATGCCGCATAATATTAATCGTGGTACGGCTTGGCACCCGTTGGTGTATTGGGCCGACCGCCTGCGGGGATGCGGACGAAAACTTCGACTGATTTAGACGTCATGGCCGAGAGTTTTGCGACACTCGATCGGGCTAAGCGACCCCAATGATATCTTGATGCGCTTCTCATTGTACCATCGGATGTAGCCATCAACCTCGCGGACAAACTGTTTCGATTGTGATGGTCTTCCAGTCCCGTGAAGAAGCCTTCGAATGCGGCGTTATCTTGGGAACAGCCCTTCCGGGACATCGAGCGAACCAATCTCGCATCGTTAATTCGAGAGAGCCAGCCGAGCCAACGATAATGCGCTCCGCGATCGGAATGAACAATTGTCCCGCCTTCGCCGTCGGTGACAGTTTCAACGGCGGCGTCCAGCATCGTGTTGACCAAGCCCGCGTCAGGTCGCGTTCCAATCGACCAGCTGATCACCATTCCGTCGAAGCAATCTATGATGGGCGAGAGATACACTTTGCCGCCTGGGATCTGGAATTCGGTAATGTCCGTGAACCATTTCTCGTTCGGTGTTTTTGCATGGAAGTCGCGGTTGATCAGGTTCTAAGGTGCAGGACTGATTTCTCCCAAGTAAGAGCCAAAACGCCGTCGCCGTGGTCTGGCCACGACCAAACTCTCCTGCTTCATCAATCGCTGCACAACCTTTTCTGAGATTGTCGCACTCTGTCTGGCCAGCGACGCTTGCAGCGACGGTAGCCGTAGCAGCGATGGTTGCTTTCAAAGATTTCCGTCAGTTCGCGACGGATGGTGACATACTTATCTTCCAGGTTCGCTCGGGCGCGGTGGTAGACGTAGGAGCTTCGCGCAATCCCCAACTGCACAAGCAGCTCTGGCAATCGATAGATACCTTTGAGGGCGTCAACCAGCAGTGTAACTCCCGATTACTCGGGAGTTGCAGATCGCCGCCCAAGCCTTCCTAAGAAACACATTCTTCAATTGCTATGGGTTCGATCTGATATCCAAGTGACTGAGCACGCGCTTGAGATTTGCAAGAACACTGTCGCGATGGCGCTCGTCAGCGGCGACGGCCCGAGGGAAGCCATCATGATGCAACTTGGCGGGGAATCATCGCGCGTGAGTGCACCCAACCGCGGGGTCATCTTCAACGCGGCGGGCAGCGGCACGTTGAATTCCTTCGACATGACTGCTTCCGGTGAGCCGGTGAAGTTCAGCCCGGTAGCATGCAAAAGGTTGTAAGTTTCGAGTTACCAACAACTGGCAAGATCATGAAGGTAATGGGGCCGGTTCAACCGGCCCCATTTTTTTAACGCGATGCCGACATACGCAGGAGGCGGCAAAGGCTGACGAGTGCCGGATCGTATCCTCCGGCGGTGATCGACGTGCAACGTTTCAACAGCAGGGCACGTTCACTGGGTGACATCTGCTGCAACACCCTTACCTGAGCTTGCGACAAAGCAGCGCCCGGTGTACTTCCCGGTGTGGTGCCAGAGGTCCCGCCCGTGGTCGGGCCGTTACTTGGAGCAGTGCCAGATCCGATTCCGACATCGACATCAGCGCCAACGCCCGTTTCGCCCCCGACTGTTGCGCCAACATTCACATTTAACCCGCGTGTGCCGCCGACAGATGCTGACACCCCGGCATTGACGCCACGGCTACCACCGACGGAAGCGCCGACCCCAGCGTTGACGCCGCTCCGTCCGCCAACCGACGCGCTTACACCGGCGCCGAGACCAGAACTCCGGCTGGAACCGACACTTGCGCCAACGTCTGCGCCACTTCTGCCTCCGACAGATGCTCCTGCACTGACGCCCGATCCTGATCGACTGCTTGATCCGACCCCGGCGCCTGAATTGACACCTCCACGTCCTCCGACGGATGCCCCGACGCCCAATCCGCCTCTTCCGGCGCTAACACCCGCGCTTACGCCTCGTGAGCCTCCAACAGACACACCGGCATCTCTTGCATACGTTATCTGGCCCAGCGGGATTGCGATAAAGGCACCGATGGCGATTGCAGTCGTGATCTTCAACATTGGGTTCCTCCCGGTTTGACGACGATTCACCAACCAAGACGAGCCAGCGTTTGTTCTTTTAACTCTAAAGTAGATTATTCTAAGGTAAACGAATGCTTTCGTGTGACTGATCGAAAATGCTTGCGCTCCCACTGCATTGACCTACGCTTAACTAGAGCGTGTGGGGATTAGCGATGACTGGGCTACTGACCGTCGATGAACTGGTTTGACGCGTTGTCATCACCATCGGGAGGTCGCGCCCCGAGAGACCGTCGAACTGGGTGTTATCCATGGCCTCTGTCTCGACGTGGCGGTGGATCTGGCTCCCGACTTGGTCGATTTGCTCGGAAGCGCCCAAGGTCTAGCGATGCTGGTCGGAGCCCTGCTGCGTCAATCTGACGTCCTTCAACCTTTGGCCGACGACATGTCTCGGTGGGCATTCCTGCGAGACGAGTGAGTCATAGGTTACCTTCACGTGATGCTGGAACCTAATAGCGCTCTAATTGTTTAGATATTGGCGCCATGGACAGGTGCCTATTTCACACAACGGCACAAACTCGGGCTCGCTTAGGGTCTCTTTTATTGTACCCGCGTCAAATGATATACAGACAACTCGCGCTCTGGGTGTAATACGCCGCCTTGGCAATCAAGGCATTCAAATGAAACATAAACCCTTCCTCATCAGCGCGTTCCTTTCCTTTGCCGTGGTCTATCGGTGTTGCCAGTCTGGCCTATAGCGTCGACGTGTTGCCGTGAACGATCTCAAACCTGAGTTAGGGACGCAAATGGTCGCCTCCGAGTTGGGGGCAATGTCATGAGAAAACGCATTCATACCTGTCGTCAGGCGCGACGGACGTTTCGCCAAAGGACAAAAGCGCCTGTAAAGAACGTCCCCGCAAGCCATCGACCCGACAAGCCCGACATCGTGTTCGTACACTCCGATGACGACATTGTCGTTGTTGACCTCACAGCGTCGAATGATAACTTGGTATCGGCGTGTTTTCCGGAGGAAGAGTTTAACGACCGATGGTTAAGGGGAGCTGTTAATGGCGGCATTAGTCACGCCTCGTCGTTAACAGCGCTGGGCCGAGCCGAACACTATGCTCGGCCCAGCTGGTCCCTAGGCTGTCCGAATCGACTTGGTTGCCAGATTGCATGAATTTGACTTGCGTGAGAATTTTCCGAAAAGGCGACTCCTTCGTTGTCCACGTCAGTGAAGACGGTGAGACACGCATTGTCGATTTTCATCACGTCGAATTTGCGCAAGCATGGGCGTTGGGAGAAGCGCGCCGCCTCAAGCTCGATCCGCCTGTCCGGGTCGAGGCCTTGCACTGAGACGGTCTCACGCCTCCATTTGGCCGACGGAACTTTCTAGACTGATATAGATTCCTCTCCAGCCGATGATAAATCCTCCCATCCTCGGCTACTCCCCTATGCCCAGCAGGTCCTCCCCCTGCTGGGCATTCAATTTCTGCTCATTGACGATGTCTCCTGTCGTCGTGCGCAGGTCGATTGATGCAGCAAGATCAACCTAACCGACGGCTGACGTTGAGATCGACTTCAGCGGCAAACCCAGCCACTTCGAATCCTGGCGCTGATGAAGCAGGTTCATATAGCAGAGCCGGAGCTCACCCATGTCGATCTCGGATTTTGCCCATTGCTCGACGGAGGCCAGAAAACCAGGATCGTCTTCGAACTTCAGAACAAGGCTGAGAGCCTTGGCACGTGCCGCCTCGAACACTGCCCGTCGCGCTTCCATTGTCATGGAGAACTCCGTTTCGACAGGCAGGCTATTGCCGCCAATGCTAACGATCAATCAGTTTGACGTGTGTCAACGCGGTCATGCACAGCTCTATTACGCTTCGATAATGAGCGGGCCATCAAACGAATTTCTGAAATCGCAGGTGCTGATCTACGAGGCGATGATCGCCGAGATTCTGCATCGTCATCCACGTATTCGCGAGCCCGACTACGCGCGACAGCCCGAAGCGTCCGATGATTGGCACAAGCTTATCGGTCTGGAAGCGTCGCTGAAAACGATGCGCGATCTAACCGCCTGAGATGCCGCCTTGGGGTGGACATGGCGTGCGGCCAAAGTTAGCATCTGTCATCTTCAGATGGAGAGGTGAGGAACTGCTTTGGGTTGCAGTAAGGTCGGGGTGGTGCAGAGAAATACCAAGTGGGTCGTTCGTGTTTCCGAGGACGGTGATGTTGCCGAGCGCGAGTTCCACCTGGCCGACCACGCTAGTTCGTGGGCATCGGGACAAAGAGCGAGATCACGGTCGCAGTTATCGACTGACCAATCGCGCCGTGCGAGCGAGTAGAGAGAGCGGACTATCCGCTCGGCTGGTCAATCATTCTTTGCCCAATTCCTATCCAGCTCGACAATTATTTAGATGTTTCTAATGATTCTGGAACGCGCGACCGCGCAGGCTGTTTGATATACGCCGCACAACGCGGAGGAGGAAACGCAAATGCCTGATACCAAGAAGCCCGACCAGCAAAGAGATCCGAAGCCCGCACCGGGCAAGGATCATCCCGACAACAAGACGGGTCAGCAGAGCAAGCCGTCCGACACTGGCAAAGGCCAGCAGGACCGCCGATAAATGAGCCCTCCGGCTGGGCCAATCCCCAGCCGGGGTTGATTAGGTGGTATGATGACGATCAGAGGCTCTCATCGCAATGCAAGTAATTCGAGCGGACAATTTTTGGATCGGCACTCGGAAAGGGTGAACGTTGCCGACGGACACTTGCTTGAGCCATTCCCTTTCGACATCGAAAAGGTGTCACAGCTTCTGACTTTGCTTGCAAATGAACATCGGCTTCGGATCGCCGTCCTTCTGCTTGAGCGGGAGCGGTCTGTGACCGAGTTGAGTATCCTGATCGGCATATCGCTTTCGCTAACCTCGCGCTATCTCTCCCACCTTCGGCGTGCCGAGGTCGTGAACACCCGGGAAGCGGCTCAGACGGTATTTTATTCCCTGAACTCCGAGCCCGTCACCCGTATTATTCAGGACCTGCGACAGCTTGGAATTCTGCCAGAACTGTCGCATGGTTAGTCGGCGATGCCGCTTCGAACCGGGTGGATGCTGAGGCGGAAGAAAAATGTCGCGCGCTAGGGTCGGTAGGAAATGAGTGACCGTTGGCGAGCGAAATACTTTTGGCGGCTGACGCAAGGGGGGCGTCCCCGCGATGACTGGTCGGCTTACGACGGCAACCTTTTTATCGGGCGGATCTGGCGCGACACCGCGATTGCCTCCAAGGGCGGCCTGTTCCGTTGGCAGGGCGCACGACATCTTCCGCTGCTCCTCACTGACAGTGGTTGCGAAGCTTCACATTGGAAGGTGGCCAGAGCCGTTGAAGATTATTACGATGGAATTCATTGTTTGGAAACCAGCGATTAAAATCCGGAGATTCCGCAGTCCTTCCGTTTGTACGAAACCGTACCATGCTCACCAAAATCTGGCGTTTGTCACGACAGCTGAAAACAGCTCTTTACGTCAAGGCGATAGTCGCTCAATTGCTTAACCGCAATCGCAGGACAAAGCATGTGACCTTCGCATCATACGACGCCCTTGAAGAACAGGATCTCAAGCAGCTACGCGCGGTGCTCGATGAACTGTGCGCTGAGAAATCCATTTCGCTCCAACATGAGGAAGCGGGGCGGATCGCTCACAATTTGGTTCAATGGTACCTCTTCGGCATAAGGTCTTCTTCTGAACTGAAGGCTATGCTGGACGATTTGTAGAAAAGACAGTCATTGCGGCTTCGCCGCAATGGCGCCGAACCAATTCCTCTGTACAGGCGTCTTTCTAAGAAAGGTTACGAAATCTAGGGGTTTAATTTCCGACACATGATCCTATTTTAATTGTTGTCGTCGTGGATCGGTCCCTCCGTTCATCAGCAACATGTCTGCGAGCCCGGTTTGCGGCGGCACCTAAGGAGTATCTTGGACCGTCGTCTCTTCGGTCAAATCGCCCTCCCGATGATGGAAAGTCGCAGGAAGCATGTAAGCAATGGACTGGAAGCATCCTGCATTTCTGATGCCTGATCGGCTGGTGTTTTTAAATTTCGACAGCGACGAAAATCCTGTCGTTATTGGGTATGTCGGAGCTTGCGGAACTTGCGAATGGCCAGAGAGCAAGAAGGGGCAGAAATCGATGAGATGGAAGTCTCTACTCGGGGCTCAGACGATCCTCTCTGGATCGGCTTCCGAGATAAATTGACGGATAAAACTGCCGGGTTGGGCATGGAGGAGGATGGGCAAAACTTTGACCTCATCCAAGCTGCCACGCTGTTATCGCTTTTGGGCAACGAAACAAGGCTGCGACTTCTCATTGCCCTATGTGAAGAAGAACAATCGGTAAACGAATTAAGCGATTATGTCGGGTTACCCGCAGTACGCACCTCCCATTATCTCGGACAGTTGCGGCGAGCACGCGTTGTTCGAAGGCGACGATGCGGACAGACCACCCGCTACATATGCGATGACGAAAACGTCTTGCTGGTGCTCGACACCTTGAGCAAACTGGCGTGGGGATAAGTGTAAGCTTCCTCAACCGTCAGAGCCCTAATCTTGTACGTGATCAGATACGGCTTTACGGATGCCTGCTCGATTATTAGGATTACATTAGTCGAAGCCGGTTCGTTCCCAAAGCCTGCCGGTTCAAGCAAGGGGAAGGTTCGCGAGCCCGACTTTTGGACCTTCCTCTTCACTCGACGCCTTGCCCTGTAGAGACCTCACCGGCGGATGTCCAATGCCCGGAACTCACAAGATCCGATACAGCATCCTCAAAATCGGCCATGACGACTTTTGGAGGGTGTACGATATTTTCACTGGTGCACCCGCTGAGCTTCATGGCACCTTCTTGACGCATTGCCGCTTCGATGACGCCCTTGCAGACCTCGGTCTTTTAAATACTCACTACATTGCCGAGAGAAACCGCCGCGACCGTGCCGACGGCTACCCATCGTCAGAATGACGCGTCGCTCGATGTTGGAATAAATCGCCCACCGCCACCTGATTGAGCTGATAGGTTAGAACACAAACAGGAAGATACCTGCCCAGAACAGCGCCGACAGCTCGGCCGCGACCACGAAACCAAATACAGTGTCATTCATAAAATTGTCCTCCTGCGGCCTCCATCGCGCGATGACGATAAGACATCGAGCGGACGTCGGCCGACATCTTCGAGAAGATAGTACGTGATCGGAGGCCGTCCCGATTTGATATCGGCAAAAATCTAACTGCTGCGGCGGCACAACTTCAGTTGAAATATGAATGCCAATCAACCCTCACGGGAACGCCAATCGCAGATGATCGTTAGGAAGCGGGCCTTTCAAGATTTGCAGGAGACGAGCTGGATATGACGCGAGCTTCTGACGCGGATGACCATTTTCACCTTGTCTTTGAAAATGGCAGGAAGGCCGCCCGTACCGGGCTCCGCTTATCTCGAACCCATATCTCGACCGTGAACAGTCGGAGCATGCCGCTTGGGCTGCTGGGTTCGATTCTGTCGATCTTGTGGAACTTACTGCCATTGAACGGTGAAGGATTTTCATGGAAGGGCAGTCGGCTGCATCTCGAAGCCACAGCGCATCTACCTGGACAACGTCTTGAACAATACCTGAACAGTCAGCTGGGATCGGCATTTGGATCGCAGCCCGAATTGTTGAGCAGCACCGACCGGCGATGCGTATCAACCCCTTCGGCAGACGACAAACCTGACCGCCAAGAGCGTGTGCAATCCCTGATCATGCTCGGTCAGAGTTTGGCGGCACAATTCGTAAAGGATGAATATCAGCCATTTTGAACGTTTCCTAGAACCGGGAGTTAGTTGCTGGCGACCTTGTTTAGCATGGCGCTCCGATACTTGCTTTGGGGAAACGGACGGATGCACGACTCAGAACATGTCGACACGGCAGGCTGTCGCGAACAAAATCGCCTTCGTGAGGTTCGAAAATACGCCTTCCTTGAGCACCAGCCAAACGCGGCAAGCGACAAACTGGTTGAGCTGACGATCAGCGTATTCGGCACGAAAACGGCGCTGGTCACGTTGGTCGAGGAAGATCGTCAGTGGTTCCAGGCGCGCGTAGGCTTCGATCATCATGAGACAAGCCGGACGATTTCCCTCTGCGCCCATGCTCTTCTGACCAACGATGTTCTGGTCATTCCGGATGCCAGAGACGACCCGCGCTTTGCCTCAAACGTGCTGGTGGCTGGAGAACCATTCATTCGATTTTACGCCGGCGCGCCACTGGTGACACCTCGAGGCCACGTCATCGGAACGCTGTGCATCATCGACGATAAGCCTCGGTTGGAGTTTTCCGCACAAGATCGATCACGTCTACAGTCTCTCGCGAAACTGGTCATGGACCAGTTCGAGCTGAAGCGTCTCTCGGAGGCACAGAAAACGGCGCTTTGCCTGAGCCGTACGACGGCGGACGGGATTCTTCACGTTACGTTCCCTGACCGGATAACCCACTCAAATGCAGGGGCGTCGAAAATACTGGGTTATGACCGCAATGAATTTCTGGAGCTTTCGCTTTTAGATCTTATCCCCTCGGAACTCGCGCGCAAGGTCATGGCTGCATCGAAACGCTTCCTGAGATCGGGAAAGGAATATGCGTCGATCGGGGGGATCGAAGCGACGCTGCGGACTAAATCGGGGGAAGATGCTCCGGTAGAGTTTTCCGTCGGCATCTGGCAGAGCGACGGGAAACCTCATATGGGCGTGATCCTGCGTGACATTAGCGAGCGAAAGCGCCGCGAGGCGTCCTTCCAGATGTTGTTTGATCGCAACCCGGTACCGATGTGGATTTTCGACGCGCAGACGTTCGGCTTCGTCGAAGTCAATGACGCGGCTTGCCTCCTCTACGGCTACGCCAGACCGGCGTTTAAGCAAATGTCAGTTCTTGATATCCGTCCGCCGCGGGAGCGAGAGAACACGATCGATCATATCACCACGATAGCAGAGACCTATGAACCCAAGGATCCCTGGACCCACGTTGCTGCGGGCGGGCACACGATAAGGGTCCTGCCGTTCGCGCGCCGTATCCAACATGCGGGAAAGTCATGCATTCTTGCGGCCATGATCGATGTGACGGAGCGCGAAAAGGCCGCCGTCGACCTGAAGAGCACACGCATCTTTCTTGATGCCATCGTTGAGAGCATTCCTTCGATGCTGTTCGTTAAAGACGTCAAGGACGGGCGGTTCGTCCTGATCAACAAGGCGGGCGAAGATCTGCTCGGACTCACTCGAGAACAAATTGTCGGCAAAACGGATTTCGATTTCTTCTCCGAGCCAGACGCAGAGCGGTTCATAGCTGCTGATCGGGCCGTGGTGGCGCGCGAGGAGCTTGTCGTTATCGAAAACGAACCAGTCCCAACCTCAAAGGGTGTACGCTCTTTGAGAACACAGAAGGTCGGCGTACCAGACGCTGATGGCAAGCCTCGTTACCTCCTGGGCGTATCGGAGGATGTGACGGAGCGCCTCGCGATGGAGAAGCGCAATCTCCATCTCTCGCGTCACGACATCCTGACTGAACTTCCCAACAGATTGGCGTTTCAGGACCTGCTCGCGCAACAGTTAAGCCGGGCCTCTGGCGCCAAGACATTTGCCCTGCACCTCGTCGATCTGGACAGGTTCAAGTTCGTCAATGACAGCTTGGGGCACCTCGCAGGAGATGAGATGCTTCGCCAGGTTGCGGCGCGCCTTATCGCAGCAAAGGCACAAACGGATATCGTCGCGCGCTTGGGAGGAGACGAGTTCGCAATAATCCAAACCGATTGCCCTGCTCCAGATTCGGCAATCGATCTTGCCGCCAGGATCACGTCGGAACTGGCAAAGCCCTTTGCGTTGGATGGACAAGAGGTCACAATTGGTTGCAGCGTCGGTATTACCCTGCATCCGAAGAACGGCGCTCATGCGGACGAGCTACTGAAGCGCGCAGATCTGGCCCTTTACGATGTAAAAGAAAAGCGGACGGGTGGCTTTGCATTTTTCGAGCCCGTCATGGAAGAGCGCGCCGATCGTGAGCGGCGGCTGCGCGACGAACTAAGGCTCGCGCTTGAGCGAGGCGAACTTCGTCTCGTCTATCAGCCGATCGTAGACGCCAAAAGCGAGGGCACCGTATGTTGCGAGGCGCTGCTGCGGTGGGATCATCCTGAACTGGGACCGGTTTCTCCAGCCGAGTTCATTCCAGCGGCCGAGGCAGCCGGGCTCATACCTGCTATCGGGAAGTGGGTAATGGAGCAGGCTTGTTTCGAAGCTGCCCATTGGCCATCGGATGTTCGGATCGCTGTCAATCTGTCCCCACTTCAGTTCACGGGCTTCAACCTTGCCAGGCAGGTCGCGGTCGCGCTAGAAAAATCGGGATTGTTGCCAGACCGTCTCGAACTCGAGATCACTGAGGGCATCTTCCTGCGTGACAGCGAGGAAAACCTCGACAATCTGAGGCAGCTCAAGAATCTAGGCGTTCGCATCGCTCTCGATGACTTCGGGACCGGGTACTCTAGCCTCTCCTACCTGCGCAGTTTCGCTTTCGACAAGATCAAGATTGATCGCTCGTTCATTGCCGGGCTGCCTCTTTCCAGCGACAGCCTTTCCATCGTTCGCGCCATCATCGGCCTTGGCAAAAGTTTCCAAGCGACAATCACTGCGGAAGGAGTGGAAACAGCCGAACAGTCCGCAACGTTGATCCGAGAAGGTTGTGATCAGTGTCAAGGATATCTGTATTCGACACCATTGGGCAGGGATGAAGTCCGTTCTCGCCTCGCGGCTCGCCAGATAAGACCCGGCATTCGGGCGACCAACCCAGAACTCGTCATCAATCAGCTCACGCGTAATTCCCAGGAGCGACGATAGCTCATTTCCTGTAGCTTCAAGCGTGGAGCATTCGTGCGGTGACCAATGAGCATCCGTGAAAAGGCCCAAGTGAGAACGCGTTTTCAGTCGGAAGACCTGAAACCGTGTTTGCGACCGCACGCACTACCGGGCGAGAAATGCACTTCGCTTTGACGAGCGCCTTCTTCCGGCTACTGAAGAATCGGTCGAACTGAAAGTTCCAGTGTAAAAACGTCCGGTAGCGGTATTCCGAAATGACCGTTGTGACCTGTTGTTCGATGACTCGGGCCAAGGACTGCAGCGATTAAGTTTCTCTGTCCGTCCAATCTCGCGGCTCGACATCAATCACGGCCAAGGCACCAACCACCTGACCGGTGGGAAGGGCGATCGGGACCCCGAGATAGGCGATCACACCGAGATCGCCTATCGCGCGCCGTTATACTTGACGAGGTCGTTCAACCTGGCGTCATCGATGACCAGAACTTCATTCCGATCGACCACGTGCTGGCAGAACCGGTGCGTGAGTGGCATTTCGCCCCTGGAAGCCCAAGGCTCAGGAAGGCCGCAATGTCCCGCGAAAACCTGTCGATCGTCGTCGACAATGGATACGATCGCGACAGGGACATCGAGCATCGCCCGGACATGCTCGGTGAGAGCGCCGAATTTCTCGCGTCCGGACTTTTCCGAGAGACCGCTGCGCGTAAGAGCAGCCAGGCGATCATCAGTGTTTGAAGTTAGATCAGATGTCGTCAATGGCGTTCAGGCAGGGTGTCGTTGCGTTCAGGTTCTGTTCGACATTCCATACGGCATTTTTTAGAGATTCTACCGGACCCGCAACCCTTGGTGAACAACTGCAAATGTCAGTTCGCCTTATTGGAGGCTGGCACACGCATTCGCAGAACATGGTATCCCAGGGAAAACCTGGATGCCGCTGCGAGGTGATCACGATCGACGGAGGTCAAAAAACGGCAGGCTCTTCCAGCAGCGATAGACCAACGGCAGACGGCTCCAGACCGAGCGTCCCTGCAATCGCAATCTTTAGGGCTTCGCTATCCGCGAAGACAATCTCAGAGCCAACAAGCTCGCCGAATACGTCACAGCCCAGACTGTCCTTGATGTCGAGAACCCTGAACTTAGCGCGCTCCGCATCGGTGAAGGCAAACCTTGCTTCAAAATTCGTTCTCTGCATCTTTCTCGATCCGCTTGAGAGGTTCCGGCTTCTGGCCGTCAGGCATGATTTCAATAAAGCGCTCCTGGACGAGCGCCGCGCTAAATGGCTTTGTCACGAAGGTTGAACCCTCCGGCATGCTGTCGGGCCCTGGTTTCGCTTGGCCCGATGCGACCAAGATGGAGATATGCGTCCAACGGGCGGCGCATTGCCTTGCGAGATCGAAACCATCCCGAGTTCCTGGCATCTGGACATCCGTGAATAGCAGCTGGATGTCGCGATGATGTGCCTCAAGCACGCCAATTGCCTCTTCGACGTCACCTGCCTCATGCGTTCGGAAACCGCACTGTTCGAGAATGTCCGCAGCGTCCATCCGTATGAGGACATCGTCATCGATAACCAGAGCAAAGGGCGCGTCTGAAGCAGTCATTCCGTACCTCCCATCAAGAAAACCAGGTTCAGCCGGCTTGCGCCAAACGCAGCGCACGCAGCTTTTCGGTCTTGGCCATGCGGGCCTGCGTTTCCGCCGCCAACAACGCCTTCACGGTTTCGTTGGTGTTGGCAAGGCGAGCCTCCGGAGAGATACGCTCGGGTTTGCAAGACGCTTCCGCCGTGTTCTTCATCATCTATCTCCAGGTTCGAGGCGCCAAAACGTATAAAGCGGCAACTATGTTCCTGGATCACAGGAGACGAATATGACTGTTTTCTTACAGCTGACCACGTCTCTGTGCATGGCGCGGATAGTAAGGTCGGAAAGGAAAAGCGCGGCCTGAATTGAACAAGGTTAGCCACAGGGATGGACGTAGCAGTTTCAACCACTGTGGAGGTCGCCGGCGAGCGGTCCACTAAGGGCAGCGCGAGCCTGGTCTAAGGGATTTTGTTGCCGGCTTTGCACCCGCCTGGACAAGACTAGCCGCGCAGATACTGATGCATTGCTACCGCAAATATCCGCTCCAGCGCATCCCTGTTGGCCACTTGTGGACTGGACAGCATTGCCAGCGAAGCGCGGCATACATTTTTTGCGGAAGACTTTCCACCTCTCTGTTCCACGAATGTCAGAAGATCATTGCCTGACAGGCCCTCGGAGATGCCGAGGCGAAGTGCTGCAGCGACGCGATCGAGCTTTCACTCACGCAGTTACACCCATGTGTTCAACACCCTAAGTCGAAACTTCCGCCGCAATCACAATCGAGCATCAAGGCGATAAGCCTGGATTTCCTCCTCCGGCTCCAACCCGGTGAACTCTGCAAGCAACCTCCGTGCTATGCGGAGACCTTCAGCGCTTGTCAGAGATACGTCTCGCTGGCCACAGATGCGAACATGAGCGACATCGATCCGGTGCAACTGTTCCGCCTTTTATACTTTTGCGAAATCCATGAGCGCGATGTAGTGCAGAAAACGTGGAAGTCAGTCTAAAGTCGACCAGAAGTTGGAACGCGTTCAGACCTTGTAGGCTTCAGGTCAGAGCGCTACATAACCGCCTCCTATTCAATCAATGAGGACACTATGGCGACAGGCACAGTAAGATTCTTCGCTCAGGACAAAGGCTTCGGTTTCATCACACCTGACAACGGCGGCCCGGACGTTTTCGTCCACATCTCCGCCGTCGGCTACGGCGGTTCGCTGCAGGATGGCCAGAAAGTCAGCTACGATGTGGGACAGGATCGCAAGACCGGCAAATCCAAAGCAGAAAACGTATCCATCCTCTGAGCTACATTACCAGGCTCCGCTTTTAGAGTGGAGCCTTTCAGCGACCGCATGCTGTTGGCGGGAACTAAATGTGTGTCATTGTGCTTTTGCTAGCGAGACCATGGCTTGGAGCAACACGCATGCATTTTGGCAATCTGATTACCCTGGGTGCCCTTATCCTCAGCGGTTTCGCTTGGGGAATTTCGGGAGCTTTTGGTTTGGATGTCTTTGCAACGCTATTTCGATGGACTTCCTTGCCGTTAGAGCAAGCAATCTATGCATTTCTTGCTTTCTGCGCACTCTGGCAGCTCATTATTTTCCCGCGCGCCATAAGAACTGGCGTACCAGACACTCAGGCCAATATCGTTCGCCACCCATAACGGGGCTGACTAACTTTGAGCACTGACTGATCTGAACTGGGTGTAGACCGGTGGCCACATTGTCGAAATCGTCGGCTCGCTCAGCTTCAAATGCAGCAACGCTGATGTGCAGCATGCTAATCAACTATATGGAATAAGAGGTGTGTTGGTACACTCTTGAGCGGATGTAAATTAACGATCCGCGTTTTTCTCTCGATTCGCTATGGCTCGACCGGCGAGTTCCGCATAAAATATCGCCCTGCTCATCGCTCAGTACAGAGATGGTTCGGGAAATCTGCACAGCTAGGATAAGTGGAATTTCTGCCTGAGTTCGGCTTAGATGCCGGGAACAGAAGATACCATGACGAGACGACCGCGCCGGAACCACAGCCCGGCTTTCAAG